>JAQXGX010000100.1 GCA_029006935.1 Eggerthellales bacterium | reverse complement strand
GGGGTGACCCTGGACGTGGGATCGGGCCGGGTGGAGTGCGGCGGCCGCAGCACCGAGCTCACCCGCAACGAGGCCCGCATCCTGGCGCTGCTCATGCGCGGGGCGGGCAGCGTGGTGTCCCGTCAGGAGATCATGTGCGAGCTGTGGGAGTCCGACGCCTTCGTGGACGACAACACCCTGACGGTGAACGTGAACCGGTTGCGGAAGGCTCTTTCGTCCATAGGGGCCCCTGTCGATTACGTGCGGACCCGTAGGGGCGAAGGATACCTGGTATGAGCCCATTCACCCTGGGCAGCTTCCTACAGGACCGCTGGCCCGTGCTGGCGCTGGGGGCTGCGGGGTCTGCCTTCCTGGCCCTGATGGCCTCGGTGCTGGGGGTGAACACGGCGGGTTCGGTGGTGATGGGAGCGTTTTTCGCCCTGATCGTGATTGCCATGCTGACCTGGGAATACTTACGGAGAAAGCGCTTCTACGCCGAGCTTTGCGCCGCCCTGGAGGGAATGGAGCACGCCTACTACCTGACCTCGCTGCTGCGGCGTCCGCGGTTCCAGGACGGGCAGCTGCTCTTTGACGCCTGCAGCGCCATCGTTGCCGCTGACGGGGCGGACCTTGCCCGGGAGCGGGAGGCCGCGGCGGGGAATAGGGAGTTCGCCGAGCTGTGGACCCACGAGATCAAGACCCCCCTTGCCGCCGCCCGCCTGACCTTGGAGCGCATGCACGGGCCGGATGCCCTGGCGCTGCGTCGGGAGCTGGACCGCATTTCCCTTGCCTGCGAGCGGGTGCTCTACAGCGCCCGGACCAGCAATCTTTCCGCCGATTACGCCATTCGGCCGGTGGACCTGGCCGCGGTGTGCAAGGACGCCTGCAAGGAGCTGGCCACGCTGCTCATCGAGCGGGGCGTGGCTCCTCGGTTCCAGGTGGACTCCCAGGTGCAGGTGCTTTCCGATGAGCCCTGGGTGCGCTTTGTTCTGAAGCAGCTGCTGACCAACGCCGCGAAGTACGGAGCGTCAACGGTGACGTTCTCCAGCTGCCTGCTTGACCCGAACACCCCCGCGGGGCGCACGGAGCTGATGGTGGAGGATAACGGCTGCGGCATTCCCGAAAGCGAGCTGGGCCGCGTGTTCGACCGGGGCTTTTCCGGATCCAACGGCCGCGCGGAGGGCACGTCCACCGGCATGGGGCTGTACCTGGCGGCCCAGGCCTGCGCCGCCATGGGCATTGGCCTGCGAATCCAGTCCGTGGTGGGGGAGGGGACCTGCGTGACCCTGACCTTCCCTCATGACCGCTCCCGCGCAAAGGTGACGGCTTCGTAAGGAAGGCGTAACTCCAATCGATGGCAGAGCTGCGCGCCGAATAGGAACATGAAGGCACACCGATTAGAGGGAGGTCTTCTCATGAAACACGCACAATCTCAAGGTTCCCTTCGAGCGCAGGAGGCCGTCTTCGCCGGCTCCGGTCCCGCGCCGGCGCTGGTGGTTTCCCAGCTGGAGAAGATATTTGGCGGCAAGGATGCCGTGACCAAGGCCTTGAACGGGATCAGCATGCAGGTGGCGCAAGGAGAGATGGTGGCCATCATGGGCCCGTCCGGTTCCGGCAAGTCCACGCTGCTGAACTGCATCGCCACCATCGAGCGTCCCACGTCGGGGCAGATCGTGGTGGGAGGCCAGGACCTTTCCCGCCTGCGTGGCCGCGACCTGGCCCGCTTCCGCGGCAGCCAGCTGGGCTTCATCTTCCAGGACTCCAACCTGCTGGACACCCTGACCGGGTACGAGAACATAGCCCTTTCCCTGACCATTCAGGGAGCGCGTCCTTCCAGCATCGACGGCATGGTGCGCAAGGTTGCCTGCGACCTGGGCGTGGAGGATGTGCTGGACAAGCTTCCCGGTCAGATGAGCGGTGGTCAGCGGCAGCGCGTTGCCGCGGCGCGCGCCATGGTGGGCAGCCCCGCGCTGATCTTGGCCGACGAGCCAACCGGCGCCCTGGACTCCCGCAACGCCACGGTGATGCTGCGCACGCTTGAGCGCATGAACCGGGAAATGGGAGCCACCATTGTCATGGTCACCCACGACGCCTATGCCGCGTCCTTTGCCCAGCGGGTGATCTTCATCAAGGACGGCGCCGTGTTCACCCAGGTCGTGGGCCAGGGCGAGCGCAAGGAGCTGTTCGACCGCATCATGGAGGTTCAGTCCTTCCTGAGCGGGGAGGTGCGTGATGACGCTTAGGCTTGCGTGGCGAAACGTCCGGCGCAGCGCCCGCGACTACGCCATCTACTTTCTGACCTTGGCCCTGGGCGTGGCCATGTTCTACGCCTTCAACGCCCTTACCGAGCAGTCCGTCATGTTCGATGCCCTGAGCACCGAAAGCCAGCGCATGCTGGATCTGATGGAGTACATGATGGGGCTGTTTTCCGGCGCCGTTGCCTTCGTCCTGGCGTTTTTGGTCGTTTACGCCAACCGCTTTTTGCTGAAGCGGCGCAAGCGCGAGTTCGGCATGTACCTGATGCTGGGTATGGGTGCTGGTCGCGTGGCCCGCATCCTGCTGGTGGAAACGGCCCTGATCGGCGCGCTTTCCCTGGCGGCGGGCCTGCTGGTGGGCGTGGGGGCTTCCCAGGGCCTTTCCTTTGCCACGGCGGCGCTCATGGGTACCACCATGACCAAGTACCAGTTCGTGGTCTCGGTGAAGGCAATCGTGCTGACCCTGGCGTGCTTTGCCGGCATCTTCCTGCTGTCCGCACTGGTGGACGTGGTCTTTGTTTCCCGCAGGAAGCTGGCGGACCTGATCAGCGCCCACGAAGGATCCGAGCGGCAGATCGGCCGCAACCCCGTGGTGAGCTGCGTGGTCTTCGTCCTGTCCTTGGTGGTGCTGGGGGTGGCCTACTGGCGCCTTTCCGTGAACGGGCTGGTCCG
>JAQXGX010000099.1 GCA_029006935.1 Eggerthellales bacterium | reverse complement strand
CAGGCGGGCTGCCTGGTCGTTGCCTTCGATGCAGTCAAGGCGAATGGACTTCACGCCCCAGCCCATGGACTCGGCAATGGCCACCCGGACCATCTTTCGTCCGATTCCCTGGTGCTGGGTGCTGGGATGCACCGCAAGCAGGCTGATGGTGCTGATCAGATCGTCGGGCACATTGTTGATCCACTGGGTGCCCGGGGCATAGAAGGGCTCTTGAGCCAAGCGCATGACCGCCAGCAGGGGGTTTTGGTCCTCAGGACCGGTGGCGGCGGCATCCTGGTGCACGGCGACCATGATCTGGCCTGCGTCAATGGATGTGCGGATTTCGTCTCGGGTTGGATGCACGTCCCGCTCCCAACGAGGGGACGAAGGGGCGCCGTCGGTGGCGTCGATCATGAAGTTGTAGAAGTCCATCACGACTTCGAACTCCAGCGGCTGTGCTTTGCGAACGATCATGCGCTGCTTCCTTCCAGTGCTCGGAGCCTGCGCTCCGAAGGGTATTTGCCTATTGTGAGCCTGCGGGTACAGGTGGGGCAAGGGGTATGACCGGGCGGCGTAAGCGGACCCGGGGGCGGCGTAAGCGGGTGCCCTCGGGTCCATGGCTACTGTGGAGAAGAGGCGATGGGGGAAGCGGAGGGGATTCGCCGTTGGGGAGTGCGAACCCCCTCCGTGGAAATCTGTTGGGGAAGGGCGAAACCCCGATCCTACTCCAGGGGCAGGCCGCCGGCAGACTGGATGCCGGGCACGGCGGGGATGGTGGCAAAACCGGCTTCCAGCTCCTCGTCGGTGGGGATGTGGTCTTCCAGGGTGCCGTTGTTGAAGGCGTCGTAGGCGTACATGTCGAAGTAGCCGGTGCCAGTCAGGCCGAACAGGATGACCTTTTCCTCCCCGGTTTCCTTGCACTTCAGGGCCTCGTCAATAGCCACCTTGATGGCGTGGGCGGACTCGGGGGCGGGCAGGATGGTCTCAAGCTTGGCAAACTTCACGCCTGCCTCGAAGACCTCCGTCTGCTTCACGGCAACGGCCTTCATGTAGCCGTCGTGGACCAGCTTGGAAACGACGGGGCTCATGCCGTGGTAGCGCAGGCCGCCGGCGTGGTCGGGGCTGGGCAGGAAGCCGTTGCCCAGGGTGTACATCTTGCACAGGGGGCAGGTCTGGCCGGTGTCGGCAAAGTCGTAGGCAAAGCGGCCGCGGGTCAGGCTGGGGCAGGATGCGGGCTCAACGGCAATGAACTCGGTGTTGGGCTTGGTTCCCTGGAGCTTGTCCTTCATGAAGGCGCTGATCAGGCCGCCCACGTTGGAGCCGCCACCGGCGCAGCCGATGACCACGTCCGGGTACTCGCCCAGCTCTTCCAGGGCAGCCTTGGACTCCAAGCCGATGATGGACTGGTGCAGCAGCACCTGGTTCAGCACGGAGCCCAGCTGGTAGCGGCCCTTGTTCTGGGGCACGTGCAGGGCCTTTTCCACCGCCTCGGAAATGGCGGTTCCCAGGGAGCCGGTGCTGGTGGGATTGTCTGCCAGCATCTTCTTGCCAATCTCCGTGGTGTTGGAGGGGGAGGGGGTCACGTTGGCGCCGAAGGTCTGCATGATGTTGCGACGGAAGGGCTTCTGCTCATAGGAGCACTTCACCATGAAGACCTCGCAGTCCAGGCCGTAGTGGGCGGCTGCTTCGGAAAGGGCGGTACCCCACTGGCCGGCGCCGGTTTCGGTGGTGATGGTGGTCAAGCCCTGCTCGGCGCCGTAGTAGGCCTGGGCCAGGGCGGAGTTGAGCTTGTGCGAGCCGGAGGTGTTGTTGCCTTCGAACTTGTAGTAGATCTTGGCCGGCGTGCCCAGAGCCTGCTCCAGGTTGTAGGCGCGGCACAGGGGGCTGGGGCGGTACACCTTGTACATTTCCTGCACGCCTTCGGGAATGGGGAAGAAGGGGGTGTAATCGTCCAGCTCCTGGCGAACCAGCTCGTCGCAGAAGACCGGGGTGATGTGCTCGAACTCGGCCACGGCGCCGTTGGGCAGGCGCATGGGCTCGGGCTTTTCCGGCATGTCTGCGCGGACGTTGTACCATTGCTGCGGAATCTGGTCTTCGCGCAGGTACAGGCGATAAGGGATCTTGGTGTTTTCGTTGGTGTTTGCGTTGGCGGTCATGGTCTGCTTCCTTTCTTCCGAGCCCTTTGGCTGGCTTGCTGCCGGCGCCTTGCCGGCCCTACGTTTGGCGGCCCTGATGGAGGGGCTGCCCGGGGCGAAGAAGCCGGGTCGGAAAAGCAAAAGCCCGCCCCTGACATCTTCTTGTCAAGGACGGGCTTGAAAGTTCGAAGCTCGCGGTACCACCTTGATTCACGGACCAGGCCGTGCACTCTGCGGAATGCCATCACATTCCCGGCAACTGACGTATGCCCTCACGTCGCGGATACTTGTTCCAGGTTTGGACCCCGGTTCTTTCCCCACGCCCTCAGCGGCCCATTTGATGGTTTGCGTTCTGCCGAGATTCCAGCTGCCCCGACTCTCTGTAAGTGCACGACCACCGTTACTTCCGCTTCAACGGTTTGTGGTATTCGGTTGTGGATGGCCTTACCTTAGCGAATCGGCGTGGCGGGCGCAAGAGGAATAATTGGACCAGGGATTGAGCCCAAGCTTTTCCGAAGGGCTTCCAGGGCGGGCAGGGATGCTTGCAAAGAAGCGTGATCTTGGATAAGTTCGCCGCTCAGAGAGCAGGTTCCGCCCAAAAGAACGCCGATTGTGGACGTTTTGTGGACGGCGGTGAAGTATTCTGTTTTCGTTGTGTTCTGAAGCCTCGGGACGGGGTGGCAGTTTATGAGAAAGGACTGCAAGGTGGAAAAACTATTCAAGTTGAAGGAGAACGGGACGAACGTCCGCACCGAAGTGATCGCGGGTCTGACCACGTTCATGACTATGGCGTACATCATTGCGCTAAACCCCAACATCTTGGCGGGGTACGGCTTCACTGACGGCGGCATGCAGCTGTGGAACGCGGTCTTCCTGGCAACCTGCGTGGCTTCTGGCATTGCCATGATCTGCATGGCCTTCATTGCCAACAAGCCCTTCTGCTTGGCTCCGGGCATGGGCCTGAACAGTTTCTTCGCTGTGGTGGTGGGCAACATTGCCATGATGACCGGCATGACCTACGTGGCCTCCTTCCAGGCGGCTTTGGTCATTGTTCTGGCCGAAGGCATTGTGTTCGTGGTTTTGACCTTGGCAAACATCCGCGAAAAGATCGTGGAGTCCATTCCCCTGGGCGTGCGGCTGGGTATTTCCCCGGCTATTGGCCTGATGCTGCTCAACATTGGCCTGGGATCCAACATCTACATCGCCAACAGCGATGGCCAGCAGTTCTTCGTGATGAAGGACTTCTTCGGCTCCCTGACCGCAAACGTTGCCAGCACCACCATGGGCGATGCCTACCCGGTCATGGTCCTTTCCGTGGTGACCCTGTTCATCGGCCTGTTCTCCATCATCATTCTGCAGAAGCGGGGCATCAAGGCCAGCGTGATCCTGGGCATGCTCATTGCCTCGGTGATCTACTGGGCCGGCGACATGCTGTTCCTGGGCATCAATCCCTTCGAGGCCCTGGCAACCGCATCCTGGATTCCGCCCTTCGCCGACATGGCCACGCTGACCCTGTTCAAGTTCGACTTTGCCGGCTTCATGCAGATCGGCTGGTTCACCGTGATCACCCTGATCGTGACCTTCTGCATGATCGACATGTTCGACACCATCGGCACCCTGGTGGGCACCGCATCCCGTGCTGGCATGGTGGACGAAGAGGGCAAGATGCCCCAGATGAAGGAAGCCCTGCTGTGCGACTCCGTGGGTACCTGCGTGGGCGCTCTGACCGGCACTTCCACCGTGACCACCTTCGTGGAGTCCGCTTCCGGTGTCGAGGCCGGCGGCCGTACGGGCCTGACAGCGCTGACCTGCGGCATCATGTTCCTGCTGTGTATGTTCATCGCCCCCCTTGCTCAGATCATTCCCGCGCCTGCCACTTCCGCGGCTCTGGTGTACGTGGGCGTTCTGATGCTGGGTGGCCTGAGCAAGGTCGACTTCCATGACTTCGACGTCATGGTTCCCGTGGCCCTGATGCTGATCGCCATGCCCATTTCCAGCTCCATCGGCCATGCCATCGGCATCGGCATGATCAGCTACACCGTCATCAAGGTGTTCAGCGGCAAGGCCAAGGATGTTTCCGTTCTGACCTACGTGATCTCCCTGCTGTTCCTGGTGAAGTTCTTCCTGGTGGCATAGGGCAGGAAGAAAGAAGCAGTCCTTTCGCGGGCTGCTCACTGCGCTTTTACGTGAAAGGCGGGCTGGCGGCATGCGCTGCCAGCCCGCTTGCTGTTTCGGCTCTTCTGCGGGCTTCTACTCTTCCGTTGCCTGGAGGATGGAGTAGATTTCTGCGTCGGTGGCCTGCTTGATCTTGGTGCGGCCGCCCAGGTCGGTGAGCTCGATCAGGAAGGCAACTCCTGCAATGCGGGCGCCGGTCTGCTGCACCAGGCGGGCCTGAGCGGCGGCGGTTCCGCCGGTTGCCAGCAGGTCGTCCACCAGCAGGACCACGTCTTCGCTGGTCAGAGCGTCGGTATGGATCTGCAGCTCGTCGGTGCCGTACTCCAGCTCATAGCTTTCGGAAAGGACTTCCCGGGGGAGCTTGCCCGGCTTGCGGGCGGGAACAAAGCCCACGCCCAGGGCATATGCCAGCGGTGCGCCCACCATGAAGCCGCGGGACTCGGCACCCACCACCTTGGTGATGCCCCTACCGGAATAGCGCAGGGCCAGCAGGTCGGTCATGGCCTTCAGCCCCTCGGCGCTTCCGAACACGGGGGTCACGTCGCGAAAGATGATGCCCGGCTTGGGGAAGTCGGGAATGTTCACGATCAGCTCTTCCAGATTTGCGGGCATGGGAATCTCCTTCGTCAGGTCGGTGTGTGCCGCTGTTTTGGGCGCGTACTCCTCCATTGTAGCGGGAAGGAAGGACCACTTCCGTTCTTCCGAAGGGGGATTTTGCCCTAATCCAGGTACGCTCCGGTCTGCCTGTTCCACAGCTGCGCGTAGGGTCCGTCCTGGGCGATGAGCTGGGCGTGGGGGCCGTCCTCGATCACCTTCCCTTCGCCCAGCACTACAATGCGGTCCAGGTTGGCCACCGTTGACAGGCGGTGGGCCACCACAATACAGGTGCGGCCCTTCATGAGGGTGGCCAGGGCGTCTTGGACCAGGTGCTCGCTTTCGGAGTCCAGGGCGCTGGTGGCTTCGTCCAGCACCAATACTGGGCAGTCGGCCAGCAGGGCTCGGGCAATGGCCACCCGCTGGCGCTGTCCGCCGGAAAGCTTGACGCCCCGCTCGCCCGTGATGGTGTTGAATCCCTGGGGCAGCCGCTCGATGAACTCCAGGGCGTTGGCCTGGCGGGCGGCCTCGCGAATCTGCTCCATGGTGGCGTCGGGCCGTCCATAGGAAATGTTTTCCGCCACGGTGCGGTGGAACAGCAGCGCCTCCTGGGGCACGTAGGCGATCTGGCGGCGCAGGGACTGCTGGGTGGTGCGGGCAATGTTTTGGCCGTCCACCAGGATCTGGCCTTCCTGTACATCGGAAAGGCGCAGCAGCAGCTTGGTCAGGGTGGTCTTTCCTGCGCCGCTCATGCCCACCAGACCCACGCGCTGACCTGCGGGGATGTGCAGCTGGAAGTGGTCAAAGACCTGGGTGCGCACGTTGCCGTCGGTATAGTGGAAGCTCAGGTCCTGGAACTGGATTTGGCCCTGAGTTACCTGAAGGTCCGGGGCGTTGGGCAGGTCTGCCACCAGGCGGGGCTCGTCAAGGACCTGGGTCATGCCGGAGGCGTCGCCGAAGGCTCGGTTGAAGCGCTGCAGTCCGGAGTTGATGAAGTTGAACTGGTTGGTGATGTTGTACGTGTAGGTGAACATGATCACCAGGGTGCCCGGGGTAATGCCGAACCACGCGTTGCCGCCGGCAATGAACACCGTCACGATGGCCATGATCACCACGGTGATGCAGGCGGTGATGATGCCGCGGGTCAGGCTTGCCCACATGCGCTTGGAGTCGCGTTGGACCACTTCCTTGTTGGCGGCGTCGAACAGGCCGCGCTCGTAGTCTTCTCGGCCGTAGGTCTTCACCGCCAGAATGTTGGCAACGCTGTCGGAAAGTTCGCCGGAAAGGGTGTTCTGGGCGCTGGCGGCCTTTTCGTTCAGCACCAGGATGCGCTTGTACAGGTAGTAGCTGACTGCTCCGTACACCGCCAGCAGCACCATGAGCACGGCAACGTAGAGCGGCACGCGGGGAAGCAGCACCACGCAGGTGGACACGATGGAGGTGAACACCGCGGTAAAGGGCCAGTTCAGGGTTTCGATGATCTGGTTGTAGGCGCTCATGAACTTGCTGGTCTGGCTGACCAGGGTGCCGCCGAAGCGGTTGGAGTGAAAGCTCATGGATTGGTTGCACAGGGCGTCAAAGCTCATGGTGGCCAGATCGTAGCTGGCGGCGATCTCCAGCTTGTACAGGAAGTAGTCCTGCAGCTTGCTGCATGCCTGCCCCACCACGTTCACGGCAATGAGGGCGGCAATGTAGGGAGCGAACACGCTCCACACCTGGTCGGCGGCAACGGGGCTTTGGCTGACCCGGTCCACGATGGCGCTCATGACCAGGGGGTTTCCGTAGCTCAGCAGGGCGATGTAGCTGAAGGTGCAGATCATGAGGGCGGCGAAGAAGCCCAGGTGGTTGCGGGTGACCTGCCAGTAGTAATGCAGGGTGCGGCGGGCAATACCTGGCGATGCCTTGCCAGCGGGGGTGGACAGTCCGGCCATGGATGCTCCTTGTGGGATGTTCAGTGGGTTTCATCTGCGTATTATAGTCGCTTCCGGGTTGGGACGGGGTTCCTGGCGGTGGGGCGCGCAGCTGGGGTGTGGACCAAGCAGGGTGCGCTTTGCTTGAGGCGCAGACTTTGGAGCGTGTGATGGACGGGGAAGGTATACTGTTCAGGTTAAGCAAACTCAGGAATCGTGCAGGCAGGAGAAGTCATGGGCGTATTGGAAGCGCTTCTGGCGCGTCGAAGCGTGCGGGCATATTCGGGCGAAACCGTTCCCGCTGAAAAGCTGAACCAGGTGCTGGCCGCCGGCTTGGCGTCGGCTTCCGGTCGCGGTCGCCAGCCGTGGGAGCTGCTGCTGGTCACCGACAAGGCCCAGCTGGAGCATCTTTCCCACGCGCGCGTTGCGGGCGCGGGCATGCTTGCCGGCGCGGAGGCCGCCATCGTGGTGCTGGGCAACGAGCACGTGTCCGACACCTGGATCGAGGACTGCTCCATCGCCATGGCCAACATGCACCTGGCCGCCAGCGACCTGGGGCTGGGCAGCTGCTGGATCCAGGGTCGCATGCGGGAGGCCGCCGAAGGCGTGTCCACGGAATCCTATGTGTTCGATGCCCTGAACGTGCCCGCCGACCAGGGACTTCGTCTGGAAGCCATGCTTTCCCTGGGCATGCCGGCGGCAGCGCCGCAAG
Source organism: Eggerthellales bacterium (assembly GCA_029006935.1). GTDB lineage: Bacteria > Actinomycetota > Coriobacteriia > Coriobacteriales > Eggerthellaceae > SUG1186. Next base: position 534 of record JAQXGX010000099.1, on the reverse strand, counting down.
GACGTGAGCTGCAGGACCTGCCGTGGGAAAAGGTCCATGACGAAGAATTCTAGCGGCCTGGTGACCCACTGATCACGACGCGCCCCAGGCGAGGGCGCGGGGAAAGGAGCCCCATGTACGGACTCAGAACCGAAAGCAGCTTCGACGCCGCCCATTTTCTGACCGATTACGACGGCAAGTGCGAAAACCTCCACGGCCATCGCTGGCGCGTGGTGGCTTATCTTGAGGTGGAAAAGCTGCAGGAGCAGGGCCAGAACAAGGACATGGTCCTGGATTTTGCCGACTTCAAGGGGGCGCTGAAGGCGCTGACCGAAGAGTTCGACCACGCGTTCATCGTGGAAGAGGGCTCGCTGATGGAAAAGACCATCCGCTGCCTGGAGGAGGAGGAGTTCAGGCTGGTCATGCTGCCCTTCCGCACCACGGCGGAAAACTTTGCCAAGTACTTTGCGGACCGTCTGGCCGAAGCGGGGCTGCCCGTTTCCCAGGTGGACGTGTACGAAACCCCCAACAACTGCGCTATCTGGCGCAAGGACG
>JAQXGX010000098.1 GCA_029006935.1 Eggerthellales bacterium | reverse complement strand
CAAGGCTGCTGAGGCACTCGAAATCACCTTTGAGGAAATGCCCAACTACCTGCATAAGAACCACTCGGTATACATGGAGGTTGCGGGCGCAACATACTACCTCACCGATGCCAACGACATCTACTGGCGCGCACAGCGCACTGATCAGCTCAACGAAAAGGGCCACTACATTGATGCCAGCGAGCTGGTGCCCACCGTGAGCGAGTTCATGGACCTTCCGTTCCTGGACGGCAAGTCGTTGACCGACCTGTTCCCTGACGCCGTGTTCTACGCTTCTGTGAAGGAATAGCCCGCGGCTTCTAAAACGAACTGAATAGCTGAAAGGCCACCAGTCGGTGGCCTTTCTTGTTTCTATGTTTGCACTGCCCCCGCCCGGACCCGCTGCGCGGGGTTGTGCTGTCAATTCAGGTGCCGAAAGCATGGCCTTGGCCTGCCGATGGGCGTGCCCGTGTCAATTTGGGTGCCGAAAGAATGAATCCGACCCGCTGCGGGGCCTGCCCGTGTCAATTTGATAGCCGAAAGCATAATCTCGGCACCTGAATTGACACTGCCCCATTCTTTCGACCGCTGAATTGACAGCGGCCCCTTGATTTCTGGGGCACGAGCCCGCTTTCGACGCCCAAATAGACACGGGGCGTGAGAGCCTGGGCCGGGCGGGCGATCCGTACCAGCAAAATCGTTCGTGTATCGAGGGAGGGCCATTACACGAACGATTTTCGCGCTCCTTTCCGTTCGTGTATCGAAGGACGTTCAGTACGTTAACGACTTGTCGGCCCGGAATCTTGGCCGAGCGGGAGACGAGGCCCGTGTCGGCGGCCATCATCGGTTGAGCTGCAGGGCCTCTTCGATCGAAACTCGGGGTTCTGTACGATTCTGTTTCCAGGGCAGAAATCACGGCCTTTTCGGGCATGAAACCGCGGTTCTGTACGATTCCGCGGGCCCTCTTAGCTTCCATTTCCAGGATCGCAGCACCCTTCGCCCACTCCGCGGATCAACACGTCGAAGAAACACCAGGTCAGGGACTTGCCTGCATTTCGCCATAAGGACGAAGGAGCAGGAAACTATCCTGCCCTGAGGAGCATCGTCGTACAGAACCCCAGTTTGACCCTCGAAACGGGCGAAAAAACTGCCCGCGCTAAACCATGGGCCCACGGAGCCGACCAAGCGGCGGGCGCACCCTGCCCAAACCACGGGCCTGCCATCTGCTGTGTGGGGAATTTGCAGACGGTTTTCCTCGGCTTTGCACAACCTTTTCACGAGCCGCCTAGCCTGTTCGATGGCGTTGAAACTCAACTCCGAAGAACGAACAACCAGAGCATCGCAAAAGGAGAACTAATGCCCGAAGCAGCTGGGGGGAAGGTGAACATGGGCTACTTCGTCAGCTTGGAAGGCCCGCAGGAAGAAGGTGCGGAATGCGCGTAGCAGTTATTGACGTGGGCAGCAACACTGTTCACATGTGCGCCTACGATGTTGAGGAGCAAGCCGGTCGCCCCTTTCCCAAGCGACTGTTCAAGGTCAAGAAGCAGCTGGGGCTTGCCGCCTATATCGACCAGGACGGCAATCTGACAAAGGAAGGCGAAGACCGCTGCATTGACGCGGTGCACCAGCTGGTGGGAATAGCCCGGACCTCCTCCATCGATCAGGTGCACGTCTTCGCAACTGCCACCATTCGTCAGGCAGCCAATCGCAAGCAGGTGGTGAAGCGCATTCAGCACCAGTGCAATGTTTCCCTGGAGGTCTTGTCCCCGGAAGAAGAAGCCCTGATGGACTTTGATGCGGTGAGCTACGAGCTTGATGCTTCCGACGGCATTCTTGCCGACATCGGTGGCGGTTCCTCGGAGGTGGTGCGCTTTTCTGGCAAGGCTCCCGTGCTGGTGTTGGGCTTTCCCCTGGGATCGTTGAGGCTGTTTCGCGATTTCGTGGACGACGTGCTTCCCTCAACGTCGGAGCGGGTGGCCATCGAAGACGCCGTGGCCGCCCATCTGCAAAAGCCGGAGTGGGGTGCCCTGGGCGAAAGCAAGACGCTGTACGCCGTGGGCGGGTCCTGCCGTGCTGCCTTGAAGCTGCTTTCCCATTGTTCCCCCGCATCCGTTGATCAGCGCGCATTTCCTGTCCTTGCCCTGGATGCCTTGCTTTCCGACTTTGCCCAGAACCGCTGTCTTGCGGTCCGGTCCATCACCCAGGTGTGCCCCGATCGCATTCACACGGCACTTCCGGGAATGCTGGTGCTTCAGTATCTGGCCCATGCTGTGCGTGCGGACCGCATTGTGGTGGGATCCTTCGGAGTTAGGGAAGGATACCTGATCAGAAGAGTGTTTTCCCAAAAGAGCAAAGGAGAAGGCAAGCGTGGCAAGCAGCTATGATTCCTACACTCAGAACCGGGAGCTTTCCTGGCTGCAGTTCAACAAACGCGTTCTGGATGAAGCCTGCGACGATTCCGTGCCTCTGTACGAGCGCCTGAAGTTCATCTCCATCTTCACCTCCAACCTTGACGAGTTCTTCATGGTTCGAGTGGGGTCCCTGACCGATCTGGCGCTGGTGGCGCCTACCGCCATGGACAATAAGTCTCACTTGACCCCTCAGGAACAGCTGGATCTGGTCTATGACGCGGTTCGGCCTCTCATCCAGCAGCGTGACGCGGTCTATGCCCAGGTCATGGCCAGCCTTGCGGAGCGGGGCGTGGTGGAGCGGCGCTGCGCTGATCTGACGGACGAAGAGTCTGAGCACATGGATCAGCTGTTCGAAACCGCCATCCGCCCCTTCCTTTCCCCCGTGGTGGTGGACCCTCGGCATCCGTTCCCCCATCTGGAAAACAAGAAGCTCTACATTGCCGTGCTGCTTTGCGATGCGGAAACCTGCAGGCTGGGATTGGTGGGAATCCCTTCCCAGGTGCCAGCCTTCGTGCCCTTGCCCTCGAGCGCGGGTTTTGTTCGCATTGAGCAGATCGTCCTTGCCAAGGTGGGGGCGCTGTACAACGAACGCGAAATCGTGGATTGCTGCATCATGGCAGTTACCCGCAATGCCGATCTGACTGAAGACGAGGAAAAGTTCGATGACGAAGACCTGGACTATCGCAAGTTCATGTCTCAGCTGCTCAGGAAGCGCAACCGCCTGAACCCGGTGAGGCTGGAAATCCAGGGAAATGCCTGCAACGACCTGCGGGACATGGTCTTGGACCGGTTGGGGCTGGGGGTGGAGCAGACCTACGTGTGCCAAACCCCCCTGGTCTTAGACTCCGTCTACAGCCTTGAGGGAAGGATCCCCGCGGACATGAGGGCCGAGCTGTGCTATGTGCCCTTTTCGCCCCGAAGCTCGGCGGTGTTTTCCAAGGACCGCAGCATCACGGAGCAGATCAAGGAATCGGACAAGATGCTGTTCTTCCCCTACGATTCCATCGATCCCTTCCTGACGCTTCTGAAGGAGTCCGCCAGCGACCCTGCGGTAGTGTCCATCAAGATCACCCTGTACCGCCTTGCGTCCAATTCGCGCATTGCCAGCATCCTGTGCGATGCCGCCGAAAACGGCAAGGAAGTCACGGTTTTGGTGGAGCTGCGTGCCCGCTTTGACGAAAAGAACAACATCGGCTGGTCGGAGCGGCTGGAAGAGGCGGGATGCTGCATCCTGTACGGCCCCGATTCCTACAAGTGTCACTCCAAGGTGTGCCTGATCACGCGTATGGAGGAAGGGCGTGCGGTGCAGATAACCCAGGTGGGAACGGGAAACTACAACGAAAAGACCTCCAAGATCTACTCTGACCTTTCGTTCTTCACCGCCGATCCAGCTATCGGTTGGGACGCGGTGGCGTTCTTCCAGAACATGCTGGTGGGAAACCTGCAGGGTCAGTACCATAAGATGCTCGTAGCGCCCTCCAACATGCATCAGAAGCTGTGCGAGCTCATTGAGCAGCAGACGAAGCTGGGCTCTCAGGGGAGCATCAGCATCAAGTGCAATTCCCTGACCGAGCGGTCGGTAATCGATGCGCTGGTGAGGGCTAGCAGGGCAGGGGTGCGTATCCGCATGAATATTCGCGGCATCTGCTGCCTTCGTCCGGGCATTCCCCGGGTTACCGCCAACATCTCTGTTCGCAGCGTGGTGGGACGCTTCCTGGAGCACGCTCGCATCTACTGCTTCGGTCAAGGGCAGCAAGCCCGAGTCTACATTGGATCAGCTGACCTGATGACCCGCAACCTTCGCCGCAGGGTAGAGGTGCTGGTTCCGATCCTGGACGAGCAGGTGAAGGCGGGCCTTCAGGAATACCTGGAGCTGATCTTTGCCGACACGCTGAAAGCGCGCCTGCTCCAGCCGGACGGAAGCTACGTTCCCGTTCTCCCGTCTGCAGGCTCTTCCACGGCTGAGGGCGTGGCTGTGTCTGCAGCTGCGTCCCCGCAGGGCTTTTCCGTTCAGGCGTGGTGCATGGACCATCCCCTTCTCTGCCCAGCTGTGCCCGAGCAGGAAAGGCAAGAGGGCCAGGGTTTGGGCCAAGAAGCATCCCCAGGCCACGACTCGGATGTGGCCTGGGGTCAGAGCCAGGGGGCGGCTTGCGCACTGGGCCCAGGCGATGCGGAAGGGCTCGGGCAGGACGGTATGGCAGATCGTGGAGGCAAAGGTGGCCTACTTCGGGTTATTCGCAGGCTGCTGGGTCTTCGGGGGTAGCTAGCTGGTTGCAGATACGCTGATGGCGGGCGATGACCTGTGCCTTTGCCTGCTCCAAGTCAATGGTGGGCCAGGTTCCGTCCTTGTATACTACCCGCCCGTCGCACATGGTCAGCACCACGTCGCTGCCGTGGCCGGCGTAGACCAGGTTGCACAGAGGGTCGGTCATGGGGGTCCAGCTGGGGCCGGTGATGTCAAGAACAGCCAGGTCGGCGCGGAATCCTTCCTTGATCAGGCCGCAGTCGGGGCGGCCCTGGGCCAGTGCGCCGTTGCGGGTGGCGGCGGAAAAGATTTGCTTGGGGGTGATGACCGCGGGATCCTGCAGGTTTCCCTTAGGTAGCAGGGCGGCCAGGTACATGTCCTGGAACATGTCGTGGTTGTTGTTGGAGGCCATGCCGTCGGTGCCCAGGCATACGTTTACGCCGGCATCCATCATGGCAGAGATAGGGGCAAAGCCGCTGGCCAGCTTCATGTTGGATGCCGGGTTATGGGCCACGGAAACGCCCTTTTCCGCCAGGATGCGGATGTCGTTTTCGTCCACCCAGACGCAGTGGGCCGCGGTCATGGGAATGTCGAAGGCACCCAGGCTGTTGAACCACTCCACCGGGCTCATGCCCCCATGGCGCTGCCTGCACTCCTCCACCTCGGACTTGGTTTCGGAAAGGTGGATCTGCATTCCCAGGCCCTTTTCCTTTGCCCAGTCCACTACGCTCTTGGTAGTCACGTCGTTGTTGGTGTACTCGGCGTGAACGCAGGCGTCAAAGCGTATGCGTCCGTTTTCGGAGCCGTGATGCTTGGCCGCGCCTTCCTCCATTTCCGCGAAGATGGGGAACTCCCGAATGTCCTTGGGCTCGAAGGCAATGGGAGAGGTGCATAGGTTGGCCTTCAGGCCGCTTTCCGCCACTGCCTGAGCGCGCTCGGGGGTGTGGTAGTACATGTCCGAGAAGCTGACGCATCCGTAGCGGGCCATCTCGGCGCAGGAAAGCAGGGTTGCCCAGTAGTTGTCCTCAGGGGTCATCTTGGCTTCGTAAGGCCAGACCAGGTCGTTGAGCCACTGCTGCAGCGGAGCGTTTTCGGCGTAACCGCGCAGAAGGGTCATGGGGGCGTGGGCGTGGGCGTTGTACAGGGCGGGAATCAGCAGTTTGCCGGTGCCGTCGTATCTTTCGCCCTCAAAGTTGGCGGGGGCTTCAGGACCCACATAGGCTATGGTGCCGTTGGCGGCGGTGGCCACGAACTGGCCTTCCAGGTAGTCAAGGTCCTGGTCAAGGATGGCTATGTTTTCGAAGAGCATAATCCCTCGATTCTGGTTGGGTATTGGACTGGGTCTAATAGTACCAGAACAGGCGCTGACGGGCGGCCACGTCCGCTCCCGCGTCCCCAGGTCCGTTGCGGGCGGCAGCGTCTGCGGACGGGCTGCGCTGTGCTAGAATCCACGCGGAAAACAACATCTACAAGGAGGAATCATCATGACCGATTGTTCCCATGACTGCGGTTCGTGCGGCTCTGCCGGCGACTGCGCCGAGTACGAAGAGCCCTCGAACGCGCGGGCAAACGTCAAGCACGTCTACGGCATTCTGTCCGGCAAGGGTGGCGTTGGAAAGTCCCTGGTCACGGGCTTGCTGGCATGTGCGCTGCAGCGCCGCGGCCTGAAGGTGGCCATCCTGGACGCCGACATCACCGGCCCTTGTATCCCCCGTCAGTTCGGCCTGAACCCGCCCCTGACCGCCGATGCCGACGGCATCAACCCCAAGATCACCAACACCGGCATCAAGGTCATGTCCATCAACCTTATGCTTCCCGAAGACGACCTGCCGGTGGCATGGCGCGGCCCGGTCATCAACAGCGCCATCAAGCAGTTCTGGGGGGAGGTCAACTGGGAGGACGTTGACGTGCTGCTGGTGGACATGCCTCCGGGTACCTCCGACGTGGCCTTCACCGTGCTGCGGGAGCTGCCGGTGGAAGGCATTGTGACCGTTTCCGCTCCGCAGGAAATGGTGGGCATGATCGTGGGCAAGGCGGTGAACTTCACCAAGGATTTCGACGTTCCCGTTCTGGGTCTGGTGGAGAACATGGCCTACTTTGTGTGCGATGACTGCAACAAGAAGCACTACATTTACGGTCAGCCTCAGGGTCAGGCCGTAGCCAAAAAGTACGGTATCGGGGCCTATACCACCCTGCCCATGG
>JAQXGX010000097.1 GCA_029006935.1 Eggerthellales bacterium | reverse complement strand
GGTCTCCAGGGCCTTTTCGATGGTGATTCCCAGTTCGTCGCCGATCATCTTGCAGATGCGGTCGCCCACCGCGTAGGGCTGGTCCAGCACGCGGGCGGAGTCGCGCACGGCGTTCTTAGCCTGCAGCTTGCCGAAGGTGATGACGCCGGCCACATGGTCTTCGCCATACACTTCCTTGATGTGCTCGATGACCTCGCCGCGACGCTCGTCCTCGAAGTCGACGTCGATATCGGGCATCTCCACGCGCTCCGGGGAAAGGAAGCGCTCGAACATGAGGCCGTTGGGAATGGGGTCCAGGTCGGTAATGCCCATAGCATAGGCCACGATGGAACCAGCAGCCGATCCACGGCCGGGACCTACGCCAATGCCCTGGCTGCGCGCCCACTCGATGTACTCCTGCACGATGAGGAAGTAGGCCGGGAATCCCTGCTGGATGATGACGCCGGCCTCATACTCGTACTGCTTCCACTCGCGCTCGGGCACCTGGTCGCCGTAGCGCTTCCGCAGGCCCTCCTCGCACTTATGACGGAACCAGGACTCCTCGGTTTCTCCCTCGGGCAAGGGGAAACGGGGCAGAATGGGCTCTCGCTCCAGCACCACGTTGCACTTTTCAGCCACCTCCACGGTGGTGTCGCATGCTTCCGGGAAGTCCTTGAGCGCTTCGCGCATCTCCTCTTCCGTCTTCATGTAGAACTCGTCGTTCTCGAACTTCATGCGGTTCTCGTCATTGACCTTGGAGCCGGTGCCGACGCACAGCAAGATGTCCTGAGCACGGGCATCTTCCCTGGTCAGGTAATGGAAGTCGTTAGTGGCGATGGTCTTGAAGCCGCACTCTGCGGCAATCTTGGTCAGCTGGAAGTTCAGCTGGGTCTGGGTCATGCCCGCATCGGTCATGATGCCGTGGTTCTGCAGCTCAAGGTAGAAGTCACCGGGGTCGAAGCAGCTGGCCAGCTTCTTGGCCCATTTCACCGCCTCATCGTACTGTCCTGCGTCGATGAGCTTGGGAACGATGCCGGCGATGCAGGCGCTGGCCGCGATGATTCCGCGGCCGTACTTCTGCAGCATGGGGAAGGTGACCCGCGGCTTGTAGTAGAAGTTTTCGGTATGGGACTCGCTCACCAGCTTGAGCAAGTTGTGATAGCCTTCGTTGGTCTTGGCCAGCAGCAGCAGGTGGTAGAGCCGGGGCTTCACGTCCGTGCGCAGGGTTTCGTCGGTGGTGAAGTAGACCTCGCAGCCGAAGATGGGCTTGACCTTCTTGCCCGTTTCCTTTTCCACGGCGGCACAGCAGGTATCCAGCTCCACCACACCGCTCATGACGCCATGGTCGGTGATAGCCACCGCAGGCATGTCTAGCTCGGCCGCGCGCCTGACCATGTCCTTGATATGGGTCAGGCCGTCAAGCAGGGAATACTCGGTATGGTTATGGAGGTGGACGAAGGCCATGCTCAGCTCCCATCGTAGCCCCGCGCCGCTGCAGCGGCTCCTCGGAAAGATGCGCTGCACCATGGCGATACGGGAAGAATGCGTTTCGTATTGCTCGAAGATACCACACTCTTGCCACCCCCGTACGCAAAAGGCCCCCGCACAAGGCGGGGGCCTCTAGGCGGCTTGATCAAGCCCGGGCAAGGCGGCGGGAAGCCGTCGAGCCCTTGGGGTTAAGGGCGTTACTTACCCTCGCTCACCGCCAGCTGGACATCGCACCACTCAAGGTCGCACAGCAGAGTGTCACGCATGACCTTGTCGGCCTTGGCCTTCAATGCGGTCATCTCCTCAGCGGGGATCTCGTCGATCTTCGCCTGGAGCTCTGCACGCTGCGCACGAACCTTCGCAACGTCAATGTCGTCCTTCAGAATGGCCTGACGGGCAAGGACGGTAACCTTGTCGGTATCGACCTGGGCAAAGCCCATGTACGTGGCGTACACAATCTTTTCCTTATGGTCGGCATCCTTGTAGATAGTCACCGTGCCGTTCTGCATGCGACATGCCGTCATGCAGTGGCCAGGAAGAACACCGAAGTAGCCATCGATGCTCGGAATGTCCACCTGGCTTGCCTGCTCATGGAACAGGAGCTCGGTGGGAGTAACGACTTCGCAAAGAAGCATAGCCATTGTTACTCTTCCTTCATCTTCGCGTAGGCTGCGTAAACATCCTCGATTGCACCCTTGTTCTGGAAGCACTGCTCGGGGATATCGTCGCACTTGCCGTCAAGGATTTCGGCGAAGGAGCGAACGGTGTCCTCAAGCTTTACGTACACGCCAGGAACGCCGGTGAAGACCTCAGCAACATGGAAGGGCTGGCCCAGGAACTTCTGAACCTTACGAGCACGGTTGACGACCATCTTCTGGTCCTCGGAGAGCTCGTCCATACCCAGAATTGCAATGATGTCCTGCAGGTCACGGTAGTTCTGCAGAATCTCCTGCACGCCCACGGCCACGCGATAGTGCTCTTCGCCGACGATCTCGGGATCGAGAGCGCGGGAAGAAGAGTCCAGCGGGTCGACGGCGGGGTAGATGCCCTGCTCGGCGATGGCACGGGAAAGAACCGTCTTAGCATCCAGGTGGGTGAAGGTGGTTGCCGGTGCCGGGTCGGTAAGGTCGTCAGCGGGAACGTAAACTGCCTGTACGGACGTAATAGAGCCCGTAGAGGTAGAGGTGATGCGCTCCTGCAGGTCGCCCATCTCCGTTGCCAGGGTGGGCTGGTAGCCTACTGCGGAGGGCATACGGCCCAGCAGTGCGGAAACCTCGGAGCCCGCCTGGGTAAAGCGGAAGATGTTGTCGATGAACAGCAGAACGTCCTGACCCTGATCACGGAAGTACTCTGCCTCGGTCAGGCCAGCCAGGCCGACGCGAAGACGTGCTCCCGGAGGCTCGTTCATCTGACCGTAGACCAAGCAGGTCTTCTCGATAACGCCAGACTCGCTCATTTCCAGGAACAGGTCCGTACCCTCACGGGTGCGCTCGCCTACGCCGGTGAACACGGAGGTACCGCCGTGCTGCTGGGCCAGGTTGTTGATGAGCTCCTGAATGGTAACGGTCTTGCCAACGCCTGCACCGCCGAACAGACCGGTCTTGCCGCCCTTGATGTAGGGCTCGATCAGGTCGACGACCTTAATGCCGGTCTCGAAGATCTCGGCCCTGGTGGACAGAGTCTCGTATGCCGGTGCCGGGTGGTGAATCGGCATGTACTGGTCGATCTCGGGCATGGGCTTGCCGTCAACGGGCTCACCGATAACGTTCCAAATGCGGCCCAGAGTGTTCGGGCCAACCGGCATCATAATGGGGTTGCCGGTATCGACGGCCTCCATGCCGCGAACCATACCGTCAGTAGACGACATGGCGACGGCACGAACCAGGTCGCCGGGGAGGTGCGTCTGCACCTCAAGCACGATGTCCACTTCACCAAGCGGAGTCGTGCCCTGCACCTTAAGTGCATTATAGATAGCCGGCATCTGATCTGCCGGGAACTCAATGTCAACAACAGCGCCGACGACGCGAACCACGCGTCCCACGGCACCGGCCGACTGAGCCTTGATCTCTTCAGCCATTTACTCCTCCAAAGCTGCTGCGCCACCGACGATCTCGGTAATCTCGGTCGTAATGGCGCCTTGACGTACACGGTTATAGTAAGTCGTCAGCGTTTCAACCATTTCGGAAGCATTATCAGTTGCTGCCTTCATGGCCGTGCGACGGGCACCCTGTTCGGCTGCAGCCGAATCAACCAGTGCAAAGAAGAACATGTTGCGCATGTATGCGAACATCATGTGGTGCACTACCTCGGAAGCATCGGGCTCGAACTCGCAGTCCATCTTCTCAAACGGAGGGAGCTCGCCTTCCTTCCTTTCGCGCCACTCGGCAAAGATGTCTTCCTTCTTGTTCAGACCAAGCATGTCAGCAAAGTCACGATAGTCGATAGGAAGCACCTTGTGCTCGATAAGAACCTGCTCGCCAGCATTCTTAGCGTGGTTATACAGCAGATAGACCTCGTCCAGGTCCCCTACGTTATAACCATCGCCCGCGTATGCGGAAATAGCTGCCGCCTCTTCGAACTTCGGGTCGGCAGAGCTGCCGGCGAAGGAAAGAACAGGCTCGATGCCACGATACTTGTAATAGCCCACTGCCTTCTTGCCACAGGCAATGACTTCGACCTGTGCGCCTTCGGCCGTCTTCTCGGCAATGATCCGATCAGCGGCCTTAAGGATGCTGCTTGAAAAACCGCCAGCCAAACCTCGATCGGAGGTAACAGGCACTACGAGCACGCGCTTGACTTCCTCATGCTTGCGCAGCAGGGGCTCAGCATCCAGCGGAGCGTGCTTTGCAGCGTTCAGGAGCACCTCGGAAAGGCTCATGGTCCACGGAGTCGCGCTCATCAGGCGATCAGTGGCACGGCGAATCTTTGCCGCGGAAACCATTTCCATGGTACGCGTAATCTGCTTCGTAGACTGTACGGAGCTAATGCGCCTCTCTATGTCGTGTAGGTTAGGCATGGTCTACCTTCCTTCTATTCCGTCGCAGCGAACTGAGACTTGAAGGAATCCAGAGCGGCATTCAGCTGAGACTTGATGTCGTCGTTCAGCTTGCCCTCGGCGACGATAGCATCCAGAACCTCAGGCTTGGAAGCACGCAGGTAGGCGGTGAGCTCTTCGCGGAAGCGAACAACGTCGCGCACCGGCAGATCGTCCAGGTAGCCTTCGTTGCCTGCGTAGATGGCAGCAACCTGCTCGGCAACCGGCATGGGCACGTAACGACCCTGCTTCAGCAGCTCGGTCATGTGTGCACCGCGGTTCAGCTGATCCTGGGTAGCCTTGTCCAGGTCGGAGCCGAACTGGGTGAATGCCTGCAGCTCGCGGTATGCAGCCAGGTCCAGACGCAGAGAGCCTGCAACCTGCTTCATAGCCTTGATCTGAGCGGAGCCGCCAACGCGAGAAACGGAAATGCCCACGTCAACTGCGGGGCGCTGGCCCTGGAAGAACAGGTCGGTCTGCAGGTAGATCTGACCGTCGGTAATGGAAATCACGTTGGTCGGAATGTATGCAGAAACGTCGCCTGCCTGGGTTTCGATGATCGGCAGAGCCGTCATGGAGCCTGCACCGTTTTCGTCGTTCATCTTGACTGCACGCTCCAGCAGACGGGAGTGCAGGTAGAAGACGTCGCCCGGATAAGCTTCGCGTCCCGGCGGGCGGCGCAGGGTCAGGGACATCTGGCGATAGGCCACAGCCTGCTTGGAAAGGTCGTCGTAGACGGCCAGCACGTGACGGCCCGGGTTCTGGGCGTTGGCGGGCTTGCCGTCCTCGCCGTTGTACAGGAAGTACTCGCCCATTGCAGCACCGGCCATGGGGGCGATGTACTGCAGAGGAGCAGAGTCAGATGCGGTTGCGGCAACGACGATGGTGTATTCCATGGCGCCGTGACGCTCAAGAGTCTCGACGATCTGAGCAACCGTGGAGGCCTTCTGGCCGATTGCCACGTAGATGCAGATCATGTTCTGACCCTTCTGGTTGATGATGGCGTCAACTGCAACAGCAGTCTTGCCGGTCTGGCGGTCGCCAATGATCAGCTCACGCTGGCCGCGGCCAACGGGGATCATGGAGTCGATTGCCAGGATGCCGGTCTGAACCGGCTCGTGAACGGGCTTACGGGAAATAACGCCGGGAGCCTTGAACTCCACGGGACGCATGCCCTCGGCCTCGATGGGGCCCTTGCCGTCGATGGGCTGACCCAGGGGGTTCACGACGCGGCCCAGGAAGGCCTTGCCAGAGGGAACCTCTACAATACGACCGGTGGTCTTGACCTTGTCGTTCTCACGGATTGCCGTGACGTCACCCAGAAGAACGGCGCCCACTTCCTCTTCCTCGAGGTTCTGGGCCATGCCATACACGGTGCGGCCGTTTGCACCCTCGAACTCCAGAAGCTCGCCCATCATGGCGCCCTTCAGGCCGTCGATACGAGCAATACCGTCGCCAACCTGCATAACCGTACCGACTTCACGAGACTCGACGCTGGTGTTCAGCGCGTCCAGCTGCTTACGCAGGGCCTCGTCAATGGACTGTGCGGTGATTTCAGTCACTAGCATTCACCTCCTACTTCTTCAGTTCGATACGAGCGCTTTCGAGCTGCCAGCGAACGCTTGCGTTCAGACGCGAGCCGTTGGCGCTCAGCAAGACGCCGCCAAGAATGGACTTGTCGATATGCTCGCGAAGAACAATGTCGGTGCCGAAGTCCTTGGCAGCCTTATTGGTAATTACTTCACGCAGATGGTCGTCAAGCTCAACAACCGTGGTTACGTCCACAATGGTGACGTTGAACTTTTCGCTCACCGTACGCTCATAAGCCGTTGCAACGCGGTTGAACAGCTTGATGTCGCCACGCTCTGCCATGACCGCCAGAACATCCACCAGCGCGGGCTCGCAGCTGGTAAAGACGTTGCGTGCGATCTGGGCGCGTTGATCAGGTGCCAACGTGGAGTCGTTCAGGGTTTCCACCAGGTCGGAGTTGCCGCGCATGATGCCGGCAAGGGCGTCGACCTGATCGCGGATCTCTACCGCCTTCTCACGACCACCTTCGTCGGAAGCCGCCTGGAACAACGTGTTCACGTAGATGGCGACCTTTTCCTTTTCAACGAGTCGATTAGCCGGCATTTAGACTACCTGCCTCGTTGACGTAGCGCTCGATGATCTTACGATGCTCATCGTCGCTAAGGTCCTCACCGATAAGGCGCTCTGCAACAGCAACAGAGATGTCGACGATGGAGCCCTGGAGCTCTGCAACTGCGGCCTTCTTCTCTGCCTCGATGGTGCTCTTTGCCTTTTCGATCATTGCAGCGGACTCGGCCTGGGCCTGAGCCTGGATATCGGCCTTCACGGCCTCACCGGTCTTCTTTGCCTCAGCCACGATCTCTGCAGCCTGAGCCTTGGCGTTAGCCAGCTCCTTCTTGTACTCGGCCAAAGTGCGCTCGGCTTCCGCCTGTGCTTCCTCGGACTTCTTCAGAGCTTCGCGAATGGTGGTTGCGCGCTTCTCCAGAATACCGTCGAGCAGCGGCCAGCCAAACTTGCCAAGGACGATCAGCAGAACGACGAAGGCGACAAGCATGGGAATAGTTTCCCTCATGTTAGGAAGAATTGCTTCCATTTTGCCTCCTGTCCTTTCTTCAGATTCCTAAGTTAAAACGCTTTTGGCTGTTTGTTAGGCGATGAAGAACAGAACCAGGCCCAGAAGTGCCAGTGCCTCGGACATTGCAGCACCGATGAAGAAGTAGCCCATGAGCTGACCCTTCATTTCGGGCTGACGAGCAGCTGCGGTGCACAGACCATGAGTGGCAACGCCGATGCCGATGCCAGGGCCGATTGCTGCGAGGCCATAGCCAACGATCTTCAGAGCAGCAAGAGTGATAATTGTTTCCACAATTCCTCCTTTGACGAGTTCTCATCCCTCTAGAGAACTATGTACCGATTCATGTCACCGGCTCTATGCCGGCAAACATCTTCCAAAATGCCGGATGCGCTCCAGCAGGCGGGCCCTTGGACCGCTCATCCCCTTCCTAGTGAGGATGAACCGCGCCGCTGATATAGGACGCGGTAAGGATGCTGAACACGAATGCCTGGATGAAGGCCACCAGGCACTCCATCGCGTACATCAGGAACAGCAGCAGGAACCACAGCACGGAGGTGCCCATGGTCATTGCGGCAGAGACAATGTCGACGGACATGCTTGCAAGTCCGACCTCGACAAAGCAGGTGATGGCGATGGAGAACACGGCAAGAACCATGTGACCAGCCAGCATGTTTCCGTAAAGTCGGACAGCCAGCGTCAGGACGCGGATCAGCGTTGAGAAAAGCTCCAGGAACCAGATGACCGGAACCATGGGGCCAGGCACGCCCTGCGGACACAGGCTCTTGATGTAACCACCAAGGCCGTTTACCTTAATGCCGTAATAGATGAAGTACACAAACGAAACGATCGACAGAGCCCAGGTGCATGCAATGGCGCCGGTAGCGGTCTTGCATCCAGGGATCAGGCCGATAACGTTGCAGATAAGGATGAAGAAGAAGATGGTAGCAAGCAACGGAACGTGCTTCTTGTAACCATTTCCGATGACATCCTCACCGACGCTCTTCTCCACAAAGCCGTAGAGATACTCGATCAGGCCAACGAACTTGCCTTCGGGTACCACCTTGACCTTGCGGACGGAGATAAGCAGAACCGCAAGCACGACCACCAGGGCGATGAACAGCCATACGATGTACTGGGTCACTTCCCAGGGACCGATGGTGAAGACCGTGTGGGGGTCGAAATGCGTGTTAACCGTTGAAGCTTCTTCAACGAAGGTTTCTAACGCTTCTCCCATACCCTTCCTTTCTTACTCTTTTTCCACACGCTTACGTGTTCCCGGACGCACGTTCCTGTACACGAAGTAAGCAATGGTGCAGCCCAGGAAGACGACCGTTTCGCTCACTGCAAAGAACACCAGCTGATCCTTGAAGTTCAATGCAACGATGATAAGGGCGACCACCAGGATGACCAGGGATACGCTTACCCCTCCAAGTCCATACAGGCCCGGAGACAGCGGGCTGGTGGATGTGGACCGACGCGACATGCCCATCGAAAGGAACAGCGGTGCAAAGCCTAGGATCCCTGCAACGATGCCGATCAGAATGAACATATGGCGCTTCTCACCTCCTTTATACCTGCTTTTACGCATGCGCGTAGAATTTCAGTTGGTTACTATAACAAAAGGGGGCATTCGCAATTTCATCACAATTTTCAAATGGGCGTAAATATGGGTAAGCGGAACGCACCGAAAGAGCAGCTGTTAGCCGCAGTTAAAGCCCAGATGCACACCGGTTTTCCGACGCCTTGGGCCGTTTGTTTCAGTTGACAGGTTATGCCTGCTCGGACAGGGAAAACCCCTCCATGCGCCGCACGATGACCCCCGCCTCCGCGAGCATGGCGGCAGACATTTGGTCCGGGTAGCCCTCGGCGAACATGACCTCCTTCACCCCGGCGTTGATGAGCATCTTGGCGCAGACGATGCAAGGCTGGGTGGTGATGTAGATGGAGGAGCCGTCGATGTTCACGCCGTGGCGCGCCGCCTGGATGATGGCGTTCTGCTCCGCATGAAGGGCGCGGCACAGCTCGTGGCGCTGGCCGCTGGGAACGTTCAGCTGTTGGCGCAGGCACCCGGTTTCGGCGCAATGAGCCACCCCGGAGGGGGCTCCGTTGTACCCCGTGGCAAGGATGCGGCGATCCTTCACGATCACGGCCCCCACAGCGCGACGCAGGCAGGTGGTACGGGAGGCCACCTGATGTGCCAGGGTCATGAAGTACTCATCCCAGCTGGGGCGCTGATTGATTTCCATAGGAGGCCCTTCCTCTTCGGGTGCGGATGGTGGTCATTGTTGCATGAAACAGCGGGGCGCGCCATAGGCACGCCCCGTGAGTCGGATTCTTTTTGGTCGGCAGCCGGCCTTGCGCTACAGCTCCGGATACAGGGGATGGGCATCGATGATGGCGCGAACCTGCTCCTTCACCTGGGCAAGCTTCTGGGGGTCGTCCTTGCCGAACACCGCCGCTGCAATGCAGGTGCCCACGCGGTAGAAGTCGTCCTCATCCAGGCCACGGCTGGTGGCGGCGGCGCTGCCCACGCGGATGCCGCTGGTGACGAAGGGGCTGCGGGGCTCATTGGGGATGGTGTTCTTGTTCACCGTCAGGCCCACGGACTCCAGGAGCTTTTCCGCATCCTTGCCCGTGACGTCAGCGGGGGTCAGATCCACCAGGCACAGATGGTTGTCGGTGCCGCCGGAAACCAGGCGCAGGCCGCCGTCGATCATGCCCCTGCCCATGGCGGCGCAGTTCTTCACCACGTTTTCCTGGTAGGTCTTGAACTCCGGCTTCAGGGCCTCGCCGAAGGCAACGGCCTTGCCGGCAATCACGTGCATGAGGGGGCCGCCCTGGCTGCCCGGGAACACCGCGGAGTTGATCTTCTTGGCAATGACGGCGTTGTTGGTCAGGATCAGGCCGCCACGGGGACCGCGCAGGGTCTTGTGAGTGGTGGTGGTGACCACGTCGGCGTAGTGGATGGGGTTCTGGTGCAGGCCCGCGGCCACCAGGCCGGCAATGTGGGCCATGTCCACCATCAGGTAGGCGCCGTAGCCATGGGCGATCTCGGCGATGCGCTGGAAGTCAATCGCCCGGGGATAGGCGCTGGCGCCGGCAACCACCATGCGGGGGTTGTGCTTCTTGCACAGCTTCTCGATGCCCTTGTAGTCGATGACCTCGTTTTCGTCCAGGCCATAGCCGATCACGTTGTACAGCTTGCCGGAGAAGTTGGCCGGGGATCCATGGGTCAGGTGACCGCCGTTGTCCAGGCTCATGCCCAGGACGGTGTCACCGGGCTGGCACAGGGCGAAGTACACGGCAAGGTTGGCGTTGGCGCCGCAGTGAGGCTGGACGTTGGCGTACTTGGCGTCGAACAGCTTGCAGGCGCGCTCGATGGCCAGGTCCTCCACGATATCCACCTTTTCGCAGCCACCGTAGTAGCGCTTGCCGGAGTAGCCTTCGGCGTACTTGTTGGTCAGAACGCTGCCCATGGCCTCCATGACGGCGGGGCTGACCACGTTTTCGGACGCGATGAGCTCGATGCAGTCCCGCTGACGCTGGAGCTCCTGGTCGATTGCGCTTGCTACCTCAGGATCCACCTGAGGGACGAACTTCATAGGCATGTGACTCTACTTCCCTTCCAATGCCATGATCTTTTCCACGCGGCCCGCATGGCGCCCGCCTGCGAACTCCGTGGACAAGAAGGTGTCTACGATCTTGCGGTTTTCCTCTTCGCTGACGAAGCGGCCGGAAACGGTGATGACGTTGGCATCGTTGTGCTCCCGGGTCAGTGCGGCGAATTCGGCGGACACGATGTTGGCCGCGCGGATGCCGTCGACCTTGTTGGCCGCGATGGCCATGCCGATGCCCGTACCGCAGACCAGAACGCCCCGCTGGGCTTGCCCGGAAACCACGTCCTTAGCCACCAGCTCGGCAAAGTCCGGGTAGTCCACCCGATCGTCCGAGTCGGGACCGCGATCGATGACCTGATGGCCGGCACCCTGCAGGTGGGCCACCAGCATCTGCTTCTGCTCGAATCCTGCATGGTCGCTGGCAATGCTGACCTTCATAAGATCCTCCTGTGTGCTCGACAAGTGAATAACGCATAGGGTAACGCAAAAGGACCGCGCCTTGCGGCGCGGTCGCCAAATTCAACATGGTGGCAATAATGCTCGGTCAAAGGGGCATCTGCTCCTCCTTGCCATCCCTTTCCCACCTTACAGAACGGTGCGGGCAACCGCCTTCTTCCAACCCTCCAGCAGCTGATCCACCTGCTCCTGGGGCATGGCGGGCTCGAACACGTCGTCAGCGGAGCGAAGGGCCTTCAGCTCATCGGTGCTCTTCCAGAAGCCGGTGGTCAGACCGGCAAGGAAGGCCGCGCCCAGGGCTGTGGTCTCGGTGTTCTGGGGACGGCGGATGGTGGTGCCGATGATGTCGGACTGGAACTGCATGAGGAAGTTGTTGGCGGAAGCGCCGCCGTCAACGTTGAGCACGGCCATGGGAGCACCGGCGTCGGCCTCCATGGCTGCGCACAGGTCGCTCATCTGGAAGGCCAGGGCCTCTAGGGCAGCGCGCGCGATGTGGTTGCGATTCACGCCGCGGGTCAGACCGCAGATCAGTCCCCGGGCATCGGAGTCCCAATAGGGCGCGCCCAGGCCGGTGAAGGCGGGCACGATGTAGACGCCGTTGCTGTTGGGGACGGATCGGGCCATGGCCTCGGTGTCCGCCGCGTTCTTCACGATCCCCAGCTCGTCGCGAAGCCACTGGATCAGGGCGCCGGCCACGAAGACCGAACCCTCCAGCGCGTACTTCACCGGCTCTCCGGGAGCGGAGGCTGCGATGGTGGTGACCAGGTTGTTGCGAGAGACCGGGGCCTCGGTTCCGGTGTTCATGAGGAAGAAGCAGCCGGTGCCGTAGGTGTTCTTGGCCTGGCCCGCGTCAAAGCAGCACTGGCCGAACAGGGCGGACTGCTGGTCGCCGGCAATGCCGCAGATGGGAATTCCCTGGGGCAGGTTGGGGTTTGCCGTAGCGCCGAAGTAGGATGCCGAGGGCTTGACCTCGGGCATCATGGACGCGGGAATCTGGAACAGGTCCAGCAGGTAGGGATCCCACTGGCAGGTGTGGATGTTGTAGAGCATGGTGCGGCTGGCGTTGGTGGTGTCCGTTGCGTGCACGCGGCCAGCGGTCAGATTCCACAGCAGCCAGGTGTCCACCGTGCCGAAGCACAGCTCACCCCGCTCGGCGCGCTCACGGGCACCGGGCACGTTGTCCAGCAGCCACTTGGCCTTGGATGCGCTGAAGTAGGGATCGGGACGAAGGCCGGTGCGGGCGATGATCTGGTCGAAGACCTCCTGGTCGTTTCCGCAGATCTGGTTGATTACGTCAGCGGTGCGACGGCACTGCCACACGATGGCGTTGGCAATGGGCTCGCCGGTTTCGCGGTCCCAGATAATGGTGGTCTCACGCTGGTTGGTGATGCCTATGGAGTCGATGTCGTCCGGAAGGACGTTGTGCTGGGTCAGCAGCTCGGTGAAGGTGCCCAGCTGGGTTGCCACGATGTCCTTGGGGTCGTGGTCGACCCAACCCGGCTTCGGGTAGATCTGGGGGAACTCCCGCTGGACGGAGCCCACGGGATTGCCCTGGCGATCGATGAGCATGGTACGAGAAGACGTGGTGCCCTGATCCAGGGCAATGATGTACTTTCCTGCCATTACCGGTCCTTTCAGAGTCGCTGGCCTGGCTTTCCCTACTATATACGACTCCTCGCTTGGCAAGGCCGCACACGTCGCGCCTTGGCGCAGCGCCCTACCCTTGGCGAAGGATGCGCGGCTCAGGTCCGGTGCAGTCCACGATGGTGGAGGCCACGCCGCTTGCAGAAAG
>JAQXGX010000096.1 GCA_029006935.1 Eggerthellales bacterium | reverse complement strand
CAGTACTACGGCGATACCGAGACCATCGGCGAAAAGCAGAACGCCTTGTACAAGGAAAAGGGCTACCATCCTTTGCTTTCCCTGATTCCCCTTGCGGTGCAGGTGGTAATCCTGTTTGGTCTGGTGGACGTGATCCACGGCGTGACCGACGGCGGCGCTCCCGGTACCGAGTTCCTGGGTCTGGTGCCCACGGAAGATGGCGGCCTTTCCTGGGTCATGCCGTTGCTGGCCGGCCTTTCCGCCTTTGTGTTGGGCGCGGCGCAGAATCGCATCAACCCGCTGCAGAAGGAGCAGTCCCGAGCGGAAAAGAACTCCACCAACGGCCTTTCGGTGGCTCTTTCCCTGGTGCTGGGCGTGTTTGTTTCCGCGGGCATGGCGTTCTACTGGATCTGTAGCAACCTCATGGCCATTGTGGTGCAGGTGTTATGCAACGTGCTGGTGAAGCCCTCCAAGTACATCGACTACGTTGAGCTGGAGGAAAGCCGCAAGGAGCTGGAAGCGCTGGAGTCCCTGGTGGAAAAGCGCAAGTGGTACCAGCGTGACCCTTTGGCCAAGCGCGAGAAGCGGGACTATGATCGGTTTTTCAATGTGGTGGGCAAGCATATTGTGTACTACAGCGAAGGCAGCAACTTCTACCGCTTCTTCCAGGGCTCCATCGAGTATCTGCTGGAAAACTCCAACGTGACCATCCACTACGTGACCAACGACCCCGATGACGTGATCTTCGGGCTTGCCAAGGAGCAGTCCCGGATCCAGCCCTATTTCGTCCGGGAAAAGCGGGCCATCACCCTGATGATGAAGATGGATGCCGATGTGGTGGTGCTCAGCCAGGACGACCTGGACAACTACTACATCAAGCGCAGCTACGTGCGCAAGGACATCGAGTACGTGTACTCCCCTCACCATCTGACCAGCTTCTACCTGACTGGATGGAAGCACGGCTACGACCATTTCGACACCATTTTGTGTACCGGACCCGACCAGGTGGCGGAGCTGCGTCGGGGCGAAGAGATCTACGGTCTGCCCAGGAAGAACCTGGTGGAGGTGGGTTACGACATGCTTGACCGCTCCATTGCTCGGGAAGCCAGCGCGGAAAAGGTGGTCAACGAGCAGCCGGTGATCTGCATCGGTCCCTCCTGGCAGGAGGCCAACATCTTGGACAGCTGCATCGACGACCTGGTTAAGGCCCTGGTGGGCAACGGGTACCGCATTGTGGTGCGCCCCCATCCCGAGTACGTGAAGCGCTACCGTCCCCGCTGGGATGCGCTGAAGGCCCGAGTGCGGGAGTACGGCCCCGAATCCGAGATCGTGTTCGAGGACGACTACTCCAAGCCCTCCTCCGCGAACATTGCCGACATCCTGATCACCGACTGGTCCACTATTTCCTACGACTTCAGCTTCAGCAAGCTCAAGCCGTCCGTGTACATAAACACGCCCATGAAGGTGAACAACCCCGATTGGCAGGATCTGGGCATGACCCCCACCGATATTTCCCTGCGCGACCAGACGGGCGTTTCCTTTGCCATGGAGGATGCTGGCAAGATCGGCCCTACGGTGGCGCAGATGCTGGCGAATCCCGACGAATGGAGCGACCGCATCCTGGGCATTCGCAAGGCCTTCCTGTTCAACGAAGGCCACGGCGGCCAGGTGGCGGGCGAGTATCTGCTCGGACGCATCCTTGCCAAGCAGGAGCAGGCGGCATCTGGTGGCGCAGCTCAGGGCGGTGCTCGAGCCGGTGCGGCTGCTGAGACTGCCAAGGCCGGCGATGATGCGGCTCCCGTTTGCGGTAACGTTGCCGCTGCTGCCGGCCTTGCGCCTGCGGTGGCAGCTGGGGAAGGGGGCGATTGCCGTGGCTAGGCGTTTTGCAGGCCTTTGGCTTGGGGCCTTTGACCTTGTCTTTGCGCTCATGGCCGCTGCGGCGGTGGTGCTGTGCGCCCCGCTGCCGGCATTGGCCTACGTGGACCCGTCGGTCATGACCTACACCATCCAGGCTCTTGCCGGTGTTGCGGTGGCTCTTTCCACCGTTGCGGGCGTGGCCTACCGTCGGATGCGCAAGCATCTGGTGCGTCGTCTGGGCATTGATGAAAACGCCGGCAAGGTGGTCGATCCTGCCGTGGTGCGGGTCCAGGGCAGCCAGGAATTGGAACAGCAGAACCAGGTCATGGCGGACTTCTGGGCGGCGGCACCCGACCCCAGCCAGGCGAAGAAGCTCGGGTGGGGCGGCCGGTTTGCCCGCTCGCTGGTGGTGTGCCTGTTCACCTTCGGCACGCTTCTGTTCTTGGCTCCGGTAGAGCTCATTGCGGCCAACGCCCACAGCCTGACCTACAGCCTGGGCAGCGTTTGGCAGCCCATCCTGTTCTTCGCCCTGGGCATTTCCCTGGTGGCGGCTTTGGTGCTTTCCCTGGTCCGGGGTCGGGCCTTCGACGTGGTAAGTGCCCTGGTGGCTGCCGTGGGCGTGGGCTTTTGGCTGCAGTCGCTTCTGCTTAACGTGGACATGCCCAGCGCCAACGGTGCGCCGGTGGGCTGGGGCGGATATCTGCCCCATATGATTTTGGGCACCCTGGCCTGGCTTGCGGTCATGGGGGGCTGCGTGTACCTGGCCCTGACCCGTGCTAAGAGCTTCCGGCCGGCAATGACGGCGGTGTGCGCTCTGTTCGTGGTGGTGCAGGCGGTGGGCGCCGGGGCCATCTTCATGGACGGCAAGACCATGGACACCACCCGCAGCAGTGATCGCGTGTATGCGACCATGGACGGCATCAACACCCTTTCGCCCCGGGACAACATCGTGGTGTTCGTCCTGGACATGTTCGATACCGAAGGCTTTATGGAGATGCAAGACGCGCGTCCCCATGCCACGGACGACTTCACCGGATTCACCTTCTTTCCCAATTCGGTGGGCTCGTTCATCCCCACTCACTACGCCGTGCCCTACCTCATGACGGGCACCTGGCCTTCGAGGGACGAGCCCTTCCGCACCTACATGGAGAACCGCTACGCTCGGTCCACCTTCCTGCAGGATCTGAGCAATGCTGGCTATGACCTGGGCCTTTATACCGACAGCATGGGTGGCGGGAAGGAAACCGAGGCAGCGCGGAAGCTGACCATCAACCATCATCCGCTGGCTGCGCAGGAATCGGCGGACGTGGACTGGTGGGGGACCGTGAGCGTAATGGCCAAGGCGGCAAGCTACAGGGACATGCCTTGGATTCTGAAGCCGCTGTTCTGGTATTACACCGACGACATCAATATTGCCATGACACCGGGTGGCGTTTCCAACCTGGCCTCCATGCCCTGGGTCTGCAACGATGCCCGCTTCAACGATGCGGTCCTGGGGAAGGATCTTGAGGTGGTCGACCGGGGGGGCAAGGGTTCCTTCCGGCTGATCCATCTGAACGGCGCTCACTGGCCCTACACCCTTACCGCCGACGGCAAGCAGTCCAAGGGTAGTACCAGCTACGTTGATCAGGCCGAGGGTTCCCTGAAGATCGTGGGTAAGTACCTGAATATGATGAAGGAGCAGGGTCTGTACGACGATGCCACGATCATTGTCACCTCCGACCACGGCAAGTGGGACTGGAACCACGAGGACGTGGTGGATCCCACCACGCCGCTTCTCATGGTGAAGCCGGCTCAGTCTGCCAAGCTCGATTCCGAGCCGCTGAAGACCAGCCAGGCGCAGAGCGGACATTGCGACTACCACGGCACCATCATGGAGGCGGCAACGGGCAGCACTGAGCAGTACGGCCCCACGGTGTGGCAGGCTCCGAGCAAGGGGCGTGCCCGGTACTTCATCTATCCGGTGCACGATGGAAAGCGCGACAAATCCCTGGTGGAGTACAAGATCACGGGAAACTCCCTGGATCGCAGAAACTGGACCGAGGTCAAGCGCTGGGACAACCAGAAGGACTAGCTTTTTGGCGTTAGAGCTTCCTGGCGGGTGCGTTGGGAGGCGTTTGCGTGGCTGGGGTGCTCGTTGGAGTGCTCGAGCAGGTGGATTTTGGGGTCCGAGTACCTATATTCGGCGTTATTTCGATTATGGGTAACGGCTTGGAGGCCCCGGCGCTGCTAGTTTTACCTACGATCGGGCAAACGCCCGATCGTAGGTAA
>JAQXGX010000095.1 GCA_029006935.1 Eggerthellales bacterium | reverse complement strand
AGGTCGTTGTCGAAATCCTCCATGTCAGGAGACTGAATCTGAGGAGCTGCCTTCTTCGATGCTTTCTTCACTGTGTTAGGAGCCTGGGCCACGTGAACTTCCTTTCGGATAGGTCTTCCCCCAATTCTTACCTGAATTTGGGCGCAGAGATGCAGCAAATTAGTCTAGCACATTTTGACGTTCAACCGGGCAGTTTTTTGACGTTTTCAGCCACCGCAACAATCGCCTGAAGAAACCCCAGGTCAAGCCTGGAATCCCCCAAATTCTTCGCCCTACAGCAGATCCACGGGGTCCACGTCCACCGCCACGTTCACCCGGTCATGGGCGGGGCGCTGGCGGAAGAAGGGCTCCAGCACCTGGGAGACATCGGCCCGGGCGGGGCAGCGCACCAGAACGTGCCAGCGGTAGGTTCCCCGCAGCTTGGCCAGCACGCAGGGCGTGGCGGGCAGGCAGCTCCACCCTTCGCCCCCCTGCTGAGCCACCAGCTGGGAAAGGCGGGCGGCAAGGTCCTGGGCATGGGTCCTGACCGCTTCCTCCTCCTTGCCCCAGACCAGCACGTTGGCCAGGCGCACGTAGGGCGGATACCCCAGAAGGCGCCGCTTGGGCAGCTCCTGGCCAAGAAACAGGTCACGGTCGTAGGTGGCAGCGGCGCGGATGGCGGGGTTGGCCGCCTCGTAGGTCTGCACGATCACCCGCCCCGGCAGCTCGGCCCTTCCCGCGCGACCCGCCACCTGCTCGATCAGGTCGAAGGTGCGCTCGGCAGCCCGGTAGTCCGGCAGGTGAAGCTGGGTGTCGGCGTTGATCACCCCTACCAGGGTCACGTCCTTGAAGTCCAGTCCCTTGGCGATCATCTGGGTGCCCAACAGCACCGCCGCATCGGCTCGCCCGAACTGCTCCAGCAAGCGCTGATGGGAGCCCTTGGCAGAGGTGGTGTCGGCGTCCATGCGAATGATCTGGGCAGCGCCGGCCGGCCCCGGGAACGTGGAGACCAGGGCGGCAAGCTCGTCTTCCACCCGTTGGGTTCCGGCGCCGAACTTCTTCAGGTAGGGGCTGCTGCATTCCGGGCACACCGGCGGCGCGGGACGAGTATGCCCGCAGTGGTGGCAGATGATGAAGTTACCCCGCTCGTGATAGGTCAGGCTGGTGGAGCACTGGGGACATTCCGGCACGAAGCCGCAGTCCCGGCACAGCAGGAACTTGGCAAAGCCCCGCTGGTTCAGCAGCAGCACCGCCTTGTGCCCCGCCGAAAGCTCCTCCCGCAGCGCCTTCTCAAGCTCGACGGAGAACATGGAGCGGCGGCCCGATCCGAACTCCGCCGCCATATCCACCACGTCGATGCGCGGCAGGGGGCTGCCGTTGGCCCGCTGGGGAAGCTCCACCCGGGTCCAGCGGGGATCGGTCTTGCAGGCATGGAGGGACTCGATGGACGGCGTGGCCGAGCCCAGGACCAGCGCAGATCCGTTGCGACGGGCCATCCACAGGGCAACGTCGCGAGCCACGTAGCGCGGGGCGCTGTCCTGCTTGTAGGAGCCTTCGTGCTCTTCGTCGATCACAATCAGCCCCACGTTTGCCAGGGGAGAGAACAAAGCGCTGCGGGCCCCCACCACCACGCGAGCCTGCCCGCTGCGGATGAAGTCCCACTGGTCGAAGCGCTCCCCCTGGCTCATGCGGGAATGCAGCACCGCCACGGTGTGGCCGAAGCGCCCGCGGAAGCGGGCCACGGTCTGGGGGGTCAGGGAGATCTCGGGCACCAGGACCACGGCGGTGCGGCCCTGCTCCAGCGCCTCCTCGATGGCGCGCAGGTACACCTCGGTCTTGCCGCTGCCGGTCACCCCGTCCACCAGCACCACGCTGCCATCTTCGGCGGCCCGGGCGGCACGAATGGACTCCAGCGCCCGCCGCTGCCCTTCGGTGAGGCAGGGTCGCGGGCTGGAGGGCGCGTCCATGGCCAGAGCGGCCGTTTGGCCCGGCTCCATGCCCCGCATACGGCGACGGCGCTCAACCCGCACCGCCTCCTTTTCCTCCAGGGCCCGTACCGCCGCGGCCACGGCGCCGAACTCGGAGGCAAGCTCGGCAAGGCGCACGTCGCCCTGGCGCACCGCGTCGAGCACCGCCTGCTGCTTCACCGCGCCACGGCGAGGGCGCACCTGATCAAGGCTGGGCCCCGCCACCACCCAGCGGTCGTCCACCGGGGCCACCGCGGGCTTTTCCAGCCGCCAGCCCGTGCGGCCGTTGACCATACGGGGCACGCAGCCTGGCGGGGCGAACAGGCGCACGCAGCTGGAAAGAGGGGCTATGTAGCGATGGGCCATCCACAGGGCGCATGCCGCGCCGTTTTCGTCGAAGTAGGGGGCGCTGAGCACCGCGTCTATGGGCTTGAGCTTGGCAAGGTCAAGGTCCGCGGGCAGCGGCGCCCCTTCGGAGGAAACCCACTCCCCTGTTCCGTTCCGGGCAAAGTCCCGCAGCTCCACCACAAAGCCCACGGCCTGGCGCCCGCCGAAGGGCACCAGCACCGCGCATCCCACCTGTGCGGTATGCCCGGCTGCCAGCAGCTCGTCGAGCACAGGATCGCCCAGCCCCAGGTCGGCATCGGTGAACAGGGCCTGGGGCAACGCTTCGCCCTCCTGGTCGGGGACCAGGTAGGAGTAGGGCGCGTCAAGGGCCTGGGTCTGTATGTCCAGCACAACGGTAGCTATTCTCATGAGGTCGAGTATAGCAAGGGGCAGCCGTCAAAACGGCCTGGCGGCGTCATTGCAACCCGATTCCTGGCCCCTTGAGGCCGGGATGAGAAGGCATGCCGACGCAGCTTCGCCCCGTCTTGCCCCGAACGTAGCGCAGGGTCGAAAGGGGATCCCATTTAGGGTGGTAGGGGGGCGGGCGAAATCGGGGGTATTGTACGATTCCGGCCCCCAGGGCGAAAAAACGGGCGTTTTCGGGCATGGATCCGGGGGATTGTACGATTTCCCGGATTCCCTGAGCGCCCCTCCCGGGCCCTTCGCGCCCCCTTCCCGGCGGCGCGGGATCGGCATGCTCGCAAAGACCCAGGTCAGGGCCCCGTCCGCGCATCGCGCCGGGGGCGGGGCGGCGGGAGATCATCCTGCCCTGAGGACCATCGTCGTACAATACCCCGATTCGACCGCCCGTTAGGGCGAGAAACCTGCCCTGGGATCGGGAATCGTACATTTCCCCGAGTTCCAGCTCCAGAGCAGGCCCGTCGCAAGGCCTTGCACTTGGCTCCGGGCGAGGTTCGAGCCTGCAAGTCGTTCGCGTATCGCGCTTCCCCCAATACACGAACGAAAAATTGGACGAAAGTCGTTCGCGTATTGCCCCGCTCTCGATACACGAACGATTCGAGGGGCAGAAAACGCTCGCGCAACGCCAGTCCGGGGCCGTTTCGCCCGAAAACCCCTGGTACACGGACCACCCAGCCAACCAGAGTCGTTCGCGTACTGCGCCTCCTTCGATACACGAACGAAAACGAGCGCGAAAACCGTTCGTGTATTGGCGCTCCCTCAATACGCGAACGACTTCGCCCGGCACGGACCGCCCGCACGGCCCAGGCACTCCCGCCCCGTGTCAATTCGGGCGTCGAAAGCGTAGCCTTCGCCGCCTCACCTTGACATTCGCTGCTGGTGGAAGCATAATTGCTAGACGCGCAACAAGCGCATACGTGGGGATATAGCTCAGCTGGGAGAGCATCGCGTTCGCAACGCGGGGGTCACGGGTTCGAATCCCGCTATCTCCACCACGAACTGCACAGACCCGGGGGATTTCTCGGGTCTTTTTTTACGCTACGGGCGGAATCAGCGCGCTGACCTTGGCAAACGCGCCTGCATCCCGCCGCGCCGAAGCAAAGGAGGACGTTGGTGAAACCCCAGCAGAAGCACCTGACCTATCAGGAAAAGCTCAGGCAGGCCAACCGAGAGGCCGCGGCAAGCGTGATCGCCCTGGTGGTGATCGTTGCCGCATGGACGGTGCTGGGCTTTGGCCTTGCCCCTCTTGACCTGCAGATTCTCCACACGCCCCTGTGGGTGCTGGGCGGAACCCTGGGCACCTGGGCCGTTGCCCTTGCCGCCTGCGTGTTCCTGGCAAAGCGGGTCTT
>JAQXGX010000094.1 GCA_029006935.1 Eggerthellales bacterium | reverse complement strand
GTGCCGATGGTGATGAAGCAATCGGGGTTGATGTTGTAGTCACCAGCATGGGCGCGCAGCCAACGGACGGCAGCCTTTGCGTCCTGCAGCGGAGCGGGCATCACAGCAGAGGGAACCACGCGGATTTCGGCAACGGCAACAACGTAGCCGCGCTCAGCGTAGCGGGTGTACCTGCTGTAGGCCTCGTTGATGTCGGACTTGTTGAAGCCGCCGCACGCGGCAACGAACATGACTGGCCTGGGACCCTTGGCCTTTTCAGACGGATAGATGAGGTTCATCCTCAGGTTCTTGTAGGTGCCGTTGTTCTTGATGGTCTTGTAGGTGACGTTGTTGGCAACGTTCAGGGAATACTTGCTGGAGTCCACAGGAACGTCGATGCCGCCAGCAGTGGCCTGTTCCAGGGTGGGCTTGGCTTCGTCGGCATAGGCCTTGGTGCCCTTGGCCAGGTCGGGAGCTGCCTCGGTGCGATCCAGGTCGTCGTTCAGGTGTGCGTTCAGGAACGCAACGGCGCTGTCGATGATGGAGTCCTGGATAAAGGGCAGACCGCCGTGGTTGCCACCGTTGATGACGGTACGCTCGTTCTGGACGCCTGCCTCATCCAGGCGGTTCTGCAGCATCTTGGATGCCACGGGGGAAACCAGGGTGTCGGCGGTGCCGTGAACCATCCACACTGCGGGGTCCTTGGCGTCGATGTAGCTGAAGGGACTCGCGTAGGCCACCTTCTTCTGCATGTTTTCGTCTTCGGAGAACACGCCCATGCCCTTAGATGCAGCAGCAGCGCCGTTCAGCAGCAGAGCTTCGGTGGTGGCTGCGGACTTGTGGCTTTCCTCCAGAGCTCCGCCCAGGCCGGAGCCGATAATGGTCAGGTCGGAAACGCCGTAGAAGTCCAGCACAGCGTTAACGGCGGAAGACTGATCCAGGTTGGCTCCTACGTCGAACTTGGCGTCTGCCCAGCCGCTTCTGCCGTAGGTCTGGATGTTCTGAGCATTGCTGGTGACGCCGATCATGGTGGCGTAGTAGCCGCCAGAGGAGTTACCGCCAACAACAACCTTGTTGGTGTCGAACTTGTAGGTGCTGGCATGTGCGCGCATGTAGCGGATTGCGGCCTTGATGTCCTGGATGGCAGTAGGCCAGATCGCGTTGGAAGCGCTGACGCGATGCTGCACGGAAGCAACCACGAAGCCCCTCTTGGCAAAAGCCATGCGGGTGTCCAGGTTGTTGCCCGGGTCGGACGAAGTGAAGCCGCCGCCGTTGATCCAGATCAGCAGCGGGGTTTCGCCCGCCTTGGCAGTAGACGGAGTCAGCAGGTCGATCTTCAGGTCGGTGTCGGTGCCGAAGTCGGTCGCCTGCAAATAGGTGAACAGCTTATGGGAAATGGTCACACCAGAAGAAGTGGTGCCGTCGTCAATGGATTCGTCGATAACGTTCTGAGAGGTTGCTTCCTTCAGCAGAGCGTCCGTTTCTTCCTTGGTGACGGGGTTCTTGGCGTCACCTTCGACCTTGCCGAACAGGCTAGCCTGACCGCGCGCAGCCTTGCTGGTGTCAATGCCGGCAACCTTGACGGACTTGACAGAAGACCAGGGGCCGAACAGGTTCTTGTTGTTGACCTTGACGTAACCGCGAGCCTGCACGTAAAGCGTCTTGCCCTGCGCCAGGCCGGCGAACGTGGTGCTGCGGCTGGTAGTGTACTTGTTGGTCGCGCCGCTCATGGAAGACTTGGCGGCAATACGGAACTGGTACTTCTTGGCGTACTTGGCAGCTGCCGCGGTTGCCTTGACCTTGCCCGCAGCAACGGAGGTCACGCTGCTCAAGGAAGCCTTGCCCACTGCGGCGACCTTGACAGTTTTGGCAGAAGACCACGCGCCGTAGACCTTCTTGCCCTTACTGTACGTGTAGGCACGGACCTTCACGTATGCAGTCTTGCCCTGCGCCAGGCCGTAGATGCTGGTGCTGGTCTTGGTGGTGGCCTTCGTTACGGCACCGGAGGTCATCTTGCTGTTGTAAGCAACCTTGACCTGGTATGCCTTTGCCTTGGAGGCCTTCTTGTAGGTGACGGTTACCTTACCAGGAGCGGTAGAGGTGACCTTGGTAATGGAAGCTTTTGCCGGCTTCGTAGTCGCCGCGTAGGCGTCAGCAGTTGCAACGCCCGCCAGCGAAAACGAAAGCGCAGCGGCCACGGCAACGGTAATGACCTTACGCGTCATGCCGGTGTTGCGAATGACGTTTTCCATTCCCTTCTCCTTTCCCTTGTTCATCAAATGGCAGGATCCCCCTCGGGGCAGCGCCCGATTCTTTCATACTGCGGAACAAAGAAGCCGAAAACATCCCATAAAAGATGGGGTATTTTATATGCCCAGGTCAGAAGACGGTTGGCTGCAAGGTCGCAAAGCTTTTTTCTTGATCGCCGCCACATGCCAAAGATATGCCGTATCATCGAAGGACGCTGCAAAACCGTTGCGGACGGCGCTGCGGAATCATTGCAAAACGGCGCTGATCGGCATCTTGCGGAAAACGACGACTGGCGAAGGGAGGCACAAGTGACAAAAGAACGCTTCGGCTCCTCCCTTGCTGCCTCCTGCGGCGCCTTCGCTCTGTTCTGGGTGATGCAGCGATACCCGTTCTTCGGCAGCATCTTCGCCCCTGACGTTTCCTTTTCCCACGAAAGCCGCTTTGTAGCCGACGCCGCGATTCTTCTTTTCTCCGTGGTGCTGTTCTTCCTTCCCGTTGCGGACAAGGCACTGGCGTCCCGCCGCTTTGCCCTCGCCAGCGGGATTGTGGAAACCGCAGGCGTGATCTGCTCGCTGGCGGCGCATCTGCTGGGCGCCGGCGTGCTCCTTGTTCCCGCCGGTCTGCTCATAGCCGCGGGATTCGTGGGCCTGAGTGCCAGCATGATGCACCTGGCCACGAAGCTTTCGGCCGAAGGCCAGCTTGCGCTCATTCCCCTTTCGTTCCTGATCAGCCTTGCCCTTGGCATGGCCGACGCCCTGCCCCTAGCGTTTCGCCTGACGGCTTTTGCCTGCATTCCCCTGGGCATAGGGACGCTGCTGCTCGGCTTGAAGGACGACGGCAGGTCGCTCAGGCCCCTTTCTCACCAGGCCCCTTCGCGTTCCAGCCATGAAAGGCTGCTGGATGCAGGCGCGCTGGCATTCATACTGGTGGAGGCACTGGTGCTGGCCATCTTTCGCGGAACGTGGAACAGCGGCGTAGGATATTCCTTCACCTCCCACAGCATCGTCTCCTACGTAACTACCGCCGTCATGGCAGTAGCCGTCGTGTACGTGATGGCAAAGGCAAGCCGTCCACCCATAGCGTTCGTTCAGATCGCAGGAGCGTCCGTGGCGATTATCCTGCTGGTAGCGTGCGTGTACGTCGTTGCGTCCATAAGGTTTTGCTCGGCCATGCTCACGTCGCTGCAAACGACGTTGTTCGTAGTAGCCTTTGCCCTGTTCGGCTGGCGTCTTTCCTGCGGCGAAGGCACGTTGCGGCGGTCCAGCGCCTTGGCCACGGGCATGTTCGCCAGCTGCTCGATCATCACGTGCGACTTCGTGGCCGTTTTCTTCAGCCTTCGCAATGACCCGGGCGCGTACATCTACGTGAGCTTCGTGGTCGTGGTGATCATGTGCGTGTGGCTGGCAATCAGTACCGTGGTGGTGTATCGCAACGGCATGGTCGGCGCTTCCACACCAGCCGATGCGACCGCGGCTTCAGCTCCAGACACAGCCGCGACTGCGATTCCGGACGCGACCGTAGCCAGCGCCGCTGTCGCTGACCACAACAGCAAGTTCGCCCTGCTCGAAGAGCATTTTGGCATGACGGCCCGCGAATCCGAGGTCGCGCTGCTCTTTGCCAGCGGCTTCACCCAGAAGCGCGCCGCCGAGCAGCTGTGCATTTCCCATTCGACCGTGCAGTCGCACATGAAGAGCGTCTATCGCAAGACCGGCGTCCATAATCGAAACGAGCTCATCGACGTCCTGACCCCCATCCTAGACGGAGGCGAGCCGTCCGCTCCCTCCCCTTCGCCAACCGAGTAACGACCACTCAGCTTGCACTGCACGTGCGACCTGCCCAGCTACTCCTTTACCTGCGGGGTAATGGTCATACTCTGGAAGCGGTTGGCCATTTCGTCATTATCGAAGTAGGTGGCATAGAACTGCTGCACCTCCGAAACCACCGGCTCCCCGTTCACCCGCTCCTGCCAGCAATCCAGGGCCTGGAAGGTCATGCCAATGTTGAACAGCATGAGCACCGCACACACCGTGGTCACCGAGTAGCGTATCTTCCACGGGATCATGTTGATAATGCTCAGCAGTCGCGGCAGGGCCCACTTGATCCACCACAGGCCCATCAGGCCGAACATGGATGCGTATAGCAGGCAGGTGCGGCCGTTCACGTTCAAGAACTGGTCGCTGTAGTCCCAGGCGATCACCCCGTAGGCTACCTCCATGTACAGGCTCACGCAGTACTCGAAGGTGCCGCCAATGAGGGTGCACACCGCAAAGGTGACCAGCAGCCCCGCGTTCTTGAAGCGGTTCAGCGCCACGGTCATGAGCACCGCGCCCACGCCGTAGATGGGGCTGAACGGGCCGAACAGCAGGCCGCGGCGGTCCTGGTACACGCCCGGATCCACCACGATCATGTGGAACAGGACCTCCACCACCACGCCCAGCACGCAGGTGATCACGAACACCCAGAACACGTTGAAGAAGTCCAGCTTGATGAAGCGCTTTCCAGTAAGGTCCAAGCCCAGGGTGTGGGTTTCTGCGCGAACCTTCACGTCGGTCATGCGCATGTTGTCGGCAAGCTTGCGCTCCTGAGCCAAGCTGGGGCTCAGGTACGCGCTCAGGACGGCACGAAACGCGGTTACCGCCACCACGAAGATCAGGTTGGCACCGATGCCGGTAAGCATGGTTTCCAAGAACATGTCCACCACGCCCAGCACCACCAAGATGTTGGCGATCTGAGCCGCACCGTAGCGCTTCTTCTTCAGCAGGCGCACGCCCAAGATCACGTGGAGCACCGCACCCACAGTGAACACCACCGACTGGGCAATGACGAAGATCAGCTCCACGTTGGAGCCCTGATAGTTCAGCAGCAGGCTTGCGCCCGAGCGCAAGACCAGCACGGCGCTGAAGGCCATGGCAAGGGCCGTCAATCCGCCAAAGACCAGGGAAAGAACGCCGAAGACTGCCAGCAGCCGGGGAACCTTGGTGGAGCCGTACTTTTCCACCCCTTCGCTGATGGTCTTCTGGATCCGAGCGCG
The DNA here is from genome assembly GCA_029006935.1 of Eggerthellales bacterium. GTDB lineage: Bacteria > Actinomycetota > Coriobacteriia > Coriobacteriales > Eggerthellaceae > SUG1186. The sequence continues at coordinate 1,872 of JAQXGX010000094.1, read as the reverse complement.
CTGCTCTTCTGTCAAGCGACCCCGGGACTCCTGCTCGTCAATGGCAGAGGAGATCAGGGCAACGTCATCTTCGCTCAGCTCCCCGTCCACCACCAGGGACTCCGCAAAGTCCTTCAGGTCCTGGAACTCCTCATCGGTTGCCCAGACCACCTGCTGGATGGGGTCTACCGTCGTCTTCCCGTGCTTTCCCGTCTTCTTGGATTCGTTTTTCGCGTGCCTTGCCATTGCTCCGCTCCTACCCCGTTGGAACTACCCGCCGTCCCACGCCCTGGGTTTGCAAAGCTCAAACAAGTCCGTCCCGCACAGCTCCAGGGCAAAACGGTGCTTCATTCTATTCCCTATGCTACCGCAACAACCTTGCAGGCGGCGATTTCTCTACATATCGAACAGCGTCTTCTGGTCCTGCTCCCCGATCACAATGCCCGCAGAAGGCAGCTTGGTCACCCGGAAGCGCTCAGAATCGGCGTCCTCGGTCAGGAACTCCTCCACCGGGCCGGTCGCCACCACTTCCCGGCCCTTCTTGCAGGTGAAGGCAACCAGACCCTGGGTGTTGTTGGTGGTCTTGGTCTTTACCAGGCTGGTGTTGAAGGTGATCAGGCGGTTGTCGTTGGATGCCAGGGTCACGTCTTCGTCTTGGGTCAGGATCCGGGCGCCCAGCAGGGGGCTGCCGGTGTAGATGGCGTTCTTCAGCTTCTTGCGGTTCTGCTTGGTGGCGTAGCCTGCCAGCGCCACGCGGGCCACGCGGCCGTTGCGGAACAGGTACAGCACGTCGGCCTTGTAGTCGCCCGGGTCCATGACGTGGATGATGCTTTCGCCCGCCTCAAGCTCAAGCTGGGAGGAAAGGAAGGTGCCCAGATCAGCGGATTTGGTATCGGCCAGAGCGCTGACCTTGACCTTGTAGCACTGGCTCTGATCGGTGAGCACCAGCAACTCCCCGCGGTTGCTGGAGGCAAACTCCAGCCAGGGGGCGTCGCCGTCCTTGTACTTCAGCTCGGCGCCGGAACGCAGCACGCGGTCGGTGAGCTTCTTCAGGTATCCTTCCTTGGAAACCATGATGGTCACCGGGTAGTCCTCCACCTCCGGCTCCAGGGAAACCGCGGCCACGTCCTCCGCGGCAACGATGCCGGTCCTGCGGGGCGTCACGTACTTCCTGTTGATGGCGGCCAGCTCGTCGTAGATGACCTTCTTCACGTTCTTTTCGCTGCTCAGGATGGTGTTCAGCTCCGCGATCTCCTGGTCAAGGGCGGCAATATCCTTGGTTCGGTTCAGGATGTACTCGCGGTTGATGTTGCGTAGGCGGATGTTGGCCACGTACTCCGCCTGGACCTGGTCTATGTTGAAGCCCGCCATGAGGTTGGGGACCACGTCCGCCTCCAGCTCCGTGTTGCGGATGATCTCCACCGCCTTGTCAATGTCCAGCAGGATGGCTTCCAGGCCGTAGAGCAGGTGCAGCTTTTCCGCCTTCTTGTTCAGATCAAAGGTCACGCGGCGGCGGGTGGATTCCACGCGCCAGGCAACCCACTCGGAAAGGATCTGGCGCACGCCCATGACCCGGGGGTAGCCGTCTACCAGCACGTTGAAGTTGCAGCTGAAGGTGTCCTGCAGAGTGGTCATCTGGAACAGCTTGGCCATGAGCAGCTCGGGGTCGGTGCCTCGCTTCACGTCAATGGCAATGCGCAGGCCGGAAAGGTCGGTTTCGTCGCGGATGTCGGCAATCTCCCGCACCTTGCCTTCCTTGGACAGCTTGATGATGCGCTCGATGATCACGTCCGTCTTAGTGGTGTAGGGAATCTCGTAGACTTCGATGATGCGCTCGCTGGGAAGATAGCGCCACCGGGAGCGGATCTGGAAGCCGCCCAGACCGGTTTCGTA
>JAQXGX010000093.1 GCA_029006935.1 Eggerthellales bacterium | reverse complement strand
AAGGTCCGGGAGGCCACGGACCTGGTCGCCTACATTGGCGAAACCACCCCTATGCGGCAGAAGGGCCGGGATTTTTGGTGCTGCTGCCCGCTTCATGGCGAAAAGACCCCCTCCTTCAAGGTGGATCCCGTGACCCAGCTGTGGCATTGCTTCGGCTGCGGAGAAGGCGGCGACGCCTTCGGCTACGTTATGAAGACCGAGGACCTGACCTTCCCCGAAGCCGTGCGCAAGCTGGCTGAGCGTGCTCACGTGGACATTGCCGAAGCCCCCGGGCGCGGCTCTTCCGCAAGTTCCAGCAAGAAGGCGCGTCTGAAGGCCATCTGCCAGGAGACCGCGTCCTTCTACCACCTACAGCTCATGCGCAGCCGCTCCGACGGCGCCGCCCGCGCTCGCTCCTACCTGGGCGGGCGAAATCTAGGTGGGGAAATCCCCAAGATCTGGGACTTGGGCTTTGCCCCCGGCGGTGGTGCCCTGGTTCGCCATCTGTGGTCCAAGGGCTTTGGCAACCAGGAGATGCTGGAAGCCAACGTGGCCACTACCGGACGGGATGGCAAGGTTCGGGACCGCTTCTACGACCGCGTCATCTTCCCCATTCGGGACGTGTCAGGCGAGCCCATTGCCTTCGGCGGGCGCATCATCGGCCAGGGGGAGCCCAAGTACCTGAACTCCCAGGAAACACCCATCTTCCACAAGTCCCAGGTGCTCTACGGGCTTGACAAGGCCAAGGCGTCCATGGCCTCCACCGGCGTTGCCGTGGTGGTGGAAGGCTATACGGACGTGATCGCCTGCCATCAGGCGGGACTGACCAACGTGGTGGCAACCCTGGGAACCGCCCTGACCCGTCAGCACATCCGCCTGCTCAGCAGGCATGCCAAGAACGCCATCGTGTACCTGTTCGACGGCGATGCCGCAGGTCAGCGCGCAGCCGATCGCGCCCTGCAGTTCATCGACTCCAGCATGACCCCGGAAGGGGCCCGCACGCCCATAGAGCTTAGGGCCGTGACCCTGCCCGACGACCTGGACCCGGCCGACTTCATTGCCCAGCGCGGCGCCCAGGAAATGCGCCAGGTGGTGGATTCCGCGCGGCCCCTGCTGCGCTACGGAATCGACCGGCGCCTGGCAAAGCACGACCTTGCCCGGCCCGAAGGACGCTCCGCCGCCCTTGCCGATGCCCTGAGCGTGCTGGCTCCCATCAAGGACTCCCTGCTGGCCCAGCAGTACGCCATCGAGATCGCTTCCCTGACCCGCATGCCCGAGCAGCAGGCCCTGGACGCCCTGGCCAAGCTGAAGCCGCCCGCCCTTCGCCCCTTGGACGACGACCTGGGCTCCGTGGGGCTGGGCACCGCCGGGTCGGCGCCCGCGGCACCCACTCCCGCCGTGGACGTGGCCCAGCTGCCGGAGCCGGAGATCAACCGCCGTCGCTGCGAGCGCAAGCTCATCTGCCTTGCCGCTCAGAACCCCCAGCTGGCGCTGGCCCATGCCGACTCCCTGGCCTCCACCAACTGGCATGGCCGCATCAACGGCATGCTGGCGGAGGCGGTGCTGGACGCCCTAGCCCAGAATCCCGCCGCGACCCCTGCTGCCATCGTGTCGGCCGCCACGGCCGTGGTGCCTTCTGCGGGCAGCATGCTCACGGACGCGGCCCTGGATCCCGGGGCATCGGCGGAGTCCATGATGGCCTTCCTTTCCGAAGAGCTTTCCATAGGGGACGCCCAGGAAACCATCGATTCCCTGAAGCTCCAGCTTAAGGACCCGCAGTCCGCGTTGGCGCAGGATACCGACGAGCTGTTCAGGACCGTGGCGGCGCTCCAGAAGGACCTGGAGGCCTTCCGCTCCCGACGGCGATCGGTGTAGGGCTAAGGGAGCGTTCGTTGCCCGAGCCCTTCGACCCCCACGCCGCTTTTTCGTGTAACCCATGCGCCCCAGGCGCTGACCGTATACAGAACTACCAAGGAGGATTTCATGCTAAGTATCGTAACCGCCCCCGATGACCGCCTGCGCCAGATGTGCGCGCCCTGCGAGCCCGGCGACGAGTCCCTGCGCGAGCTGGCCGCCCAGATGGCAGAGCTCATGTACCGGACCGACGGCGTGGGCATTGCCGCGCCCCAGGTGGGCGTGCTGAAGCGCGTCATCGTGGTGGACTGTGACGTGGAGGCCGAAGAACTCAATCCCATTGTGCTGGTCAACCCCGTGCTGGTGCAGACCAAGGGCGACCCCGTCACCGACGAGGAGGGCTGCCTTTCCTGCCCGGGCATTTCCGTGCCCATCACCCGCGCTCCCTGGGCAAGCGTGGACTACCTGGACCTGGACGGCAATCCCCAGCATATCGAAAGCGACGGCCTGCTGGGCCGCTGCCTCCAGCATGAGATTGACCACCTGGACGGCAAGACCCTGTTCGAAAGCGCCGCGCCCATGGATCGCCTTCGCGCCCTTTCCGAGTACCAGCTGGCCAAGGCCAGGGGTGCCAAGCCCGGTGAAGTCCAATAAGGTCCGGAGGTCCGCATGAGAGTTGTGTTCATGGGCACGCCGCAGCTGGCGGCCACGGTGCTGGAGGAGCTTGCCTGCCACCACCAGGTGGTAGGGGTGTTCACCCGTCCGGACGCGGTCCGCGGCCGCGGGAAGGAGCTGGTGCCTTCCCCAGTGAAGGCCCTGGCCCAGACCCTGCCCGGGGTGCCGGTCTTCACCCCCCGCACTCTGCGCGATCCCCAGGTCCAGCAGCAGCTGCGGGACCTGAACGCCCAGGTGTTCGTGGTGGCGGCCTACGGGGCTATCCTTCCCGCCGAGGTGCTGGACATTCCGCCCCTGGGCTGCCTGAACGTGCATGCGTCCCTGCGGCCGCGCGGGCGCGGCGCGGCTCCCATCGAGAGGGCCATCCTGGCTGGCGATGAAGAGCTGGGCGTGTGCATCATGCGCATGGAGGAAGGCCTGGACACCGGTGACTACTGCGTGTGCCGCTCCGTTTCCGCGGGGGAGCGTACTGCCGCCGACCTCACGGACGAGCTGGCCAACCGCGGCGCCCAGGCGCTGCTCACGGCCCTTTCCCATCTTGAGGCCGGGGCCGCCCAGTGGATGGTTCAGGATCCGGATCAGGTCACCTATGCCCACAAGATCGAAAAGGGCGAGCTGAACCTGACTCCCGAAGACGAACGGGTCATGGCCGTGCGCAAGGTCAGGGCATCGGGCGAAGCTCATCCCAGCCGTGCCGTCCTGGCGGGCAAGGGCGTGACCCTGCTTGCGGTCCGTGCCTGCGAAGAAGAGGATGCCGCCGTTCAAGCTACCGTTGACCAACACGGTCCCGTGGCTCCCGGATCGCTGCGCTTTGCCCACAAGCGGCTGCTGCTGGGGGTTGCCGACGGCGTCCTGGAGGTGCTGGAGTGCAAGCCCGATGGAAAGAAGGCCATGGCTGCCAAGGATTTTGCCGCCGGCCTTCAGGGCGTGAAGAAGGGAACTCTGACCTGGGAGGCAATGAATGGCTAATCCTACGGACCAGCGCACCTACGGTTCCTCACGGAAGGGAAGGGGCTCCGCAGACCCTCGTCGCGGCGGATACCGAACGCCTCGCAGCAGGGTCAGCGCCGCTCGTCGCGCCGCGCTGGACGCGCTGACTGTGGTGCGGGAGCGGGAAGCCTTTGCCCACAACGTGTTGGAATCCCTCCTTCCCGAGCGGTCGCTTTCCCCCGAAGACCGGGCCTTCGCCACGCTGCTCACTATGGGCGTGGTGCAGACCTGGGGCACCTTGGACGAAGTGATCGACCATGCCCTGGACAATCCGGGAAGTATCAGCTCCAACGTGCGGGACTGCCTCAGGATCAGCTCCTATGAGGTCCTGTTCCTGAAGAAGGATGCCTACGCCGCGGTCGACCAGGGCGTGGAGCTGGTGCGCTCCATCGTGCCCCGGGCGGCGGGTCTTGCCAACGCGGTCCTGCGCCGGGTGGTGAAGCTGGCGGAGCAGTTCCCCTTTGGCGACCCGCAGACCGATCTAGCGGCCTTCGCCCGCTCCCAGGGCTTCCCCCTGTGGCTGGCGGAGCGCTTCATCACGGACCTGGGGGTGGATGCGGGCCGCAATGCCATGATCGCCTCCAACGATCCTGCCCCGGTGTTCGTGGCGGTGAACGCCCTGCGTGGAACCGACCAGGAAATCCAGGAGCTTCTGACCGCGGCCCACGGCTCCCCGGTGCCGGTGAGCTTTGGCGATCAGGATGCGCTGCCGGGCTGCCTGCGGCTGGAAAACTCCCACGCCGTGAACGACGGTCGCGTCAGGCGCGCCTTCAACCAGGGCAAGATCCTGGTGTCCGACGCCGCGTCCCAGGCGGTGGCCCAGCTCACGGTGGAAACCGCAGCTCAGGTGGCCCAACGCCTGGGAGTGGAGGGTGCGTCCCTGAGCATGCTGGAGGTGGGTGCGGGCCGCGCTACCAAGACCATCTTGCTGCAGTCCTTTGCCCAGCGCATCCTGGGAGGCCAGCTGCAGCTGACCGCCATTGACAACCAGCATTTCAAGACCAACCTGGTCCGCTCCCGCGCCAAGGACTACGGGGTGGAGGTGGCCTCCGCTCTGACTGGGGACGCCACCCGCCTGGATCGGGCGCTGCCGGGGAAGTCGTACGACGTGGTGTTTATTGACGCTCCCTGCTCCGGCTTGGGGACCCTGCGCCGCCATCCGGAGATCCGCTGGCGCGTTACCCCGGAGGCCATTCGGGAAGCTTCGAACATCCAGCAGAAAATGCTCAGAAGCGCTGCGTCCCATGTGCGGGTGGGCGGTGCTATGGTGTATGCCACGTGCACGGTCACCCAGGACGAAAACCAGCTGAACGTGAAGCGCTTCCTGGAGTCGCCCGAGGGCGCGGGCTTCAAGCTCCAGTCCATCCAAAGCCGTGCAGCCCTGGCCACGCGGCTGGGACCTGGCAGCTGCGATGCGCATTTTGCCGTGCGCATGGTGCGCGTAAAGTAGGGTAGCCGCGGAAGGACGCGGGAAAGGGGTATAAGCTCATGCTGCAGTACTACACCAAACATAAGATCATCTGCCTGGTGTTTTCCTTCCTGGCAACCTTCGTGTTCTACATTGCCACCTGCATCAGCGTCGGGGGCGTGGTGCCTCCCACGCTGATCGGCATGGTCACCACCACCGTGCTGTTCCTCTCCTTCCTGTTCATGACCAGCCGCATATTCGGCCGTCGAATCGACACCATGGTCATGCAGATGTTGGACACCTACAACCGCGACTGCGATCCCCAGCGCCTGTATGACCAGGGCGCCCAGCTGGCGGGCAAGATCATGAAGGGCATGACCAGGAGCCCGCGGGAAAACTCCACGGGCTCCTGGTTCCTTTCCTTCTATGCCTTGGCCGCGGCTGACCTGGGCAGGGTCCAGGAAGCGGAGGACATGGCAAAGGCCATGGTCAAGACCGCCGGGCAGCAGCGTAAGCCCTTCGACCAGCTCACCGTGCTGGCCAATCTGGAGCCCCTGGTGCTGCGACTGCACGGAGCGGCTGCTGCCCAAGCTGTACTCGATCAGGCGGAGCAGCTCCTTTCGCAGGTCAGCGGTCCGGGTGCGGAAGTCTACGGAACCTTTGTGAAGGGCGAAGGGTCCACCCTTGCTAACATGCGAAACGGCAACACCCAGGCCCTGCTGGACCTGTTCGAGCGGGTGCGCAGAAGCGATGACCAGCTTATGCGCATGCGGGTGATGTACGCCGATGCCGCAGCCAGCATCTACCAGGCCCAAGGCGATCAGGTGAGCGAGCGGGCCTGCCGCCAGTTCGTGGTGAGCAACGGCAACAAGCTGCCCCTGGTGCCCTTGAACGCCGCCCGCTTGGAGGAGCTCGTCCGCTCCTACGACGCCGAGCAGCAGTCGGCCGGCACCGCGGCCTTCGCAGCTGCGCCGACCGGGACCTTCCAGGATTCCTCTGCCGACTCCACGGTTCCCCCCGCAGATCCCCAGGCATAGGGTTGCCCCGCGCTGCGCCCGTGCGCCTGCCCGTCCCAATGTCACCATTATGTTTCGCCCGCCAAATTCAGCGCCGCTGCCGCGGCTGGTGCCCTATACTCTAACCGTCTTTAAAAGCGGTACAGAGAGACCGACAAGGCAGTTGCAGTTTACGCGTCCACCCGAAAAAGGACGCAACCGATGAAAGCCTTTGTCAGTCGCGAAGGCATTTTTTGCGTTTGCGCCTGACGGCGGTACCTGTACGCACTCACTTAACAGGAAGGAGTGTGTATGACGCAAGCGAACACTATGAAGACGCTGGTCATGGATGAGTCGGAAATCGAACGCGCCCTGACCCGCATGGCCCATCAGATTCTGGAGGCCAACCATGGCGCCCAGGACATTGCGCTGGTGGGCATCGTCACCCGCGGCGACCTGCTGGCAAAGCAGCTGGCAAGGAAGATCGTCCAGATCGAGGGGGTGGACGTTCCCATTGGCAAGCTGGACATAAGCTTCTACCGGGACGACTTCGCCACCTACTTCAGCCCGGAAGTCCATTCCACCCAGATCGACTTCGACCTGGACGGCCGTACCATAGTCCTGGTGGACGACGTGCTGTTCACCGGGCGCACCATCCGCGCTGCCCTTGACGCGCTGATGGACCTTGGCCGCCCTGCCTGCGTGCAGCTGGCGGTGCTGGTGGATCGGGGGCACCGGGAGCTTCCCATCCGGGCGGACTTCGTGGGTAAGAACGTGCCCTCCTCATCCAATGAAAGCGTGCGCCTGTTCCTGAAGGAAACCGACGGACGCACCACCGTGGAGATCTTCGAGCTGGCGCCGGGTGCCCACATGGGCGCGGCGCCCCTGCAGAAGGGGGTTGAGTAGCCATGGCCCAGCAAAGCGCCAAGACCGGCCTTTCTCACAGGCACCTGATCGACATCACCGAGTACTCCGAAGAAGACATCATGCTGCTGCTCCAGACCGCCCATCGGTTCCGGGAGGTCAACGAGCGCCGCATCAAGAAGGTGCCCACCCTGAAGGGCTACACCGTGGTGAACATGTTCAACGAACCCTCCACCCGCACCCGCAGCTCCTTCGAGCTGGCGGAAAAGCGCCTCTCCTGCGATGTGCTGAACTTTGGCGGCAGCTCCACCAGCTCCGTGAAGGGCGAAAGCCTGGTGGACACGGTAAAGACCCTGTGCGCCTACAAGATTGACCTGATCGTGGTACGCGACAAGAACGCCGGCGCCCCCTACAAGGTGGCCCAGGCAAGCGGCCTGCCGGTGATCGATGCCGGTGACGGCAAGCACCAGCATCCCACCCAGGCCCTGCTGGACCTGTACTCCATCTGGCAGCACTTCGGCACCCTTGCCGGCCTGAAGGTGGGCATCGTGGGCGATATCAACCACTCCCGCGTGTGCGGGAGCCTGGTTCCTGCACTGCGCACCATGGGCGCCCACGTGACCCTGATCGCTCCGCCTACCCTGCTGCCGCCCCGTCCCGACGTGCTGGGGGCAAACGCCGTCAGCCACGACCTGGACCACGAGCTTCCCGACCTGGACGTGGTCTACATGCTGCGCGTGCAGCGGGAGCGTCTGGAGGGCGCGCCCTTCCCCAGCATGCGCGAGTACAGCATGCTCTACGGCATGAACCAGCGCCGCGACCAGCTCCTTCGCCCCGGTGCCATCGTGTGCCACCCCGGCCCGGTGAACAGGGGAGTGGAGCTTGACTCATACATGACCGACCATCCCGAGCGCTCCGTGATCCTGGACCAGGTGTATGCCGGCGTCCTGGTGCGTATGGCCGCTCTGTACCTACTGCTAGGAGGTAGCGAATAATGGCACTGATGCTCAGAAACGCCCACGTGATCGACCCCCAGGTGGGCCTGAACCAGGTCTGCGACATCCTGATCCGCGA
>JAQXGX010000092.1 GCA_029006935.1 Eggerthellales bacterium | reverse complement strand
ACCACCACGTCCCCTTCCCAGCGATCGCTGATGCCGTCGCAGCACAGGGTAAAGCCCAGGCCGGCGGAAACCATGGAGTACGCGGTGTAGCAGTCGTTGGCGGTGAAGCGGAAATCAGGCTCTATGCCCCGCTCCCGCAGAAGGCGCTCGGCAAAGGTTTCGCCCTCTGGATGAATGCGGATGAAGGGCTGGCCGTCCAGCTCTGCCAGCAGCAGCTCCGAGTGGCGGTTCAGGGGACTGCCCAGAGGCTCCCAGGCCATGAGCTCCTGGCGGCCCAGGGGAATCCAGTCCAGCTTGGAGTGGTCGCCGTGGAAGATGGCGCAGTCGATGGCGTGCTGGTCCAGCTTTTCCCGCAGGACCACGTCGCTGCCGCCCACTATGTTCACCTTCACCCCAGGGAAGCGCTTTTGGTAGGCGTCGATGACCGGGGGCAGCCATTCGCTGGCTAGGCTGAAGATTACGCCAATGGTCAGGGTGCCCTCCGCCAGGCCGCGGATGCGGGCGCTGGTCTGCTGGGCAAGGTCGTCCAGGCGGCAGATTTCCTTCAGGATAGGGAGCATCTTGGCGCCTTCGGCGGTGGCGCTGACGCCGGTGCTGCTGCGGTCTAGCAGCGGAAAACCCAGCTCGGACTCAAGGGCGTTGATCAGGCGAATGATGCCCGAAGGGGTGTAGCCCAGCTGCTTGGCCGCCCCCGACATGCTCTTCGTTTCCACGGCGGCAACGAACGCCGCGCAGCGCTTAATGTCCATCATGCTCCGTTCGCCTGGGAATTGACGCTGCTCAGATTATAACAAAATGTGATATGTCTTATAAATTTGTTCATACAAGAATTGGGCGTGATAGGTTTCTCCTACATAAATTGTAATCGGGATGTGATTACGTGTGAAAGGAAGAGACAATGCTCGCAAAAATTTGCCTGGTTCTCATCTTTTTCGGCGTTGCGATCGGTGTAGGCATCTACTGTCGTAGGTCTACCACCAGCGTGGACGGCTTCGTCCTGGGCGGTCGTAACGTCGGAGCCTGGATGAGCGCCTTCGCCTTCGGCACCAGCTACTTCAGCGCGGTGGTGTTTGTGGGCTACGCCGGCCAGTTCGGCTGGAAGTACGGCCTGGCTGCCTTCTGGGCAGGCCTGGGCAACGCGGTGCTGGGCAGCCTTATGGCCTGGTGGGTCCTGGGTCCTCGTACCCGCGAGATGACCCATCGTATCGGCGCCACCACCATGCCGGAGTTCTTCGGCCTGCGCTACCAGTCCAAGGCCCTGCGCGTTGCCGCCGCCGCCATCATCTTCGTGTTCCTGATCCCCTACACCGCATCGGTGTACAACGGCCTGTCCCGCCTGTTCGGCATGGCCTTCGGCCTACCCTATGAGGTATGCGTCATAGCCATGGCGTTGATCACCTGTATATATGTAGTGGTCGGCGGATACATGGCCACCGTGGTCAACGACTTCCTGCAAGGCATCGTGATGCTGTTCGGCATCACCGCGGTGATCTTTGCCGTGCTCAACGCCAACGGCGGCTTCATGGAAGCCATGACCTCCCTTTCCCAGGTTCAGGGCGAAACCAGCTTCCAAGGCATATTCACCAGTATGTTCGGCCCAGACCCCGCCAACCTGTTGGGCGTGGTGATCCTGACCTCGCTGGGTACCTGGGGTCTGCCGCAGATGGTCCAGAAGTTCTACGCCATCAAGAGCGGTCCCGCCATCAAGCAGGGCGCCATCATCTCCACCCTGTTCGCCGTGGTGGTCGCCGGTGGCTGCTACTTCCTGGGTGGCTTCGGCCGTCTGTACGCTGATCAGATCGCCTACACCGATGCGGGCACCCCGGTCTTTGACTCCATCATTCCCACCATGCTGTCCACTCTGCCCGAGGTTCTGATCGGCCTGGTCATCGTGCTGGTCCTTTCCGCCTCCATGAGCACCCTGGCAGGCCTGGTTCTGAACAGCTCGTCTACCCTGACCCTGGACTTCATCGAGGGCAACATCGTCAAGAACATGGACGAAAAGAAGCGCATCGTGTACATGCGCATCTTCATCGTGGTGTTCATTGCCCTTTCCGCAGGCATCGCCCTGGTCCAGTACCACTCCACCATCACCTGGATTGCCCAGCTCATGGGCATTTCCTGGGGCGCCCTTTCCGGCGCGTTCATCGGCCCGTACCTGTGGGGCCTGTACTCCGGCAAGATCTCCAAGGCTGCCGTCTGGACCAGCTTCATCTTTGCCGTGTGCCTGACCACGGGCAACATGCTCATCGGCCTGGCCGGCCTGACTCCTGCCCTGCAGGCAGCCGTTGCCGGTATCCCCATCGTGTCCTGGGTCTTTGCCAACGGCTTGAACTGCGGCGCCTTCGCCATGATGGCCTCCATCGTCATCGTGCCTCTGGTTTCCCTGTTCACCAAGGCCGTGCCCTTCGACGTGAACCCGCCTGCTCCTGAAAGTGCCACCGACCGCGAAATCGGTCAGAAGATCGGCACCGAG
>JAQXGX010000091.1 GCA_029006935.1 Eggerthellales bacterium | reverse complement strand
TTCCATGACCCCCGCCGGCATGGCCTTTCTGGTGTATGCCCAAGAGCAGCAGCAGGCCCAGCAGGACATGTTGCGGCAGATCGGAGAGGTCACCGGCGGCGGCTGCGGCGTGCTGAAGGTGGGCATAGCCCATTCCCGTGGGCGCGCCCTCATGCCCCGGGTTTGCAGTCTCATGCTCAAGGCCATGCCCGAGCTTACGGTGAAGCTGATCGAGGGGACCAACCGCGAGGTCATCCGCATGGCGGAGCGAGGCGAGGTGGATGCAGTGGTGGGCCGTTTCGGCAACTCCCACCCTGGGGTGAACGTGACGCCTCTGTACGAGGAGGAAATGGTTCTGGCGGTCCATGCCGACCTACTTGAAAGGACCCTGGGCCTGCCCGTTGACCAGGCGCTGGAACGAATCAAAGCAGAGGGGCTGGGGGTCTTGCAGGACCTGCCCTTTGTCCTGGGCACGGTGGACGACATTTCCGGTCGCATAGGCTATTCCGAGCTGAAGAACGCCGGGATCCGGGCCCGCGTGGTCGCCACCAGCGAAAGCATGGCCACCCTCATCGCCATGGCCGAGGAAGGACTGGGGGCGGTCTTTGCCCCATCAAATGCCCTGGACGTTTCCGTAGGTCGGGAGCAGCCGCTGCTGCGCATCCCCCTTTCCAGCCAGGCCCGCTACGTGATTTCCCTGGGAATTCCCATGCAGGCCCCCGAGTGGCAGGCCTTGGGCGAACTAGAAACAGCGCTGCGGGCCATCGTCCCGAAGTAGGCCACGGGGCACAGATCAGCTTCGCCCTGACTGCGAGCTCGCGGCCCAGTCACTCGTAAATGACCTTATCGTTCCTGGCCCCCAAAGCCCAGCGCGACCCCGCTCGCTTTGCTCGGATGCCGCTTGGCTTTGCCAGCACCCCTTCGGCCGCAGGCCCAAACGCGCCGCCCGAAGACCTACAGGCGGACAGGGATGCCTTGGGCGGCCATATACTCCTTCACCTGCCGCACCGTCAGCTCCCCAAAGTGGAACACGCTGGCGGCCAGCACGGCATCGGCTTCGCCCTCAAGAATACCCTCGGCAAAGTGCTCCAGCTTGCCAACGCCACCGCTGGCGATGACGGGAATGTCCACCGCACGCGCAACGGCACGGGTCAGGGCAAGATCGAAGCCCTCCTTGCTGCCGTCTCCGTCCATGCTGGTGAGCAAGATCTCGCCCGCACCCCGCTTGGCCGCCTCAACCGCCCAGGCAACGGCATCCAGACCAGTATCCTCACGACCGCCGCGAACGTAGGCCGTCCATTTGTTGGGATTGCCCGGCACCTGCTTGGCATCAATTGCCACCAGCACCGCCTGGCTGCCGAAGGCCAAAGCCCCGGCGGTGATCAGCGACGGGTCCTTGATGGCCGCGGAGTTCAGGGAAACCTTGTCCGACCCCGCGGCAATCATGGTACGCATATCCGCCACGGTCTTGAAGCCACCGCCCACGGCGTAGGGAATGTGCACTTCCTCGGAGGCACGGGACGCCATCTCGATGGTAGTGTTGCGCCCTTCGTGAGTTGCGGTGATGTCCAGGAAAATGACCTCGTCGGCTCCCTGGCGATCGTACTCCGCCGCCAGCTCAACAGGGTCGCCGGCATCGCGCAGGTTCACAAAGTTCACGCCCTTGACCACGCGACCGTTCTTCACGTCCAAGCAGGGAATGATGCGCTTAGTCAGCATTGGCGGCCTCCAGCTCACGAATCAGGGCAATGCCCTCCTCCACGGTGAACACCCCTTCGTAGATAGCCCGACCGGTGATGGCCCCGTCCAGGGGAGCCCCGGTGGCAACCAGGTTGCGCAGGTCGTCCAAGGTGGCAAGGCCGCCTGACGCGGTGATCTTCATGTTGGGGAACTTCCAGGCCATGTCCGCGTAGGCCTGAGCATCAAGACCGGTCTGCATACCATCCCGGGCAATGTCGGTGAAGACCAGGTGCTCAATGCCCATGTCCTGCATCTGAGCGATCAGCTCCTCCGCGGGAACGCCGTCAGCAGTGTCCAGCCAACCCTCAGTGGCCACGATGCCGTCCTTGGCATCCACCCCGGCCACGATGATGGGCCCGTAGGTTGCGGCTGCCTTTTGGGCGAAGGCGCGGTCCTTCACCAGCGCCGACCCCAGCACCACGCGACGCACTCCCGCGTCCACGTAACGCTGGATGGCCTCCATGGTGCGGATGCCGCCGCCCACCTCCACCTCGCAGGAAAGCTCGGCCACCATGCG
>JAQXGX010000090.1 GCA_029006935.1 Eggerthellales bacterium | reverse complement strand
AACGGACGGAACCGCGGCAACTGCCGGGCGGGGCGCCGGACTGACCGCCGGAGCAGATTCGGCGCCAGCAGCCGAAGCCTGCTGCAAGTCAAGCGCCACCTGGGAATCGGGGAAGCGCAGGTAGCGCAGTTCGTTGATAATCGCTTCGTCCATAAGGGGTCGAACAAGGTATCCGCTGGCCCGCAGATCAAGCGCCACCATAGCAAAGTCGGGGCCGCTGGTCACAAACACCAGGTTGATCCGGGGATTAACGCTTTTGAGCAGGCACAGGTAGCCGGTCTTGGAAAGGCTGTCCACCGATACTTCCTGCTGCAAGCCATCGGAGGCGCGGGTGCCCGCAAAGGGGCCGTTTTGCAGGGCAATGCTAGGATCCACGAACGCAACATCCGGTCGCCACGCGGCAAACAGGGCGCGGGCTTCCGCCATGGTGCGGGCAACCTTCACCTGCACCCCCGAAACCGAAGAAAGAGCTGCTAGCACCCGCTCTTCCTCGTCAATGCCGTTAAGGGAAAGGAGTACGTTCATCGTCATTTCTTTCTGTGCTTACCACCCAAGGAAAGAATGCGCGAACTGGAACGCGGAACGATTGCGCTTTGCGGCTGGGATTGCGTGGCAGCGCGAAGCTCTGCCACCGCCTTGTCAAAGCGATCCGCCGCCTGCTTGAAGGTAAGCGCCTGGGCCAGCTTCTGCTCAGCCTGGGCAAGCTGCTCCTTCAACCGGGCGTTTTCTTCCTCAAGGGCGTCGATGCGCCGGCTCTGCTCGGTGAGCAGCTTCAGGTAGTCATCCCGGCGCAGCTTGGACAGCGCCGCATTGGAGGAAGCCGACTCATCGTTGCCGTGCTTTGATCTTTCGGTCTTGCGAAGCATCTTTCCTCCTTTGTCCTGCGAAATCCTGAGTTCTGTCTATTGACGAAACACTTGCGTTTTTCGTAGAACGAATATTACCGCAAATCAATGTTCATTCCCCGTTCAACTGGGAAAACTATAGTAAATGGAGCGTTATGCGGTACAACCGATACGCTTAGCGGCCAATAAGAAGCGGGGCCCCGAAGGGCCCCGCCAGTGTGCGGTTGCGTGTTTTGTGACGCTTTACTTGGAGGCCTGATACTCGGCGATCAGCTTCTTCTGAACGTCGAAGGGTGCTTGCTCATAGCCGTCCATCCACAGATCATAGGTGCCGGAACCGCGGGTGATGGAGCGCAGGTCCTTGGTGTAGGACAGGACCTCGGCGTAGGGGACGCGAACCTTGATCACGGTCTCGCCCGCCTCAGCGGAGTCGGTGCCCACAATGCGGCCGCGACGGGTGGAGATGTCGCCCATGACGGGGCCGGCATACTCTTCGGTCACGGTAATGTCCATGCGGCACATGGGCTCCATGATTACCGGATCTGCCTTTTCGCATGCGGCGCGGAAGCCGATGCGGGCAGCGGTGCGGAATGCCATTTCATTGGAGTCCACGGAGTGGTAGCTGCCGTCGTACACGGCGCACTTGATGTCCTCCATGGGGTAGCCGGCCAGGAAGCCTTCCAGCATGGTTTCCTGAACGCCCTTGTCAACGGCGGGAATCAGGCCGTTGGGAATGGCGCCGCCCTTGATTTCGTCCACGAACTCGTAGCCGTTGCCCGGGTTGGGAGAAAGACGCAGCCAGCAGTCGCCGAACTGGCCGGCACCGCCGGTCTGCTTCTTATGGCGGCCCTGGGCTTCGGCGGTCTTGCGAATGGTCTCCCGGTAGGGAACGCGCACGGGCAGGATCTTGATCTCCACGCCGGCCTGCTCCTTGGCGCGGGCAAGGAGCAGCTCGACCTGGGTTTCGCCCATGCAGGTGAGCACGGTCTGGTGGGTTTCCTCATTGCGGGTCAGCTTGATGGTGGGATCCACTTCCACGGAACGAGCCAGGAAGGTGCCCAGCTTGTCCTCGGCCTTCTTGTCGGCGGCCTCCACGGCAACCGGGTACTGGGGCTTGGGCAGCGGGAACGGATCCACGGCAATTTCGCCGGACACGCTCAGGGTGTCACCGGTGCGGGTTTCGCCCAGCTTGGGGACCACGATGATGTCGCCGGCCTTGGCACTCTTCACGTCGGTGGCTTCCTTGCCCATCATGATCTTGATGGAGCCCAGGCGCTCCTTCTTCTGGGTGCGGGCGTTGATGAGCTCGGTG
This sequence comes from Eggerthellales bacterium, assembly GCA_029006935.1. GTDB lineage: Bacteria > Actinomycetota > Coriobacteriia > Coriobacteriales > Eggerthellaceae > SUG1186. The sequence goes on along the minus strand of JAQXGX010000090.1, from coordinate 1,023 downwards.
CCGGGCTCAACCACGCCGGCCAGCAGCTTGATGAAGCTCAGACGGCCCACGAAGGGGTCAGCCACGGTCTTGAACACGAAGCCGGCAGCACGCTTTTCATGAGAGATGCGGATGTCGGAGCCGTCGGACATGGCAAAGCGACCGTGGGATTCCGGCGTGGGGAAGTAGGTAACGATGTCGTCCATGACGCCGCGGACGCCCTGCTTGATGATGGTGGAGCCTACGAATACGGGGATTGCCAGCTCCTGGGTAATGGCCTCGGAAAGCAGGCCCTCCACTTCTTCCTGGGTCAGGGGCTCGCCTTCCAGGTACTTCATCATGAGCTCGTCGTCGGCTTCGGCGATCAGGTCGCACAGCTTGTCACGGGCGGCTTCGGCGCGCTCCATGTACTCAGCGGGAATATCCTCGATGATTTCCTTGTCGTCACCATCGTTGTAGCGAGCCTTCATGCGGATGATGTCGATGACGCCCTTGAACTCTTCGGCGTTGCCGATGGGGATGTTCACCGGAACCACGCGGGAGCCGAAGCGCGCGTGGAGCAGAGCCATGGCGGAAGCGAAGTCGGCGTTTTCGCGATCGATGTGGTTGATGAAGATGGCGCGAGAAAGGCGCATGTCTTCAGCGTAGCGCCACAGCCTGGTGGTCATGACCTGCGGGCCTGCGACCGCGTCGACCACGAATAGACCCATTTCGGCTGCCTGCATGGTGGCGATGGTGTCGCCGATGAAGTCAGGGTGGCCAGAGGTGTCCAGCAGATTGATCTTGAAGTCCTTGTACGGGAAGGACGCCATGGACGTGGAGATGGTGAAGCGACGCTTGATCTCTTCGTCGTCATAGTCCAGGTAGGATTTTCCGTCATGAGTGGTGCCCATGCGGGGAGTTCGGCCGGAAACATAGAGCATTGCTTCGCCCAGCGAAGTTTTGCCGGCGCCGTCTTGGCCGACCAAGACGACATTACGCACCTGTTCAGTAGCTGGAGCTGCCATTGTGACCACCAACTTTCCTTGCGGCCGCGCGTGCGCC
>JAQXGX010000089.1 GCA_029006935.1 Eggerthellales bacterium | reverse complement strand
TCCGTTCGATAACGGAAGCATCAACCAGCACTTCGGCCATTCCGAGCAGTTCAAGATCTACACGGTGGAAAAGGACAAGGCCCTGATGAAGTCCCGGGTGGTCAGCACCGAAGGCCAGGGTCACGGCGCCCTTGCAGCGTTCCTGACCGGCCTGGACGTGAACGTGGTTATCTGCGGGGGCATCGGCGACGGCGCCATCGCCTCCCTGGAGGCAGCGGGCATTGCCGTCCACAGCGGCGTGAACGGCTTCTGCGACGCCGCCGCCCGCGCCTTCAAGAACGGCAAGCTGGAATCCCTGCAGTGCTCCACCTGCGATTCCCACGGTCCCGAGGGCTGCAGCCACTCCTGCAGCAGCTGCGGTCACTAGGAATTAACGGATTGCCGCACGCCGAGGGTCCGCATTCGCTGCGGGCCCTCTTTTTTGGTCGGAGCGCGAGGTGCCGTGCAAGCAGGGAACATCGTACTTGGTGGTTTCGCCCCTTGCCCCAAGAGTAGCTTGCGGTTTGGCTCGGCGTCTGTTTCTGGAGGTTCGCAGGCTAATCCTGGGCGAAGAATTCCTCCGCAATCCGCGCCGATGCCGCCGCGTCCTTAGCGTAGTAGTGGGCCCCGATGGTGCGAGCGTACTCGGGGGTAAGTACGGCTCCGCCCACGAAGGTGCGCACGTCGGGCAGCTCTCGGCCCAGCAGCTGGATGGTCTGCTCCATGGCCTTGACCGTGGTGGTCATGAGCGCCGAAAGGCCCACCAGTTTCACGTCGTGGGTGCGGCACGCCTCCACCACGACCTCGGGAGCCACGTCCTTGCCCAGGTCAATCACGGTAAACCCGTAGTTTTCCAGCAGCATGCGGACGATGTTTTTGCCGATGTCGTGGATGTCGCCCTTCACGGTGGCAACGATCACCCGCCGCGGAACCCTTCCGCCGTCGGTCACGCTAAGATCGCCATCCTGATCGGCGGCCATGCGCTCCTTCACCATGTCAAAGCCCGCCTTCACCGCCTCCGCCGAGGCCATGAGCTGGGGAAGGAAGAAGCGGCCCTGGTCAAAGAGCACGCCCACCTGATCCAAGGTGGGAATGAGCACGCCATCCACCACGTCCAGAGGGTCATGCTCCTTAAGCAACCCTGCCACGGACTCGGCCATGGGCTCCGAGCGCCCGGTCAAGATGAGCTGCTGGACGGCGCGAACCTGATCGGCAACGTCTTCCAAGGCAGAGGGCACCGGCAGATCGGAGTCCGCTCCCGCTCCTACCCCCGCTGAGCTGGGCGAAGGGGAAGCCGCTGCCCCACCCGCAGCCGCGGCGCCCGTCCCTTGCCGCGCCTGCTCGTCATAGGGGTCAAACGATTCCGCGCACCGCTGGATATACGCCACGGAACCCTGGTCTTGTCCGCACACCACCCGATAGCTTGCGACCACATCCCGGTACCGACGATCATTGGGGTTCAGGATGGGCAAGTCCAGGCCAGCTCCGAAGGCTGCCGCCAAAAACGTGCCGTTTACCAGGGAGCGCTGGGGCAGGCCGAAGCTGATGTTGGAAACCCCCAGGGTAGTCCGGCATCCCAGCTCCTCCTTGACCAGGTGGATGGCCCGCAGAATCTCCCGCGCCTCAGGCTGATTGGTGGCAACGGCCATGGTCAAGCAGTCAATAACCACGTCCTGACAAGGAATGCCAAAAGACTGCGCCGCCTCCACGATGCGCCGTGCAATAGCCAGGCGCCCCTCCGCCGTGGGAGGAATGCCCCCTTCGTCCAAGGTCAGTCCGATGACCGCGCAGCCATAGCGCTTGGCCACGGGAAGCACCGCCTCCAGGCTTTCGGCCGTTCCGTTCACGCTGTTGATCAGGGCCTTTCCCGTGTAGACACGCGCTGCGCGCTCAAGAGCGTCCACGTTGCTGGAGTCCAGCACCAGGGGCAGTCCGCACACGGGCTGGAGCCGACGAACCGCCGCCTCCAGCACGGCGGGCTCGTCCAGCTCGGGCAGGCCCATGTTCACGTCCAGCAGGTCCGCGCCGCGCTCCTGCTGGCCCAGGGCCTCGGCCACCACGTAGTCCAGGTTGCCCTCCCGCAGGGCCGCCTTGAGCTTGGGTTTGCCCGTGGGGTTGATGCGCTCACCGATCACGGCAACGTTTCCACTGCCAGCAGGAAGACTTACCAGCGCGGTGGAGCTTGCCAGAGCGAAATCCTGGGGAAGGAGACGCGGCACCGGCTCCTTGAGCCGCTCTGCCAGCTGGGCCACCTGCCGAATGAACGAGGGATCGGTTCCGCAGCAGCCGCCCATAATGCTCACGCCCTCCTCAGCGATGAGATTCATGGCCTGGCCGAACTCCTGAGAAGTGATCTTGTAGACCGTCTTCCCGTCCTGAATCTGAGGCAGGCCCGCATTGGGACGCATGAGCACCGGAACACTGGAATGAGCGCACAGCTCCCGGGCCACGGATACCATCTCTACCGGACCAAGAGAGCAATTGGCCCCCAGTGCGGACGCCCCCATGCTGGAAAGCACCGTGGCGGCAACCGCCGGAGGCGTTCCCAGAAAGGTGCGACCGTCCTCTTCAAAGGTCATGCTCACGAATACCGGCAGGTCGCAGTTTTCCCGCGCCGCCAGCAACGCCGCACGGGCTTCCGCCAGATCGCTCATAGTTTCGATAGCGATCAAGTCGCAGCCAGCATCTGCAGCGGCGCGCACCTGCTCAGCGAACAGGTCGTAGGCTGCCTGGAAGCTCAGGTCTCCCAGGGGCTCCAGCAGGGAGCCGGTGGGGCCGATGTCGCCAGCCACGTAGCGCGCCCCCGCATCGCGCGCGCACTTCGCAGCGGCGGTGTAGACCTGAGCCACCGACGCCGCCCCGTCCAGCTTCCTGCGGTTGGCTCCGAAGGTGTTGGTGGTCACCATCTCAGCACCGGCCTCCACGTACTCCCGGTGAATGGCCGTGACCCGATCCGGATGGGTCAGGTTCAGCAGGTCGGGAACCATGCCCGGCTGGGCCAGGCCCGAGCGTTGCAGCATGGTGCCCATGGCGCCGTCCTGGACCAAGAACCGCCGGCCTTCTAGCACGGCACGCAGGTCTTCGTCGGCAATGCGCAGGTCGCGCAGGGAGTCCCTATGAGTTGCTTCCATTTCCATAGCAGGTGAGCCCTTTCGCTCTGAGCTTACAGGAGTTGCGGTTCGTGCAATTATCGCAGGGCAGCGCCTCCTTGCGCTCGTCGGGGGGACGAACGGAGCAGGGGAACACCCCCAGGCATGCGGTCACGCTCTTGACCGGCACCAGCACGCCGCCGGCGGTCACCGAAAGGCCGATGCTGCGCTGTGCCCCCAGCACCTCCAGGAACCGGGGCTGCACGGCTATGGGCAGGTCGCCGTAACCAGGGGCGAAAGGGGGGCCCGTGTGAAAGCCCGCCGGCTCCAGCAGGGCGTCGATCCGCGCCCGGGCAGCGTCCAGACCCGACTCCACCGCAGAGGAGGAGCAGGTGGAGTACAGCAGCTGATCGGCGGGGGACGTTGCGGAAAGCTGGGTCAGGCGCCGCTCGCAGTCAAAGCCCAAGGTGGCGGCGGCCAGCACCACCGCCACGGCGCCCCGCAGATGCCGGGCTATCTGGGAGCCGGGAAGTTCCAGGGCTCCTTCGCCCACCAGCGTGAGCGGCAGCCCGTAGCGCAGGGCAAGCTCCAAGGGGAACAGCTGCCAGCAATAGGACGCCTGCAGCCGGGACTCCACCTCCTGGGCCTGCTGCGCAAAGCGCCGCTCCAGGTCCGGGTCCATAGCCTGGTCCGTATAGCCCAGGTAGCGCAGGGCCTGCAACCGGTCCACCCGGGGCGAAGCGGTCCCCCGCCCCCGGTCCTGGCCCAGGGCAGCCGCCAGGTCCGCCGCCGTCGCGTCCGCCAGGCTTTCCCGACCGGCGAACCGGCCGCCTGCCCGGTCAGACGATGCGGCGCCCGCCTGGGCACTTGCCTGCACGCCCCCGCGCTCCAACGCAGACCCCGCTCTATGCCCGATCGGCGGCAAGGCGCTGCTTCGCCAGCTCCAGCTGGGCCTTCACCGCTTCGTGGCCGGTACCGCCCTGGGTGGTGCGCTTGGCCACCACCTGGTCTATGTCCACGGCATCCACGGCGCCTTCGTCAAACAGCGGATCGGCAGCCTGAAGCTCGGCCACGGTCAGCTCCTGCAGGGTCTTGCCGGCCTTTTCGCAATCCAGCACCAGCTTGCCCACCACAGCGTGAGCATCGCGGAAGGGCATGCCCTTACCCACCAGGTAGTCGGCCAGGTCCGTTGCCGCCATGAAGCCGCCATGGGCGCCGGCCCTCATGCGGTCGGCGTTTACGGTCATGGTGCGGATCATTCCAGTCATAACCACGAGAGAGTCGCCCAGGGTGTCCACGGCGTCGAACACGCCCTCCTTGTCCTCCTGCATGTCCTTGTTGTAGGCCAAAGGCAGGGCCTTCATGACCGTGAGCAGCTGGACCAGATCGCCGTAGACGCGGCCTGTCTTGCCGCGGATAAGCTCGGCAAAGTCCGGGTTCTTCTTCTGGGGCATGATGGAGCTGCCGGTGGAGTATGCGTCGCTCAGGCGAATGAAGCCGAACTCACCGCTGCTCCAGTAGATGATCTCCTCGCACAGACGGCTCAGGTGCATCATGGCGGTGGAGCATGCATAGGTCAGGTCTAGCAGGAAGTCGCGATCGCTGACTGCATCCATGGAGTTGGGGTAAATACCAGAAAAGCCCAACTGCTCGGCCACGAAGGCGCGATCCAGCGGATAGGTGGTGCCGGCCAGGGCCGCAGAGCCCAGGGGCAACACGTCAGCGGAATCGAAGGCGGCCTTCAGACGGGTGAAGTCACGGGTGAACATCCAGTAGTAGGCCAGCATGTGGTGGCTGAAGAGCACCGGCTGGGCACGCTGCATGTGGGTGTAGCCCGGCATGACCACGCCGAACTCGCGCTCTGCCACATCCAGCAGGGCTGCACGTAGATCCAAGATCTGGTGCATCAGGCCCTCGCTCAGGCGGCGGCAGTGCAGATGGGTATCGGTGGCGACCTGATCGTTGCGGCTGCGGCCGGTATGCAGGCGACCGCCTGCTGCGCCGATGGCCTCGGTCAGGTTGCGCTCCACGGACATATGGATGTCCTCGTCATTGATGTCGAATTCAAAGTCGCCCTCTTCGATGCGCTGGGCG
>JAQXGX010000088.1 GCA_029006935.1 Eggerthellales bacterium | reverse complement strand
GTCAAAATTCCAACACCCTGTTGAAATCGTAAGCACTCTGAACGCGCTCATACGGGTGGCAGACGGTATAATTTCATCTAATTATGGCGTACTAGCGCTTTGTCCAAGGAGGGGGCTTGGATGGGCGCGCACCCTTTGCCTGGGTGTTGCACATGCATAGCATGAAAGGGTAATGAATGGCACAGGAAAACTTGCATATTGGCATCGACGTTGGCTCCACCACGGTGAAGCTGGCTATCCTGGACGAACAGCGCCAGGTGCACTATGCGGTGTATCGTCGCCACCATGCGGACGTTCGCGCCACCATCATCGAGGTTCTGGGCGAAGCCGCCGTTGAGTACGGCGATCAGCCCATGACTATTGCCATCACCGGCTCTGGCGGTCTGCTTTTGGCCCAGTGGCTGGGCCTGAGCTTCATCCAGGAGGTCATTGCCTCCAAGACCGCCGTGGAAAGCTTCATTCCCAAGACCGACGTTGCCATTGAGCTGGGCGGAGAAGATGCCAAGATCATCTACTTCGACAACGGCATCGAGCAGCGCATGAACGGCACTTGCGCTGGCGGCACCGGTGCGTTCATCGATCAGATGGCAGCCCTGCTGAACACCGACGCCGGCGGTCTGAACGAACTTGCCAAGAGCCACACCACCATCTATCCCATTGCCAGCCGCTGCGGCGTCTTTGCCAAGACCGACGTGCAGCCGCTGCTCAACGAAGGCGCCAAGAAAGAGGACATTGCGGCCTCCATCTTCCAGTCCGTGGTCACCCAGACCATTTCCGGCCTGGCTTGCGGCCGCCCCATCCGCGGTCATGTGGCGTTTTTGGGCGGTCCGCTGCAGTACCTGCCTGAGCTGCGCAAGCGCTTCTACGAAACCCTGGAGCTGGACGAAGAGCACATCATCGTGCCTGATGACGCCCACCTGTTCGTGGCAAAGGGCTGCGCCCTGGCGGGCATGAGGGCTCAGGATGCCAAGGTGGAGCCCCTGAACAGCGTGCTGGAGCGCCTGCGCAACCTGGGCAACGTCCAGGGCAGCGAAGTGGTGCGCCTGCCGCCGCTGTTCAAGGACGACGCCGACTATGCCGAGTTCAAGGCCCGCCACGACAAGGAGTGCGTGGAGCGCGCCGACCTGGCCAGCGCTCAGGGCCCGGTGTACCTGGGCATTGACGCCGGCTCCACCACCTTCAAGGCGGTTCTGATCGACCAACAGGGCCGCATCCTGTGGGACCACTACGTTTCCAACAAGGGCGACGTGCTGGGATGCGCCAAGCACGCCCTTGCCTCCCTGTACCAGCAGCTGCCCGTGGACGAGCAGGGGGCTCCCAGGGTGCGCATCGGTCACGCCACCGTTACCGGTTACGGCGAAGGCCTGCTGCTGGAGGCCCTGCGGGTCGACTCCGGTGAGATCGAGACCGTGGCCCACCTGCGCGGTGCCCAGGAGATGCTGCCCGGCGTGGAGTTCATCCTGGACATTGGCGGCCAGGACATGAAGTGCCTGCGGGTGAAGGACGGCGTCATTGACTCCATCATGCTCAACGAAGCCTGCTCTTCCGGATGCGGCAGCTTCATCGAATCCTTTGCCAGCGGCCTGAACCTGGACGTTTCCGAGTTCGCCAAGACTGCCAACAAGGCGGAAAACCCGGTTGACCTGGGAAGCCGTTGCACCGTATTCATGAACAGCCGCGTGAAGCAGGCTCAGAAGGAAGGCGCCACGGTGGGCGACATTGCCGCCGGCCTGGCCATTTCCGTGATCAAGAACGCCCTGTTCAAGGTCATCAAGATCCGCGATCCCCATGACGTGGGCACCAAGGTAATAGTCCAGGGCGGCACCTTCCTCAATGACGCGGTGCTGCGTGCCTTCGAGCAGCTTTCCGAGGTGAACGCCGTGCGGCCAAACATTGCCGGCAACATGGGCGCCTACGGAGCTGCCCTGCTTGCCCGCGACCGCGCCGTGGACGGGGGCCAGACCACCCTGCTTTCCGCCCAGGCGCTGGAGGAGCTCAACCCCACCCATCGCACCCTGCGGTGCAAGATGTGCTCCAACGCCTGCCTGCTCACGGTGAACGACTTCGGCGTGGATCCTGCTACGGGCCGTCATCGTCGCTTCATCACCGGCAACCGCTGCGAAAAGGGCGCCGGCACCCACGACGAGGCCAAGGCCGTGCCCAACCTGTACGACTTCAAGAGCAAGCTGCTCTTTGACCGGGAAAGTCTGCCGGCGGAATCCGCGCCTCGCGGCACCGTGGGTATTCCCCGGGCCCTGAGCATGTACGAAAACTACCCCTTCTGGCACCGGTTCTTCACCGAGCTGGGCTATTCGGTCATTGTTTCCGATGCCTCCACCAAGAAGACCTACGAGGCGGGCATAGAGTCCATGCCTTCGGAAAGCGTGTGCTATCCGGCCAAGCTTTCCCATGGTCACGTCATGAACCTGCTGGAAAAGGGGCCGGATTTCATCTGGTTCCCCTGCAGCCGCTTCGAGCGCATGGAGGACTCCACGGCGGGCAACCACTACCATTGCCCTATTGTTTCCAGCTATGCGGAGTCGCTGCGCCTGAACATTGACGAGCTGCTGGACAGCAAGACCCGCTTCGTGAACCCTTGGCTGCCCTATGACCAGAAGGAGCACCTGAAGAAGCGCCTGTTCGTGGAAATGACCAAGAACCACGCCGACGCCGTGTGCACCAAGGGCGTGCCTCCCACTCAGAAGGAAATCAACGCCGCGGTGGATGCCGCCTGGGAAGAGGACGAAGCCTTCAAGCGCACCATGCGGGTGAAGGGCGAGGAAACCCTGGAGTGGATGGAGCGCACGGGCACCCACGGCATCGTGCTGGCGGGCCGTCCGTACCACAACGACCCGGAGATCAACCATGCCATCCCCGAGCTGCTGACCAGCTTCGGCCTGGCGGTGCTCACCGAAGATTCCATTGCTCATCTGGGCACTCTGGAGCGTCCTATCCGCGTGGTGGACCAGTGGATGTACCACACCCGCCTGTACGCTGCGGCTAAGGTGGCCACCCAGCGAGACGACCTGGACCTGATCCAGCTCAACAGCTTCGGCTGCGGCTTGGACGCCCTTACCACCGATCAGGTGCAGGAAATCCTGGAGGGATCGGGTAAGGTCTACACCGTGCTCAAGATCGACGAGGTGTCCAACCTGGGTGCCGCCCGTATTCGCGTGCGCAGCCTGCTGGCCGCGCTCATGCATCAGGAAGAGGAAAAGGCCGACGCCGAGCGCGAGCGCGCCCTGGCCTCCGGTGCCGCATGCCCGGCGGTGGAGGCGGCCCACGCTATTGTGGCCGATGCCCAGAAGCGGGTGGATACCGCGCTGAAGACCCACGAGCTGGCCGACCACATGGAGGTGCAGACCTCCCAGGTTCCCCAGGTGGAAGGCGGCTCCTGGCAGCACACCGAAAACGGCTGGACCCTGGTAGGGGATCAGGCGGCTCCCGCCCGCAAGCCGGAGCAGCCCACGCCGGTGGAAGCTGCAGCCGCCCTTGCGGAAGAGGTGGCGGAAGAGGTGGCCCAGGAGGCCAAGGGGCTGCGCGCCCGTGCGGCCCAGAAGGTCATCGACGCCGTGGAGGACCTGGCGGACCAGGTGCCCCAGGGACCCCGGTCCTTCGTGGACAAGGCGTCGGCGGAGGTGGCCAAGCGCTTCAAGACCCGCAACGCCGCATCCACCGAGTTCTACCGTGCCCAGTACACCCAGAAGATGAAGGACGAAGGCTGGACCATCCTGTGCCCGCAGATGGCTCCCATACATTTCGACCTGCTGATCGACATCTTCCAGCGCTACGGATATAACCTGGAACTTCTGCCCTCCGTGGACGTGGGTGCCGTGGACGCGGGCCTGAAGTACGTCAACAACGACATCTGCTATCCCTCCATCTTGGTCACGGGCCAGATCATGGAGGCGGTCATGTCCGGTCGCTATAACACGGACAAGCTGGCGGTCATCATTACCCAGACCGGCGGCGGCTGCCGTGCCACCAACTACATTGCCCTGATCCGCAAGGCCCTGAAGGAGGCCGGACTGGAGCACGTGCCGGTGATTTCCCTTTCCTTCAAGGATCTGGACGAGAACAACCCCGGCTTCAAGATGACCCCGGCCATGCTCATCCAGGCCATCTACGCCATTGTCTACGGCGACCTGCTCATGCAGTGCCTGTACCGGACCCGTCCCTACGAAGCGGAGCCCGGCAGTGCCCAGCGCCTGTTCCAGAAGTGGATGGACGTGTGCAAGAAGCAGCTCCACCACGGTCTTGGCTGGGGCGATTACGCTCGCACCTGCAAGGCCATCGTGGCGGAGTTCGACGTGCTGCCTCTGGAGAACGACTGCTCCAAGCCCCGGGTGGGCGTTGTGGGCGAAATCCTGGTCAAGTTCCATCCCACGGCAAACAACCAGGTGGTGGACGTGATCGAGCGCGAAGGCTGCGAAGCGGTGGTGCCGGGTCTGATGGAGTTCTTCACCTTCAGCATAGTCAACGGTGAGCTGCAGCGTCATGAGATGGGCAAGCCCCTGAAGAGCGCCATAGGCTCCAACGTGGGCCTGAAGGCCATTGCCCGCATGCGCAAGCCGGCAACGGACGCCCTGGCGGCATCGGAGCGCTTTGACGCCCCTGCCGACATCTACGAGCTGGCAACGTACACCGAAGGCATTCTGAGCCACTGCAACTCCATGGGCGAGGGTTGGCTGCTCACGGCGGAGATGGTGGAGCTGATCAAGACCGGCGCACCCAACATCGTGTGCGCCCAGCCCTTTGCCTGCCTGCCCAACCACGTGGTGGGCAAGTCGGTGATTAAGGAGCTGCGCCGTAGGTATCCTGCCAGCAACATCGTGGCGGTGGACTACGACCCCGGCGCGTCCGAGGTCAACCAGCTCAACCGCATCAAGCTCATGATCAGCGTTGCCAAGGCCAACCTGGCCGAGGGGCGCGTGTAGGAACTGCCGGTTGCAGGAGGCAGCTGCAGGTGCGGCTGCCTCCCGTTGTTTTTGGAGGGATCTTGGGAACAAGCAAGGAAGGCGCCAAGGGCAAGCTGGTGATCTGCCCCACGCCTATCGGCAACCTGGGGGACATGACCCAGCGGGCCTTGGATGCCCTGGAGTCTGCGGATGTGGTTTGCGCCGAGGACACCCGCGTGACCGGCAAGCTGCTTTCCGCCTTTGGCCTGAGCAAGCGGTTGGAGCGGTTGGACGAGGCCATGATCGGCGGTCGTTCTGCTGCGATCGTGGACCGCGTGCTTGCCGGCCAGGTCGTTGCCTACTGCAGCGATGCCGGCATGCCCGGGGTTTCCGATCCAGGCCTGCGGCTGGTGGATGCGGCCCTGGAGGCGGGCGCTCCGGTGGAGGTGCTGCCCGGCGCCACCGCAGCGGCAACGGCCTACGTGGCCAGCGGCTTTGCCAACCCGCGCTTCTACTTCCACGGCTTCTTTCCCCGCAAGGGCGGTGAGCAGCAGCAGGTGCTGGCGACCCTGCGGTGCCTGGATGCCTGTCTTCTGTTCTACGAAAGCCCCAACCGCCTGGTTGCCACTTTGGCCGTGCTGGCGGATGCGTTTCCCAAGCGCAGGGTGTGCGTGTGCCGCGAGCTCACCAAGCTGCACGAGGAGGTCGTTCGCGGAGCGGCGGCCGATGTGCATGCCCGGTTTGACCAGCGAGCTCGAGAAGGTGCCATCAAGGGGGAGATCGTGCTGGTGGTAGACGGTCCCTCTGCCGAAGAGGCGGCGGATGACGCTGCCGATGCGACGGCATCTGCGGCTGAGCGTGCGGCCGAGCTGGTTGCTGGCGGCATGCGCAACAAGGACGTGAGCAAGACGCTGGTGAAGGAGTTCGGCATTTCCCGCAACGAAGCCTACGACCTGGCCCTTGCCGCTGCTCATACGGGGGAGTCCCGCTAGTGGCTGAGGCGCGGCTGGAGTTCGTGGACGACCTGGAGGTGTGGGTTACCCGCAAGCGGGTGAAGAACCTGAACCTGCGGATTGCCAGTCCCACCGGACGCATTGAGGTGTCGGCGCCCTATGGCATGCCTGACCAGGCGGTGTTGGATTTTGTCCGGGAAAAGCGGTCGTGGATTCTGGATCATCGGGATCGGGTGCTTAGTTCCCCCATGGCTCAGGCGGAGGGGGCGACCAAGGCCCAGGTCAGGGAGTGGCGGCAGATCGTGGAGGCCTTCGCGCCGGTGCTGATAGCCAAGTGGGAGCCGGTGCTGGGGGTGAAGGCCCAGAAGCTGGCGTATCGCAACATGACCAGCCGGTGGGGGAGCTGTCAGCCTGCGACCGGACGGATCTGCCTGAACGTGCGGCTGGCGCTGTTTCCTCCCGAGTGCCTGGAGTACGTGGTGGTCCACGAGCTGTGTCACCTGCGGGAGCGGGGCCACGGCCCGGAGTTCTGGGCGCTGGTCGAGTCCTGCCTGCCCGATTATCGCCGGGCGCGACGCAAGCTGCG
>JAQXGX010000087.1 GCA_029006935.1 Eggerthellales bacterium | reverse complement strand
TCCGAACTCGGCAGTTAAGCCTGCCATCGCCGAAAGTACTGCGGTGGAGTCCGTGGGAGGATAGGACGTCGTGCTCGCGCAGGGCGCTTCCCGCGTCCCGACCACGATCCACGGGGGCCCTGCGGGGCCCCTTTCTCATGTTTGGGAAGTTTCTTCTAGTTTCACGGCCTTGCCGTAGACCAGGGTCCTTTGATTCGCGAACAGGCCGTACGAACAGGTGGCAAAGCATATCGTTCTAGATGTCGTCGTTTCGGCGTTATTGAGCCTAAACACCTCTTGATACCATGCGGAATAGTCTTCCCATGATTTGAATCGGGTTCGGACCTTCTCTTTGTCTGCGTTTACCACCTTCCATTCTTCTAGCTTTACGGTTTCTCGCTCCTTCCTGGTTTGAATGTATGCCTTCAGTCGGCTGTTCCTCGGTTTTATTGCTAGCTTTGAGAACATGGAACCGTCGTTCATGTGGTGGGCGTAGATCAGGGTGCATCGGGAAGCTATCCCCCTATCTTTGCAGCTCGAGTCGATAAAGGCGCAACCGTAAATATTTGGCTTTCCGAAGGCGTCATGGTTCAGGTATCGGTTTGGCTCTGACGTATCCGCCTGAGCAAGGGGCAGGCTTATGTTGATCTTCGGTATGTCTATCCATCCGATTATGTGAGAATTGATGCCGGCCCAGTAATCCCAGTCCACTTGGGAGAAGGGGCTGCTTTGGACCGTGCGTGTTTTTCCGCTCGCCTCAGCAGGAGATGGCGCGGGCTCAGATGCTCTTGCCATGGTTTGCAGGGACAGCAGGGCTAATGCGCTTCCTATAGCGCAAGCCGTTCCGAATGCGGCTCTGAGCTTCATCTTCTCCTCCTGTTCTTGCACTGTCGGAGTCAAGTATGGCCGTGATTGCTCGGCGTCTTCTGGCGTGGTTTTATTAAGCGTATTGCGGTCGTTCGCGTTGTTGTTCAGCTAGATTCAGCGTGTTTTCCTTGTTTCTGCAGGATGTATCTATGTGGTTGGGCATTTGGGCAACTGCTCGGCGCGTGCTATGATTGTTCTCCAGCGAATTGGATGGTAAGGGTGATTCGGTCCTATGAAGAAGGAACAAAAGGTCATTGCAAAAAACCGCAGGGCCTTGCATGAATACGAAATCGTGGAAACCTATGAGGCCGGCCTTGTGCTGACCGGTACCGAGGTGCGCAGTCTGCGGGAGAACAACTGCCAGCTTACGGATTGCTATGCTGTGATCCGCGGCGGAGAGGTATGGCTTCTTAACGTCCATATTCGTCCCTATTCCAACGGAACTATCTTCAACGTTGATCCGGACCGTAAGCGCAAGCTCCTGCTTCATAAGAAGCAGATCAGGGCTTTATCGCGGGCGGTGAGCGAAAGGGGAATGACCCTGGTTCCGTTGAGCATGTACTTTAAGGAAAACTCCCTGGTGAAGGTGGAGCTGGCGGTTGCACGTGGCAAGAAGCTCCATGACAAGAGGGAAAGCATGGCAAAACGCGATGCCAACAGGGAAATTCAGCGTGCGCTGAAGCAACGCAGCCGCTAGTTGACAGCAAGGAGAGTCTTATGACCGAGCATAATCCCAATGATGAGCTGCCTGTTCAGATCGATGAGAAGGATATAGTCGGGTACCTGGTGGACGAAAACGATGTCCAGGTTGGCGTTATCGTGCTCGATGAGGACGGTGATGAGGTGGAGGTTTACTTCGAGGGCGACTTTGACGACTATGAGGAGGTGGAGGACTCCCAGGATCAGGTTGTGGAGGTTGAGGTCGACGAAGATGATATCTTGTACTACTTTGTAGATAAGTCTGGTCGCGAAATCGGCTTTGCGGCGAAGGGCGAAGATGGGCAGAAGGTGGAATACTTCTACCCGGAAGACGAAGAGCCCTCCGAGCCCGAGAAATCTTCCGCTATGGAGAAGTCGGGTCTGCCCATTATCGGAGATGCGGTCTCTAAGGACGATCTGAAAGATATGGCTGGCACGATCAAGGATGTGGCCATGGAAGGCTATTCCACGCTTGCCGACATCATGGACCAGGTTGATGATATGAGGGATTCCCTGGACGCGATCAATCCGAAGAAGCGCAGGCAGGCCCGGAGGGAAGCCAAGCGCAATGCGGCATTGAGCACTCCTCCCGTTTCTCCTGGTGAAGAATAGCGGATGAGGTCTGCGAAAAGGACGCCTCAGAGCAAAGAAGCCGGCAAATCTGCCGGCTTCTGTTATTTGTGGTGGAGGCGCGGAGAATCGAACTCCGGTCCATACTAGACCCTCTGTCAGGCTCTACAGGCTTATTCAGTGAAGAAGGTTCGGATGGCCTGGCTCACTGACAAGCCCAGCTTCTCCTAGCGGGTTCAATCTTATCTTTGGTCATACCAGCTACGTACCAAAGAGCATTCCCCTAAGTCGACGTCTTGCCTAAAGCGAGGAAAACCCTAGGTTCGACGGCTCGGTGCGATTAAGCAGCCAGAGCGAGGGTGCGCTGAGCACCAGTGTTCTTGCCAATTAAATTTGACGTTACCCCTGTTTAACGTGGCGAGGAGACCACGACCTGCTCCTCACGTCAGGCCTACCATGTCGAAACCAGTCACCCCCGAAGAATAGCGGCAAGCCTTGAAGAGATGATTCTGTGCTAGTTGCTTGGATTTGTCAAGCGAAGGGAAGCAGGGGCGGGGATGCTGCGGTACAATATCACAACTGCCTGCAAAAGAAACATGAACGAGGTTGGCAATGGCTTTTGGCAAGAAGAACGCACAGACCAAGGGAAAGCACGCCGCGCCGGAGACGCTCGAAGACGGTACGTTTTCGCCCCAGGCGTACCGGCCTGCCTTTGACCCTGAGACGGGGGAGTCTTCCCCCTTGCCCTCTTCCACAAAGGGGGGGAGCGCGAAGAAGGCCACCCTTATTGCCGTGGGCATCGTCATCGCTCTTCTTGCTGCCGCGTACGTGGGCGGGAGCGTGTACTTCCAGGACCGCTTCTTCCCCAATACGAAGCTGGGCTCCATTGACGTTTCCTTCAAGAGTGCTACTGAGATCGAGAAGGTGCTGACCAGTCAGGCGGAAGACTACACCCTCCACGTTACAGGAAACGATTTTGACCTGACCCTTTCCGCCGATGACCTGGGATTCAGCTTCCAGAAGGAGGCTGATATCGACGAGCTGTACGCGGGTCGCAATCCCTGGATGTGGCCGGTGGAGCTGTTCGCCAACCATGACATAACTTCCAAGCTGGTAGCAACCTATGATGATTCCGTGGCGGGCAAGACCATCACCAAGGCGATTCGCGCCCATAACAAGGACGCCGAGGATACGAAGAACGCCTCCATCCGCTTCAGTAAGAGCAAGAAGAAGTTCGTGGTGGTCTCTGAAAGCTACGGAACCAAGCTCCAGACCGACGTGACGGTCCAGGCCATCGAGTCGGCGGTGGTGTCCATGCTTGATGCTTTGGAGCTGGGTAAGGAGCATCTGGTGCAGCCGACCATCGTGGCCGATGATGCCAAGGTGAAGAAGGCCGTCAAGAAGGCTAACAAGATGATCGAGGCGGACGTGACCCTGAAGCTGGCAGATGACGTGGTGGCTCAGGTGAACGCCGACCTGATCTCCAACTGGGTAATCCTGGGGGACAACGCTGACGTATCCTTCGACACCTCCAAGATGAACGATTGGGTGGAAACCGTTGCCGACTCGTGCGACACCGTGGGCACCCAGCGTACGTACAAGCGTCCCGATGGGAAGAAGATCACGGTTTCCGGTGGGGACTATGGCTGGGCGGTGGATCACGCTGCGTTGATCAACCTGGTGAAGAAGGATGTGGAAGAGGGTAAGACCATCACCGAGGATATTCCCACCACCACCAAGGGCGCGGCCTACAATGGTCCTGGCAAGCGGGACTGGGGCAAGCGCTTCATCGACATTGACCTGGGAGAGCAGCACGTGTACTTCTATGACGAGAAGGGCAAGCTGATCTGGGAATCGGATTGCGTTTCCGGCCTGGCAACTGCCGATCGCTCCACGCCCACGGGAGTGTACAGCATCAACCTGAAGCAGAGCCCCAGCACGCTGGTGGGCTACAAGAACGGCAAGAAGGACTATGAGACCAAGGTTTCCTACTGGATGCCCTTCGTGGGAAATTCCGTGGGCCTGCATGACGCAAACTGGCGCTCCAGCTTTGGCGGTACGATCTACAAGAGCAACGGCAGCCACGGCTGCATCAACCTGCCGGTGAAGAAGGCCAAGAAGCTCTACTCTCTGATCGAGGTAGGGGACGTGGTGTCGGTGCACTACTAGGTGATTCTGAATAGCAAGCAGAATAGCGCGAAGGTGCCGGGCCTGGGGCCCGGCACCTTTTTCTATGCGGTGATGTCGGCGTAGGTCAAGGGCACCAGGGATTCCAGAGACGAAGGGGCGCATTCGATCTGAGAGCCGATTCGTCCGGCGGAGAAGATGATCTGGTCGAAGAGCTGGGCGGTTTCGTCGATGACGGTGGTGAACTGCTTCTTCATGCCCACGGGAGAGCACCCTCCGTGAACGTATCCCGTCAGGGGAAGAAGCTCCCGGGAGCGAATCATGTGGATGCTCTTTTCGCCCACAGCACATGCTGCCTTGCGAAGGTCCAGCTCTTCGGCCACGGGAACCATGAACACGTAATGCTCTTCGCTCTTGCCCACGGTAACCAGGGTCTTGAACACGCGATCGGGGTCTTCGTCCAGAAGATGAGCCACCTCCACGCCGGAAAGGGCGGTATCGGCGGGGAAGGTGTGGACCTGGTGGGGGATCTTGGCGGCATCGAAGGCTCGTATGGCGTTGGTCTTGGGATCCTTTTGCTTAGCCATGGTTTGACCTTCCTGGGTTTTAGTCTTTTCGAAGGTTAGAGTATACTCTGCCCTATGTGTGAATTCGAGTACATACCTCACGTCAGCGACCAAAGGCCCATCGGGGTGTTTGACTCCGGCTTCGGAGGCCTGACCGTGGCCTGTGAAATTGCCAAGGAGCTTCCCGGGGAAAACCTGATCTACGTGGGTGACTCTGCCCGGTGTCCCTACGGTCCGCGTCCTCAGGAGGAAGTGGACGGCTTCGTGCAGCAGATCTGCTCATGGCTTGTTTCCCAGGATGTGAAGATGATCGTGATCGCCTGCAATACCGCTACGGCAGCGGGCCTGGCCCATGCTCAGGAGCGCTTCGAGGTGCCGATCATAGGAGTCGTGGAGCCAGGCGCTCGTGCAGCCGCACGGGCCACCTACAACCGGCGCGTGGGGGTAATCGCCACCAAGGGCACGGTGGAGTCGGGGGCGTATTCCAAGGCCATTCGCAGCATCGATGCGGGCATCACGGTTTTTTCCGTTCCTACGCCGCGGTTCGTTGAGATTGCCGAGCAGGGCATTCGCATGGCGGAAGGCCCTATCGAAGACTACATGTCCCTGGCTTCGAAGGTCTATATTCGCCCTGAGTTCGAGGAGATCGCCCGGGAGTACCTGGAACCGCTGCGACGCTGCTCCATCGACACCCTGGTTCTGGGGTGCACCCATTTCCCTTTGATCAAGGCCCTGATCGGAGGCGTGGTAGGGCGTGATGTGACGCTGATCAGCTCAGCTCGGGAAGCAGCCGTGGACGTGCGCTCCATCTTGACCCGCCGCGGTCAGCTCAATGCTTCTCCGTCCGGGTCCCAGCGTCGGTTCTATACCACGGGAGTGAATCTGCGGGAGTTCGAAAGCTTTGGATCCCGGGTGTTCAGGGGAGCCATGAGCAGCGTTGCCCACCTGGATCTGCCGACGATAGACTGGTGAAAACAAGAGGGGGAGCCGAAGCTCCCCCTCTGGGCTCTCTATGGAGCGGGTGACGGGAATCGAACCCGCGTTGCAAGCTTGGAAGGCTCGAGTTCTACCATTGAACCACACCCGCATGTTAGCTGGTCAAGCAGCCGCTTGGTCGGGAAGACAGGATTCGAACCTGCGACATCCTGCTCCCAAAGCAGGCGCGCTACCAGACTGCGCCACTTCCCGCTTAAGCAGCAAGCTGCATTTTATCACGCCGACTAGGAATAGGCAAGCTTTTCCCTGAGCTGCCTGAGGGCGTTACCGCGATGGCTGATAGCTGCCTTTTCCTGAGCGCTGACCTGAGCGGTGGTAAGGCGTCCCTGGAAGGCGTCCGGCCAGAACAGAGGGTCGTAGCCAAAGCCCGCATCGCCCTGGGGCTCGTAGCCTATCTTCCCTTCCACCGTGCCCCACGCCGTGGTCTGGCTGCCGTCTTCATCGATGAAGCAGAGGGCGCAGGCGAAACGGGCCGTGCGCTGCTGGTCGGGCACGTCCTGAAGCAGGTCCAGCAGCTTCTGGTTGTTCTGCTGGTCGGTGGCGTCATCTCCTGCGAATCGGGACGAGTAGACCCCGGGAGCGCCGTCCAGGGCATCAACGATGAGCCCGGAGTCATCCGCCAGGGCTGCCATCCCGCCGCTGGCCTCATGGGCGGAAAGGGCCTTTATGCGGGCGTTTCCGGGGAAGGAGTCGGCGTCCTCGACCGGGTCCGACTGAATCCCCAGCTCCTTCAGGGTCTTGAACTCCCAGCCCGGGAAGGAGAGGGCGGTGGCGATTTCCTGCGCCTTGTGGGCGTTGTTGGATGCGATGACGACGGTCTTCATGGCCGTTCCTTTCGTTATTAAGAAAAGGCGCCCCGACAGAGGGCGCCTCAAGGGATGCGGCTGGTGCCAGGATGCGGTCCTATTCTGCTTCCAGCAGGGTGATCTCGAAGTTCAGGTCCTTGCCGGCCATGGGCGGGTTCATGTCGAAGGTCACGTTGCCGCCTTCCAGCGCCACCACGGTGGCGGGAAGCAGGCGGTTGTCCGGGCCTGCCAGGGTCACGGTCATGCCGACCTTCAGGCGCTCGCCGCCGTTGACCACGTTCAGGGGGACGGTCTGGACGGCAGCGGGGTTGTGCTCGCCGTAGGCTTCCGCTGCGGGGATGTGGACGTTGACGGTCTGGCCCACTTCCATGTCGCGCACGGCTTCGTCGAAGCCCTTGATCATCATGCCCGTCATGCAGGTGAACTCCAGGGGCTCACCGCGGTCCAGGGAGGAGTCGAACTTGGTTCCGTCGTCCAGGGTGCCGGTGTAGTGGACCTTGACCTTCTTGCCTTCGTTGCTCATGGAAGTCCTTTCGAAGCCGATGCCGCTCTTGGAGTCCGTCTGGCGCCAGTCGCGGCTATTCTGCAAAAAATGGCGCGCCCAGCAGGACTCGAACCTGCAACCGTCGGATTAGAAGTCCGATGCTCTATCCGTTGAGCCATGGGCGCGCTTACAAATACCGTATTATACCGTTGCTTTTGCCAAAACCAGTTCGTAATGGCTTTGACGTGCTAAAATTCAAAGGCTACAAAGGAAGGACCATCTGCGCTGGATCGGGTGATGAGCCCAAGCGCAGTGCAACGCAAAAGGGATACTATCATGCAGATTCGCGAACAGCTTGAGCAGATCATCGACCAGGCTATTGCCGCGGCGCGGGAAGACGGCACCTTGCCGCTGGAAGAGGCTCCCGCCGCAGCTCTGGAGCGCCCCCGGGACGAGGCCAACGGCGATTGGGCATCTACGGTGGCCATGCGCTGCGCGAAGCAGGCCCGCATGAATCCCCGCCAGGTGGCTCAGGCAATCGTGGACCATCTTCCCCAGAACCAGATCGTGGGCTCCGTGGATATTGCCGGTCCTGGCTTCATCAACGTGCGCCTGACCAACGCCGCCCTCCAGGGCGTGGTGGCGGACGTTCGTGCCGCTGGATTCGACTTTGGCCGGGGTGCTGCACCGCAGGGGGCTTCCCGCATCAACCTGGAGTACGTTTCCGCCAATCCCACCGGTCCCATGCACGTGGGCCACGGACGCTGGGCTGCCCTGGGAGACAGCTTGGGCCGCGTGCTGCGCCATGCGGGCTATGACGTGTACGAGGAGTTCTACGTAAATGACCACGGCGTTCAGATGGACGTGTTCGGCAACTCCATTGCCGTGCGCTACCAGCAGCTGCTGGGTCGGGATGTTCCCATGCCCGAGAAGTGCTACGGCGGCGGCTACGTTGCGGACATCGCCCAGGAGCTTATCGACCGTGACGGGGACGCATGGCTGGATGCGGATGAGGACGAGCGGCGCATTGCCTTCCGGGAGTACGGCTACCAGGCCATGCTGAACCGCGTGAAGAAGACCCTTCAGGGCTTCGGCAACCGCTTCGACACCTTCTTCAGCGAGCGCAGCCTCTACGTTGCCGGCCCGGACGGGAAGAATGCGGTGGACCGCGCCCTGGATGCCTTCCGGGAAAAGGGTCATATCTACGAAAAGGACGGTGCCACGTGGTTCCGCTCCACTGACTTCGGGGACGACAAGGACCGCGTGCTCATCAAGGAAAACGGCGAGATGACCTACTTCATGAGCGACTGTGCCTATCATTTCGACAAGATCAGCCGCGGCTTTGACAAGCTGATCAACATCTGGGGTGCCGATCACCACGGCTATGTGAAGCGCTGCGAGGCCATGGTGGAGGCATGGGATCACCCCGGCTGCCTTGAGGTGGTTCTGGGCCAGCTGGTGAACCTGTACCGTGATGGCGAAGCGGTCCGCATGTCCAAGCGTACCGGTGAAATGGTCACCTTCGAGGAACTCATCGACGAGGTTGGCGTTGACGCCACCCGCTTCCTGATGCTGAGCCGCTCCAGCGACCAGCAGATCGACTTCGACATTGACGTGGCCAAGAAGCAGGATTCCTCCAACCCAGTGTACTACGTGCAGTATGCTCATGCCCGCATCTGCTCCATCATGCGCAAGGCTGCGGTGGAATGCGGCAAGGTCGCCTCCGAGGAGGAGGCGGCGGCGCTGCCAGTGGAGGAGCTTGCGGCGCTCATCGTTCCCGCCGACGTGGACCTTTCCTTGCTGAACGAGGAAGCGGAGCTTGCCCTGATGCGCAAGATGGACGACTTCCCGGCCTTCGTCGCGCTGGCAGCCCGGGATCGCGCTCCCTTCCGCTGCACCCACTTCGCCCAGGAGCTGGCAGGTCTGTTCCACCAGTTCTACGGTAACTGCCACTGCGTGTGCGATGATCCCGCGCTTCAGGCGGCCCGCATCGCCCTGTGTGACGCCACGCGCACGGTGCTGGCGCTGACCCTGAGCCTGCTCGGCGTGAGTGCTCCGGTGAAGATGTAGGTCTTTCCTGCTGGCCAGTTAAGCTGCTCTGACGGCCTCCCAAAGCATTTGGGAGGCCGTTTTGCGTTACAGGCGGTCCTCGATGTCGATCTGCATCAGCGAGATGTTCTCCCGGGCCTTCTTGGCGTAGGTGCGGCTGATCTGCTCCCGCTCCACGGAGTCGTTGAGCATTTCCAGCTCGATGCGGTAGGCCATGGCCTCGATATCGTCCGCCAGGTCGTTGGTGTGGGCGATCGTGGAGATGGAGGGAAGCTTTGTCATGAGCGGGGTCAGGATACGCTGCTGGGTCAGAATGGCCTCTGCGATCATTTCGTTGGGCTCGGACAGGGTACCCATCTGGTCCTGGAGCCGTTCGATGGCGTAGCTGGTGGTCTTGATGACCAGCTGGCGGTACTCTTCCTGAACCTGGCTTTCGGTGAGCAGGGGAAGGTTCTTGCGCAGGCGGTTCAGAGCGGTCAGGACCATGTTTCGCAGGAAGACTACCAGGTCTCGGGCTTCCGAGGCGCGGGAGTGCTCGAGCAGGTGCTTGCGGTGGGAAAGGCGCGCCAGCAGCCGGTATCCGGCTTCGGGGCTGGTTTCACCAGCAGCCATGAGATCGAACACCCGGGCTTCCTTCCATTCGATGACCCGTTGCTGCAGGTCAACGCTTTCCGGGTCCTCCAGGCCGTGGTTTTCCTTGATTCGTTCGATGCGATCGTTGTAGGAGCGGATCACCGACTGGGTGGCAGCAAAGGTCTTCCCGGTCTGGCGGTTGGTCAGCTCCTCGATGACGCCGCGGAGGATCTCCAGGTAGGCTTCGGTGTCCTTGAGGTGCTGCTCGTGCTCGTCGGCGCTGCGCCGGGGCTGGGGTGCCAGCAGCGGCACGACGAAGGTAGCTATGGCGAAGGTGCACAGGATCACGCCGCTTGCCAGGAAGATGAGAAGGTCTCGCTGGGGGAACAGGGTATTGGTGCTGGGGTCGGCCCAGATGGGCAGGGTAAGCATGATGGACAAGGTGATGGTTCCCTTGGCGCCGGAAAGGGTCAGGATCAGGGCGTCACGCAGGTCGGTGCCATCCACCTGCTCTCCCGCCGCCTTGGCGTTGACCACCTGCAGCGCAAAGGACCACAGGAAGCGCACCAGCTCCAGCATCACGGTGATTCCCAAGACCATGAGCACCAGCATGGTGTTGTCAGCTCCTGCTTCCTCCCAGGTCCCCACCATGGCAGCGGGCAGCTGCGTGCCCAGCAGAATGAACACGATGCCGTTCAGGGCGAATGCGATGACCTTCCACACGCTGGAGGAGACGATGCTGGTGCGGGCATAGGAGGGGCCGGTCTGCCTTGGGGCGGAGGCCTGGATGATGCCGCAGATGACCACGGTGATGACACCGCTTACGTGCAGCTCCTCGGCAAGGGTGAAGACCAGCAGGGGAGTGCAGATCTCCAAGAGCACGTGGAAGGTGGTGTTCTCCAGCCCCGCCTCCCGAAAGCGCGTGGTGGCGTAGTTCAGGACCAGGCCGCAGACGCCTCCCATGATCAGTCCTCCGAAGAAGCTCACCAGGAAGCTTTGGACGGCAGTGGCGGGGGAAAACGTGCCCAGGACCGCGGCGGTTACGGCAAATTGGAACGCCACCAGGCCCGATGCGTCGTTGAGCAGGGCTTCGCCCTTAAGAAGGCTCTTGATGCGGCTGGGAATGGCCGGGTTCTTGGAAAGGGACGCAACCGCAACGGCGTCGGTGGGGCCCAGGGCGGCACCCAGGGCGAAGGCAGCGGCCAGGGGGATGGCGGGAATCATCCAGTTCACGAAGAATCCCACCGTCACGGCTATGACCAGTACCAGGCCGATGGCGTATCCCAGGATGGGCTTTCGGTAGTGCCAGAGGGCGGCAAGGTCGGCCTCGCGGGCCTCGTCGTACAGGAGGGGGGCGATGAACAGCACCAGGAAAAGATCCGGGTCCAAGGTGATGCTGATCTGCCCCTGGGCGATGACCGCTATGACCACTCCCAGGGCGATCTGGATCAGGGGCGTAGGGGCATGGGGGATGAACTGGGACACGACCGATGACGCCAGGACGGCCAGCAACAGAAACAGGGACAGGTCGAGTACTTCCATGGTGCTACCTCAGGTGATGTGCGCGTGCTACGTGTTTTGCCCCATTGTACTGGCTGTGGTCCTGGTAAGGGCCAAGGGGAGGGGATTTCAGAAAAAAGAACGACCGCCGGGACAATCCCGACGGTCGTGAAAGAGCAATGCTGCGTTGGTCTGAAACAGCAGAGCCTACAGGGCCTTCTTGGCGACCTCGACCACAGCGGCGAAGGCTGCGGGGTCGGTCACGGCCATGTCTGCCAGAACCTTGCGGTCCAGCACCACGCCGGCCTTCTTCAGGCCGTTCATGAAGGTGCTGTAGGACATGCCGTTGATGCGAGCTGCAGCGTTGATGCGGGTGATCCAGAGACGACGGATCTCACGCTTCTTGTTGCGGCGGTCACGATACTGGTACTGCAGGGACTTCATGACCTGCTGCTTGGCGTTGCGGTAGGAACGGGACTTTGCTCCGTAGTAGCCGCGTGCCATGGAAAGGATGTTACGACGCTTCTTACGTGCGTGGAGAGAACGCTTGATACGTGCCATTTCTTAGCTCCTTCGGTTCTTTAGCGCAGGCCCAGGTTGCGAGCAACAACCTTGTTGTCTGCCTTGGCCAGTTCGGTTTCATGACGGAAGTTGCGCTTACGCTTGGGGCTCTTCTTGGTCAGAATGTGGCTCTTGTATGCCTTGGCGCGCATGATCTTGCCAGAACCGGTGACGCGGAAACGCTTAGCGGTGCCACGGTGGGTCTTCATCTTAGGCATTAGTCTTCCTTTCCTTCTTTTTTGCTCTTCTTTTCGTTCTTCTTCTTTGCCGATGAGGAGAGGGGAGCAATCAGCATGTGCATGTTGCGGCCTTCCATCTTGGGCTGGCTTTCGATAACTGCCACATCCTTCAGGTCATCGGCAAGACGCTCAAGGATGGTCAAGCCCTGTTCGGGGTGGGCCATCTCGCGGCCGCGGAACATGATCGTGATCTTGACCTTGTTTCCACCCTCCAGGAAGCGAAGCACGTGCTTCTTCTTGGTGGTGTAGTCGCCCACGTCGATCTTCGGGCGGAACTTCATTTCCTTGGTCTCGATCTTGTTCTGGTTCTTACGAGCCTGCTTTGCCTTGATGGCCTGGTCGTACTTGAACTTGCCGTAGTCCATGATGCGGCAGACCGGCGGATCAGCCTGAGGGGCGATCTCTACCAGGTCGTAGCCTTCGCCCTCTGCGATGCGCAGAGCCTGCGAAGTAGGGTAGATGCCCAGCTGGGTTCCGTCGTAGCCGATCAGGCGACATTCCTTGGTCCTGATCTCGTCGTTGAGCCGTGGCTCCTGAGCAGCTATAGTGCCCACCTCCTCTTGATGACAAAACGTGCGTGCAAAAGAAAACCCGAGGCAGATGCGCTCCGGGTCAGGTAGAATTGCAGGATGTCCTGCGCTATTCAATCGACCCATCAGCTCTTGCCGAAACAGGTGGGGGTTGCTCCCCGCTTTTTGCAGCTGGATGATTGTAGCACAGAAATATGATTCATTGCTTAGATTTTTTGCTATTATGCCTATGTAGGTTTTGAGGAGACGACTGGTCTTTTGACTTGCGGTCTTTGCGCGGTCCTGAGCCCAATCGTCTGATTTGAAAATGCGGGCGTGGCGGAATTGGCAGACGCGCCAGGTTTAGGTTCTGGTGGGTAACCCCCGTGAAGGTTCAAGTCCTTTCGCCCGCACCATTGGTTAGTCAGGGCCTGGTTTCAACGCCGGGCCCTTCTTCGTCGATATGGCCCGCGGGGCCTGAGGCGGAGAGCCGTATTCGAAAGGAGTGATACCGATGGCAGAGAACACGGATGAGAAGAAGAACCCGCTGGTTGCCGCGGTTCATGCGTGGTGCGACTGCAGTCTGATCCTGCGTATCGTGATCGGCTTGGCAATTGGCGTGGTGCTTGCCTTCATTCTTCCTGGAGGCAATCAGGCCATCGAGCTTCTGGGCACCATCTTCGTTTCTGCCCTGAAGGCCGTTGCCCCGTGCCTGGTCTTCTTCCTGGTCATGAGCGCCCTTGCCAACGCCAAGGCGTCTGGCGGCATGAAGGACATCGTTCTTCTGTACGTTGCCTGCACCCTGGTCGCGGCAGCCGTGGCCGTAGCCGCCAGCTTCCTGGTGCCCAGCATCGTGACCCTGCCTTCCGCCGAAGGTATTGAGAACACCTCTCCCCAGGGCATCGGCGAGGTGCTGACCGCCCTGATCCTGAAGATGTTCTCCAACCCCATCGGCTCCCTGACCGATGCCAACTACCTGGGCATCTTGGTCTGGGCAGTGTTCCTGGGCATTGCGCTGCGCTCTGCGTCCGATAACACCAAGGACGTGCTGAAGTCCCTGGCCGATGCCGTGAACAAGATCGTGGGCTGGGTCATCCAGCTTGCTCCCATCGGCATCTGCGGCCTGGTCTACCAGTCCGTTTCCTCTAACGGTATCGAGATCTTCACCGAGTACGGCCATCTGATCCTGGTCCTGGTGGGCTGCATGCTGTTCGTGGCGCTGGTCACCAACCCGCTGCTTTCCTTCCTGTGCATGGGCAAGAACCCGTATCCGCTGGTTCTGCGCACGCTGAAGGACTCCGGCGTGACCGCGTTCTTCACCCGCTCCTCTGCGGCTAACATCCCGGTCAACATGAACCTGTGCCAGAAGCTGGGCCTTGACCAGGATGCCTACGGCGTTTCCATTCCCCTGGGCGCAACCATCAACATGGGCGGCGCTGCCATCACCATCACCGTCATGTCCATGGCCGTTGCCCAGACCCTGGGGATTGCCATCGATCCCTTCACCGCGGTGATCCTGTGCGTGCTTGCCGCAGTTTCCGCATGCGGCGCTTCCGGCGTTGCCGGCGGCTCCCTGCTGCTGATCCCCCTGGCCTGCTCCCTGTTCGGCGTCTCCAACGACATCGCCATGCAGGCAGTTGCCATCGGCATGATCATCGGCGTGATCCAGGACTCCTGCGAAACCGCCCTCAACTCTTCTTCCGACGTTCTGTTCACGGCTTCTGCCCAGTATCGTGCGCTGAGGAAGCAGGGCATCGAGTTCACTCCTGGTAAGGACCACGCCCCCTATCACGAGCCTGCGGGCGAGTAGGAGCGCATATTCTAAAGAGGCGCTGTGGGATTGATGTGATCCCCTGCGGCATGCCGAAGGGCCCTGCGATGCAGGGTCCTTCTGGTTTTCGGGGCAAAATAAGACTCCCTGGAGGCGGCTGCTTCCAGGGAGTCTTTCGATTGCCGACGCCTTTTTCCCTTGGCGCGCTGGCTAAGCCGGTTTTGCTCCTTGGGCGGGCGGGGCGGAACCTAGGACAGGTGGGCGAAGTGCTCCCGGCCCGATTTGGCAATGGTCACGCCATCGATGGTGGCCAGATAGGCGCGGAGGTTCTGGAAGCCCCGATCTCTCAGGCGGAAGGTGCGGAACTTGCCGCGGACGCGCCTGCCCAGCAAGCCCACAGCTGCTCCTTCTTCTCCTGCCTGGGCGATCTGCTCCAGGATGAAGGCCTTGACCAGGGCGTCGTCAGGATCCTGGTCGGGGGAGGGCTGGATTTCCGGGGAAGGTGCTGATTCAGGCTCGGGCGCCTGCTCGGGCTCGGCGGGGGACTGATCGGCTTCTGCGGAGTCGGCTTCCTTGGCCTTTGACCGGGAGCGGGACCGGGGTCTGCGACGGGGAGCGGGCGCGGTCTTGGCGCTTTCCCGGGCTGCGTCATCGCCTTCGGCCGGGGGCTTTTCCTCGGCGGCGTCTCCGTCTGCCTTGTCCTGGGGCTCGGCGGAGGGCTCTTGGGAGTCGGGGGCCTGCTCTGCGGGCTCCTGCTCTGCCTCGGACTCTGCGGTTGCGGTCTTGCGGCTGCGGCGGGAGCGGCGGCTGCGGCGGGAGCGCGGCTTCTCGGCAGCGGCTTCGCCCTCAGGCTCGGTCTCCGCTGCTTCGGCAGCGGGCTGGTCGACGGGTTTTTCGCCCTCTTCCTCGGTGCCCTCATGCAGCGAAGCGTCCGTCAGCTCCACTACCACGTTGCTGCCGTCTTTGCGGATCTCCACGCCCTCGAAGTCGTTCAGCAGCTTGGAAAGCAGGTTGGTCCCGTAGTTGCGCACGTCGAAGTCCGGGTAGCGCTTCTGGAGGCGGCTGCCGATTTCTCCCAGGCCGGTGGCCTTGCCGTTGTTCTGGTTGTCGGTGATGATCTCGACGACCGCGTGCTCGATCTGCTCCCTGGTTGCCGTGGGATCGTCAATGGAGGATGCCTGTCCCTTGCCGCCGCGGCGCCGGCTTCCCCGTTCGCCCACCAGCAGCTCGAGGGTTGTGAACACGTCGCAGGCGGTTCGGAAGGGAACGGGGGTCTTCTTTTCTCCCATGCCGATGACCATGACGCCGCTTTCCCGCAGTCGGGAGGCAAGGCGGGTGAAGTCGCTGTCGGAGGAAACGATGCAGAAGCCGTCCACGTTGTTGGTGTACAGGATGTCCATGGCGTCGATGATCATGGCGCTGTCGGTGGCGTTCTTGCCCTGGGTGTAGCCGAACTGCTGGATGGGGGTGATGGACGCCTTCAGCAGCGCGTCCTTCCACTTTGCGTGCAGCGTCAGGGTCCAGTCACCGTAGATGCGCTTGTAGGTGACGGTGCCGTACTTGGACAGCTCGTCCAGAATGGGCTTCAGGTATTTTGCGGATACGTTGTCTGCATCGATGAGCAGCGCGAAACGCTTTTCCGATGAGGGTTTGAGTTCCATTTCTCTCCTAGGGGCAGCGGCGGAGGATGGGGCCGCTCGTGATTGGGGCGCTGGTGCGCCTGGAATATATAAGTAGAGCCCTGAGGGGGACTACCAGATTGTACCCGAATTATTTTATAAAACATACTTGCGCGGGGAAAGCAAGGTGCGTATACTATTGCCCTGCGCTCATGGTGGGTATGGCCTAGTTGGCTAAGGCGCCAGATTGTGGCTCTGGAGATCGTGGGTTCGAGTCCCATTACCCACCCCAGCGCGCTTTTGATAATCGCATACGCCCGGCGCGAAGGCGCGTGGGCAGTGTTCATCGGATGAAAACGGACCGTTAGCTTAGTTGGTAGAGCAGGGGACTCTTAATCCCAAGGTCCGGGGTTCGAGTCCCCGACGGTCCACCATCTGATTCGAGCACAACGTATGTTTTCTTGGACCGTTAGCTTAGTTGGTAGAGCAGGGGACTCTTAATCCCAAGGTCCGGGGTTCGAGTCCCCGACGGTCCACCATTCGAATTTGACCTCCCTTCTGGGAGGTTTTTTTGTTTTGCGGGGCATCCGGCTTCGGGTGAGACTGAGGCTGGGGTGCCAAGGGCTGGGCGAGCTGCCTCATTGCTGGTCTAACGACCCCTTTATTTCGGGGGCGCAAGCCCGCTTTCGACGTCCAAATTGACACGGGGCGGGAGGGCCTGGGTTGAGCGGGAGGCGAAGCCCGTGCATATTGCCATCCTTGGTTGAGCCGCGTTCCCCTTCGTCCGAGAACTCGAGGTTCTGTACGATTCCGTTTCCAGGGCAGAAATCAGGGGCTTTCCGGGCATGAAACCGCGGTTCTGTACGATTCCGCGAGCCCTCTCAGCTTCCATTTCCGGAGTCGCGGTATCCTTCGCCCACTCCCCGCATCAGCACGTCGGGGAAACCCCAGGTCAGGGGCTTGCCTGTATTTTGCCGCAAGGACGAAGGAGCGGATAACTATCCTGACCTGAGGAGCATGGTCGTGCAGAACCCCGATTTGACCCCCGAAAAGGGCGAAAAAAAACTACCCTGGGCAAACCGCGGGCTGTGGCTTGCGAGCGGGGCCGCGCCGGGCTTCGGAGGTCGGGTGCACCGAGGGGCGGGTAGGCCAAGGCCCGCTCGCAGCATGAATCGCGGGGCACCGAGGTCACGACCACGGCCGCTGTTTGCCCGGGCCGGCTAACGGGTGGGGGCCGATTCGGGCAACGGCGTCCCTAACAGGAGCGGTCCCTCTGCGCGGCGGGCGGCGTTGGCCGCAATCGGCTATGCTTCCCAAAAGGGCGTTGCGCCTGTTTCGGCGCCGCTTAGACCCGACCTACTGAATCGGATTCGACGAAAGGATGCCCCGTGAAGAGGAAACCCCTGCTGCTTAGCGCCGTGACCGCCGCCGCCTTGGCGGGGGCAGCCGCCGCCGCGACTCTTTGCCATGTGCGCTGGTATCCCCTTGCGAAGTTCGGCCCCATCACCGTGTTCGAAACAACCACCAAGGAAGGGGAGCGCGTTCGCGTGCTTTCCCAGGGAGGCGTGTACCAGAGCGCCACCTATGTTTCCCCGGCGCGTCGATTCGACCTGGTGTTCGAGTACTACCGGGCCTTCGACCACGTGTTTGACGACGAAAGCCCCGCCAATCCTCGTCGACGCATGCTCATGCTGGGCGGAGGGGGCTACGCTTACCCGAAGCACGTGATAAGCCGCCATCCGGACGTTTCCGTGGATGTGTTGGAGGCGGACCCGCTGGTCACCCGCATAGCCCGCCGCCATTTCTTCCTGGACGACCTGCTAAAGGAGCGATGCGGGGAATCTGGCCCGCGGCTGAACCTGGTCAGCGCCAGGGCCCAGGACTACCTGCTTGGTGCTTGCGGCATGGACTACGACGTGGTCATCAACGACTGCTTCGCGGGAGCGGCTCCGTCCGGCGGCCAGGAAGCCGTGGAGGTGTGCGAGCATGCTCGCCGTGCCCTGAGGCCGGGCGGGGTGTACGTTCTGAACGTGGTGGACGAAGAAGGCGCCTACGGACCCACGGTTGAGCGGGGGGTTCGGACCCTGGCCGCAGTCTTTCCCTACGTGTACGTGATCCCCTGTCCGGACTCAGACTTCGGAGGGTCGGACAACGTCATGCTCCTTGCCTGCGATCGCCCCTGCTCTCTGGGCGGGGTGGAATGGGCCCAGATGGGAGCCGAATAGGGAAGGCGGCGGGTTTTCCCTCCGCTGAGGTATTTCCTGTTGGTCACAAACTGGAATTGCCGCGGAATAGACGCAAGAAATGGGTAAAATACTTGCAGTATTCATAAAAAGTGAATACGAAGTCGTTTATTGCGAAAACAGAGGGAGAACACCATGAAGATTGGAAAGAAGCTTCTTGCGGCGGGTTCCTGCGCAGCGCTCCTGGCTGGCTGCCTTGCCCTGACCGCATGCGGCGGCGGCAACACCCAGCAGGATGCCACTGCTGACTTCAAGCTCATCAACGAGGGCACCATCACGGTTGCTACCAGTGCCGACTATCCGCCCATGGAGTACATGGACGGCAAGGAGATCAAGGGCTTTGACCCTGCTCTGATGCAGGAGATCGGCGATCGCCTGGGCCTGGAGGTCGAGCTTAAGAACCAGGCCTTCGACTCCCTGGTCACCGCAGTTGCCGGCGGTTCCTCCGTGGATGTTGCCATCAGCGCCATCACCATCGACGACGAGCGCGCCGAGCAGGTGGACTTCACCGATTCCTACTATGACTCCAACCTGGCCGTGGTGGTCCTGAAGGACGCCAAGTTCCAGAAGAAGGAGGACCTGAACTCCGCTGAGCTGAAGATCGGCGCCCAGTCCGGTTCCTCCGGCGAGGCATGGGCCAAGGAAAACCTGAAGAAGGCTGACTACACCCCCTTCCAGGAAACCCCCGACCTGCTGCAGGCCCTGCGCACGGGCAAGATCGACGCCGCCATCTATGACGACCCCGTCGCCGAAGCCCATGTGGCCGGCGAGTACAAGGACATGACCGTCCTTGAGGTCATCCCCACCGGCGAGCAGTACGGCATCATCGTCAACAAGGACAACCCCGAGCTGACCGCTGCCTTCAACAAGACCCTGAAGGAGATCGTGGAGGACGGCACCTACGACAAGCTCATCAAGGAGTACCTGGGCTAAGCCTTCGCTTCTCAAGCGCACCTGTGGGGGACCGTCTGCAGCCCATTGCGGACGGTTCCCCTATTTTTTGCGTGTTTATCGTATAATGAAGCGCTCTGTATTCGGTTTTTATGCATAGAACAAGGGGATTTCAAAACATGGCTGCTGACTTGAAGGGCGTTCTGAAGAAGACGCTGGTCACGGCTCTTTCGCTTTCCCTGGTGATCACGCTCATGCCCCTGCTGGCAAGTGCGCTGACCCAGGACGTGACCACGGCGAAGGGCAACGAAACATCCACGGGTAACGTGCTGGGCGGCGTGCCCACCCGCGTGACCTGGGAAGCGGTGGTGGACAAGGGCGAATCCGTTTCCTCGGTGACCGTCCAGTTCCCCGAAGGATCCGACCTGACCGCCGACTCCTCCGCTCGCCTGACGGTGCTGAACGGCATCGAGCGCTTGAGCGTGGACGCCCAAGCGGTCATCGACGAGCAGAACGAAAGCGTTACCGTGGACTTCGCCACCCCCTTGGAGGCGGGCCTGCGAGTGCGCATCGAAACCTACAACGCCTGCCTGCCCAACATCACCGGCGAGGTAACCCTTTCCGGCTCCTTCACCCGCGACGACGGCCAGGTGGAGCAGCTTGCTCAGTCTCCCTCCATCGAGGTGACCCAGGCATCGCTGGCCCAGAAGATCGTCAACTGGATGGACGAGCAACCCTTCATCCAGGCATGGAACTCCGTGACCGTGCTACGCCTGTTCCTTGAGCCCCAGCTGATCGTGTCCTCCATTCCGACCGTGTTCACCGGCTGGCTCATCTCCCTTGCCCTGTGCCTGGTGGGCTTCCCCCTGGCCATTCCCATCGGCCTGGCGGCAGCCTTCATGAAGATTTCCCGCTCCAAGATCATGCACGTGGTGGCCGCCCTTTACACGGGCGTCATCCGCGGCACCCCGCTGTTCCTGCAGATCTACATCGCCTTCTTCGGCCTGCCCCTCATGGGTATCAACCTGAACCAGTACGTGCTGGCGGTCATGGTCATGGCCTTCAACTCGGGCGCCTACATGTGCGAGATCCTGCGTGCCGGCATCCAGTCCATCCCCAAGGGCCAGTTCGAGGCCTCCCGTTCCCTGGGCATGAACCAGGCCCAGACCATGTTCAGCGTGATCATTCCCCAGACCGTGCGTCGCGTGATCCCCACCATGACCTCCGAGTTCATTTTGCTGTACAAGGACACCTCCCTGCTGGCAGCAGTGGGCGTGATGGAACTCATGCTCTACTCCCGCTCCGTGGTGGCCCTTACCGGCAACATGACCCCTTACATCGTGGCTGCCTTCTTCTACCTGGTGGTGACCCTGCCGCTTATCCGCGTGGTCACCGTGCTGGAGAAGCGCCTGGCCCTGGCCGACAACGGCGGCGGCGCACCGGCACCCAAGCCCAAGCGCAAGCTGCGTCTTGGGGCTAAGAAGCAGGCGGCCCCTCAGGCGGCGTCTGACGATCAGAAGGGAGCTGACGGTGAGTAGCACTGAGTCCATGGTGAGCATCCGCCATCTGGAAAAGGCATTCGGCGACAACGTGGTCCTGAGGGACGTGAACATCGAGATCAAGAAGGGCGAGGTAGTGGTGGTCCTGGGACCTTCCGGCTCCGGCAAGTCCACCATGCTGCGCTGCATCAACCTGCTGGAGACCCCCACCGGCGGCCACATCTACATCGAAGGACAGGAGATCACCGACCCCAAGACCAACGTGGACAAGCTCCGCGAGCACGTGGGCATGGTGTTCCAGCAGTTCAACCTGTTCCCTCATCTTTCCGCCAAGAAGAACGTCATGCTCGCCCAGCGCAAGGTGCTCGGCCGCTCCAAGGAGGAAGCGGAGCGCATTGCCCTGGAGCAGCTGGAGCGCGTGGGCCTTGCGGACCGCGCCGACTACATGCCCTCCCAGCTTTCCGGCGGCCAGCAGCAGCGCGTGGCCATAGCCCGCGCCCTGGCCATGAACCCCCACGTGATGCTCTTCGACGAGGCCACCAGCGCCCTTGACCCGGAGCTGGTCCGCGGCGTCCTGGACGTTATGCGCGGCCTGGCCGAGGCGGGCATGACCATGGTGGTGGTCACCCATGAGATGGGCTTTGCCCGCGAGGTCGCCGACCGGGTGATCTTCATGGAAGGCGGCGTGGTGGTGGAAGACGGAACCCCCGAGCAGGTTTTCGACCATCCCAAGTCCGAGCGAACCAAGGACTTCCTAGGTCACATCAAGTAGGGGACGAAGAAGAGGGGCGAAGAAGAGCCCGTCTATGCCGTCCGTGGGGTCGAGCGTCCCCGCGGGCGGCATTCTGTTTGCCCCTTTCGTCCTTATGGTTTAATCTTTCAACGATTGACTAGATGTGCGATAATTCGCTATTGGCGCGTTTGGGCAAAGGCGCTTTCGAACGGCTTTCCGTCGGACGTTGTCGCCTGGATGCGCAAGCGCTGGTTTGCGCAAGCGCGCCGCCTTTATCGCCGCAAGGCACGTAGAAACAACTATTGGAGGAACTTAAGTGCAGACGAACGTAAAGACCCTTGAGGATAATCGCATCGAGATCACGGTGACCGTTGATGCCAAGGAAATCAACGACCGTATTGGCAAGCAGTACCGCACCTTCGCCCGTCAGTACAGCTTCCCGGGCTTCCGCAAGGGCAAGGCTCCCCGTCCGGTAATCGACAGCCTGCTGGGCCCCGAGGCCGCTCGGGCAGCCGTCACCGACGACCTGGTCAACGACACCTTCCCCCTGGCTCTTGACCAGACGGGCTATTCCACCGTGGGTCAGCCCGAGTTCGGTGAGATCGACCTGGTGGAGGCCGGCAAGGACTACTCCTACGTCATGACCATCGGCGTGGTTCCCACCTTCGAGCTGGACAGCTACGAGAACGTGGAGATCAAGATGCCGGCAGAGGGTGCCACCGAGGCCGAGATCGACGAGCAGCTGGAGGTGACCACCGCCTTCTACGTGACCTATGAGAACGCTCGCGCCAACACCAAGGTCAAGAAGGACAGCGTGGTGGACCTGACCGTTACCGCCAAGGACATGCAGGGCGAAGAGGTGGCTGCCCTGGCCATGACCGAGCAGCGCTACCGCATGGGCGCCGGCCAGCTCCCCGAGGCCTTCGATGCCGAGGTCCTGGGCATGAAGAAGGGCGAAACCAAGGAGTTCAACCTGGTCATTCCCGTGGACAAGCCGGGTTCTCTGGCTGCTGACCTGGGCGGCAAGGAAATCACCTTCAACGTGGAGTGCGTTGCGGTGAAGAAGGAGGTCAAGCCTGAGGTCACCGACGAGTGGGTCAAGGAAACCTTCAACTTCGACACCGTGGAGGACCTGCGCAAGCGTCTGGGCGACTCCATCGCCGAGCAGAAGGCCCAGGTGCTGCCCCGTCTGCGCGAGGACCAGTGCCTGGCTGCCCTGGCAGAGCGCCTGCAGGGCGAGCCCACCGAGGCCATGGTCGAGGAAACCGAGAGCCGTCTGCTCTCCGAGTTCTTCTCCCAGCTGCAGCGCCAGGGCATGACCTTCGACGGTTACCTGGCACAGCAGGGTATCGATGCCGACAAGTTCAAGGAGGACGTGAAGGCCCAGGCCAAGCAGATGACCTCCGAGAACCTGGCTCTGGACGCCTGGGCTCGCCATTATGAGATCACCGCTTCCGATGAGGAGGTCATGGACGAGTTCCGTGAGTCCGGCGTGGAAGATCCCCAGGCAACCTACGACGAGTGGCGCAAGAACGGCCGCCTGTATCTGATTCGCGAAGGCATCATGCGCCAGAAGGCCGCCGATGCCGTCATGGAAAACGCCATCGTTTCCGCACTTGAAGACTAATCAGCCTTCAGGCGAAACGGGCGCGTCCCTGTTCTGAAGAACTGGTATGAATCGCACGGTCCGTCTTGCTTGCAGGGCGGACCGTGCCACATCATAGGAACCATAACTAGACTGTCCTGATGGTTTGAAAGAAGGTAGCCCATGAGCTTGCAACTTTCTTCGACGGGCTTCGTTGCCCCGTCCAATCCCCACAATGCCCTGATCCCCTACGTGATCGAGCAGTCCCCCCGCGGCGAGCGCAGCTACGACATCTACTCCCGCCTGCTGAACGACCGCATCATCTTCCTGGGGGAGCAGATCGATGACAACGTGGCCAACTCCGTGGTAGCCCAGCTGCTGCACCTGGAAAGCGCTGATCCCGAAAAGGACATCAGCCTGTACATCAACTCCCCGGGCGGCTCTGTTACCGCGGGTCTGGCCATTCTGGACACCATGAACTTCATCAAGCCCGATGTCTCCACCGTGTGCATCGGCTGCTGCGCCTCCATGGCCGCCGTGCTGCTTTCCAGTGGTGCCAAGGGCAAGCGCTACTGCCTGCCCAACTCCATGGTCCTGATCCATCAGCCGCTGGGCGGCGCTCAGGGCCAGCAGACGGAGATCCAGATCGTGGCCGACTTCATGAAGAAGACCCGCCTGCAGCTGAACAAGATCCTGTCCGACAACACGGGCCAGGACATGGAGACCATCATGCGCGACACCGAGCGCGACAACTACATGACCGCCGAGGAAGCCCTCGCGTACGGCCTGGTCGACAAGATCACCGCAACCCACGGCGCTTCTGCCGAGTAAGGACGTTTTCGAACCTATGGCAAACGAACGCGATTCACGTTCCCGTAAAAGCGGCATCACCTGCGCCTTCTGTGGAAAGGAGCCCCAGGAGGTTGCCGCCATGGTCCAGGGTCCTAAGGGCATCAACATCTGCGACGAGTGCATCTCCATCTGCGCCGACGCCATGATGCGGGATTTGGGCTTCAACCCGGTGCTGCAGAACATGATGTCCATGCACGACTTCGACGACGAGCGGATCTCCCGTCCTGGGGGCTACATGGACCTGGACGGAAGCTACGTTCCCGGCGAAGGCTTTGTTCCCGGGGATTCCGCAGACGGGCTTGACGCTTCCTCGATCCTGGGCAACCTGCCCACGCCCCATGAGCTCTACGAGCTGCTGGGGGAGCACGTGGTGGGCCAGGACCAGGCCAAGCGCGCCCTTTCCGTGGCCGTGTACAACCACTACAAGCGCATCCAGCTGGGGGCAAGCGCCGAAGCCGATGATGTGGAGCTGGCCAAGAGCAACATCATGCTCCTGGGTCCCACGGGTTCTGGCAAGACGCTTCTGGCCCAGACTCTGGCACGTTCTCTGAAGGTCCCCTTCGCCATTGCCGATGCCACCACCCTTACCGAGGCAGGCTATGTGGGCGAAGACGTGGAGAACATCCTGCTGAAGCTGATCACCGCCGCGGACTTCGACATTCCCCGCGCTCAGATCGGCATCATCTACATCGACGAGATCGACAAGATCGCCCGCAAGGCGGAAAACCTGTCCATCACCCGCGATGTTTCCGGCGAAGGCGTGCAGCAGGCCCTTCTGAAGATCGTGGAGGGCACCGAGGCCAGCGTTCCGCCCCAGGGCGGCCGCAAGCATCCCCAGCAGGAGCTCATCCACATCGACACCACCAACATCCTGTTCATCCTGGGCGGCGCCTTCGTGGGCCTGGCCGACATCGTGGCCCAGCGCGTAGGCAAGCACGGCCTGGGCTTCAACGTGGACATTCCCTCCTCCAAGAAGCAGGCGGAGGCGGAGCTTTTGGCCCAGGTGCTGCCGGAAGACCTGAACAAGTTCGGCATGATCCCCGAGTTCGTGGGCCGCATCCCGGTCATCACGTCCCTGGATGAGCTGAGCGAGGACGACCTGGTCCGCATCCTGACGGAGCCTAAGAGCGCCCTGGTGAAGCAGTACCGCAAGATGCTTTCCTTCGAGGACTGCCAGCTGGAGGTTACCCCGGACGCCCTGCGGGCCATTGCCCGGGAGGCGGTGGAGCACGGCACCGGAGCCCGTGGCCTGCGCTCCATCTGCGAGCGGGTGCTCCAGGACGTCATGTACGACCTGCCCGAGGTAGAGGGTCCGTCGAAGGTGGTCATAGAGGCCGTTCATATTACCGGCCAGGAGAAGCCGGTCATTCAGCTGCAGTCTGAGAAGCCCCTTCCGGAGGCCGTGCAAGAGGCGCCGGAGGAAGAGGAAGTTGAGGAAGCGGCATCTTCGGAGGCCGCCGTGGCAAGGGAGGAAGCCGAGTAATGGCACAAGATACGCCGAAGAAGGTCGACTACGACTTCGCCGCCCATGAGAAGCCTCTGTTCGAGGCCTGGAAGGACGCAGGTTTCTTTCAGCGCA
Organism: Eggerthellales bacterium; assembly: GCA_029006935.1. Lineage (GTDB taxonomy): Bacteria > Actinomycetota > Coriobacteriia > Coriobacteriales > Eggerthellaceae > SUG1186. Next base: position 18,785 of record JAQXGX010000087.1, on the reverse strand, counting down.
CCCCGGGCTTTGGAGAGCATGCGGGCGAATCCTACACCATCGTCATTCCGCCGCCCAACATCACCGGCGTGCTGCACATGGGCCATGCCCTGAACGACACCATCCAGGACGCCTGCATCCGCCGTGCCCGCATGCGGGGCTATCAGACCCGTTGGATCCTGGGTACCGACCATGCGGGTATTGCTACCCAGACCAAGGTGGACAAGCACCTGGCGGACCAGGGCATCAACCGTCGCGAGATCGGCCGGGAAAAGTTCATCGAGGCCTGCCAGGAATGGCGTCGCGAGTACGGCACCACCATCGTGAACCAGATCAGCACCATGGGCTGCTCCTGCGACTACGACGACGAGCAGTTCACCATGAGCCCGGAGTTTTCCAAGGCCGTGCGCAAGGTCTTCACCGACTGGTACCATGACGACCTGATCTACCGCGGCAAGCGCATCGTGAACTGGTGCCCTCACTGCACCACCGCCATTGCCGATGACGAAGCCGAGTACGAAGACGAGGCCGGGCATCTGTGGTACCTGCGCTACCCTCTGACCGAACCGGTGGACGGCCGCGAGTACCTGGTGGTGGCCACCACCCGCCCCGAGACCATGCTGGGCGATACCGGCGTTGCCGTTTCTCCCCAGGACGAGCGCTACAAGGACCTGGTGGGCAAGACGGTCATGCTTCCCATCGTGAATCGCCAGATCCCCATCTTCTCCGACTTCTACGTTGACAAGGAGTTCGGCACGGGCTGCGTGAAGACCACCCCCGCCCACGATCCCAACGACTTTGCCATGGGCGAGCGTCACGACCTGCCCAAGATCAACATCTTCGACGAAACCGCCCATGTGGTGGAAGGCTACGGCAAGTTCAGCGGCATGAGCCGGGAAGAATGCCGGGAAGCCGTGGTGGCAGAGTTCGAGGCCCTGGGCCTGCTGGACCACATCGAAGATCACGAGCACTCCGTAATGCACTGCTACCGCTGCCACAACACCCTGGAGCCCTGGCTTTCCGAGCAGTGGTTCGTGGCCGTGGACAAGCTCAAGGTGGATGCCGCAGAGGCGGTGAAGTCCGGCCAGATCCGGTTCTTCCCCGAGCGCTGGGCCCAGGTCTACCTGGATTGGATGGAGAACCTGAAGGACTGGTGCATCAGCCGCCAGCTGTGGTGGGGTCATCGCATTCCCATGTACTACTGCGACCAGTGCGGCTGGGAGGACGCTTCCGTTGACGGCATCCACACCTGCCCCAACTGCGGCGCTGCCACCCGTCAGGACGAAGACGTGCTGGACACCTGGTTCAGCAGCCAGCTGTGGCCCTTTGCCACCCAGGGCTGGGCGGAAGAGGGCATGGACGCCCCTGACCTGGCAAGGCACTATCCCACCCAGGTCCTTTCCACCGCCCGGGACATCATGGGCCTGTGGGTGGCGCGCATGGTCATGTCCTCCGAGTACTGCACCGGTCAGATCCCCTTCAGGGACGTGATCATCCATCCCACCGTCATGGCGGCCGACGGCAAGCCCATGTCCAAGAGCCGCGGCAACGGCGTGGACCCGGTGAAGCTGATGCAGGACTACGGCGCTGATGGCATGCGCTTTGGCCTGCTCATGCAGGTTACCGGCGCCCAGGCCATGCGCTTCAACGAAAAGAAGCTGGAAAGCAGCCGAAACTTTGCCAACAAGATCCGCAACGCCGCCCGCTTCGTGAGCATGAACCTGGACGGCTTCCAGCCGGGCGATCCCGAGCCCGTCACCCCGGCGGACAAGTGGATCTTCAGCCGTCTTGCCAGCCTGGTGGAGCGCATCGACGCCGCTTACGAGTCCTATGAGTTCGGCGAGATCACCCGTGAGCTGTACGCCTTCTTCTGGAACGAGTTCTGCGACTGGTACATCGAGTTCTCCAAGAGCCGCCTGGCATCCGACGGTCCCGATCGCGCCGTATGCCAGCGCAACCTGGTCTTTGTTCTGGACCAGGCCCTGCGCCTGCTCCATCCCATCATGCCCTTCGTCACCGAGGAGATCTACCAGGATCTGCCGGTGAAGGAGACCGACTACCTGATCGTGGCTCCCTGGCCCGATGCCGCCCAGCTGGCACGCTTCTGCGATCCCCGCTCCGAGCGCGCCATCACCCTGGTGACCGAGGTCGTTTCGGCAGTCCGCTCCACCCGCTCCCGCTACGGGATCTCCCCGAAGCAGCAGATTCCCGTGGCGGTGAAGGCCGTGGAAGAGGACGCGGATCTTCTTCGCCAGCAGGAGGCGCTGATCACCTCCATGGGCAACCTGAGCTCCCTGGAGGTTTCCGATCAGGCCGAAAAGCCCGCCGAGTCCGCGGTGGTGCTGGTTGCCGGCATGGAGATCTACCTGGTCCTTTCCGGTCTGGTGGACTTTGACGCCGAGCGCAAGCGCCTGGAGAAGGAAAAGGCCAAGGTCGAAAAGGACGTTCAGAAGTTCAGCAAGAAGCTTTCCAACCCCGGCTTCCTTTCCAAGGCCGCCCCTGAGGTGGTGGAGAAGGACAAGGCCAAGCTCGCTTCCCTGGAGGAGCTGCTGGGCCGCATCTCTGACCAGCTTGCCGAGCTGGGGTAGGGTCGTACGGTAGTGTATAATGGGCAGCTACGTGGGTACGTCTTGCGTAGCTGCCGTCTTTTCGCATGACATGAGCCCCTGACGGGGCGGAAAACGAGGTTCAAATGAGCGAGCTGCTGGCATCCCTGTGGACTCCCCAGCTTCAAGGCGCCGTGATGGTGGTCGTCATCATGCTGGTGATCCTGTATATCCTGTCAATCGCATGGGTGGTTCGGGACGCCCATCTTCGCGGTCAGCACTGGCAGGTCTGGGGCATCGTCGCCCTCATCCCCCTGCTGGGCATCATCGCGTACTGCCTGCTCCGTCCGCCGCTGCTGCAGATCGACAAGGACGAGCAGGAGCTGGAGATTGCCCTGAAGCAGCGTCAGCTCATGAAGTACGGCGAATGCGCCAACTGCGGCTATCCGGTGGAGTCCGACTTCGTGGTGTGCCCCAGCTGCCATTCCCGCCTGAAGAACCTGTGCCCGGTGTGTCACAAGGCCCTGGATCCCACCTGGCGGGTGTGCCCCTATTGCGCAACCCAGCTGGTTTCCCCGCGCCGCCAGCAGCCGGCAGCTCAGCAAGCCGCTCCTGCTCCTGGAGCACAGCGCTAGGGAAGACCATAGACCCAACTGCAAGAGGGCGCCCAGCTTGTCTGGACGCCCTCTTCCGTTATGAAGCGCGGTTTTTGCCAGAAAGCGGACAGGTGCCTGATCCAAGCAAGCTACGGCAGGCCCTTGCCTACGCCTGCAGGTAGCGCTGCAGGTCCTCCCAGCAGGCCTTCGCCGTATTCCTGCCCTGCACGTACAGGTCGAAGAGCTTGTCGGGATCGTCCTCCATGCTGGAGATGGTGACCGGCTCGGGAGGCATGAGCACGAAGATCTCGCCGTTTTCGTGCATGAGCTTGCAGGCCTTGCGCGTGCGGTTGTACTCCAGGTACCGGAAGTCGGCCCGCTGCAGGTACAGGGGGTAGTCGGCATAGCGCTTCCGCATAAGCGGCATCAGGCGGTCTGGCTCCTTTTCGTAGGTTTCGTCCTGGGTGAGCACCACGATGTGCTTCTTCGCCCCGGTCTTTAATGAGTAGACCAGGGGAATGCTGTCGCAGGTGCCGCCGTCCAGCAGCACCTTGCCGTCCACCTCAACCGCCTGGCTGACCAGGGGCATGGAGGAGGAGGCGATCAGGTAGGGGATGTCGGCGCGGGCGTCGGCGAACTCATGGTAGTCGGCCTCGCCGTAGCGAAGGTCGCTGGAAACCGCCACAAAGGAGGCGGGGGAGTCGTTGAATGCCTGGTAGTTGAAGGGCATGAGCTGGTCGGGGATCTGACGGAAGGCGTAGTCGCGGTTCAGCGCGTTTCCCGTCAGGGCAAAGCTGCGCATGCTGAAGTAGCGCCAGTCGGAGCACAGGGCCATGTTCATCACGCAGGTGCGCTGGGGAAGGCCGGCCACGTAGGTGTAGCCGCTCAGGGCGCCGGCGGACGTGCCCACGACCCTTTGGCACAGAAGCCCCCGCTCCATGAACACGTCCAGCACGCCTGCGGTGAACTGGCAGCGCATGGCTCCGCCTTCCAGGATCAGGTTGGCGGGGGTCACGGGATGATCCGGCTCCCAGACGGATTCCTGCAGGGGAAGCAGGGGGGCGGGAGCCTGGCTCTGCTCTTGGTCCTGGGCGGTTTGAGGCTGCTCAAAGGACTGCTTAGCTTCGGTGGAGCAGACGGGCTGGGCGAAGTCCGCGCCTTCGCTGACCTGGGCATGTTCCGGGGACTCCTGCTCGTTGTTGCGCTTGCGGAAAAACAGGCTCATGGCATTTCCTTCTGGGCGGTGGTTTTTCTGTTGGCAACAGTATAGGGCCGTTGGCGGCGGTGGCGCATTTCTTCACAGTCGCTACAATAGGAGCAAAGCGAGCAGGGGAGCTTGCGGCTCGGATAAGGCCGGGCGATCCGCGTGCCTGAGGAAAAGGGGCGGTTGCAAGGCTTCCCGGTAAGGAGAAACCATGGCTTCCATTGTTACGTCTTCCGACTTCAAGGAAAAGGTGCTGGACAATCCTCTGCCCGTGTTGGTGGACTTCTTCGCCACCTGGTGCGGACCCTGCAGGCGCGTTGCTCCCGTGGTGGATCAGATTGCCGAAGAGCGTGCCGGCTCCGTGGCCGTGTACAAGCTGGATATTGACCAGAGCCGGGATGTGGCGGAGCGCTACAACGTTATGAGCGTGCCCACCCTGATGGTGTTCCAGAACGGCCAGGTGGTGAGCACCGCTATCGGCGCTCGCCCCAAGTCCGCCATCGAAGCGCTGCTTCCCTAACGCCATGGCTGCTGAGTTCGACTTCGACGTTGCCGTGGTAGGCGCCGGTCCCGCGGGCTTGACCGCGGGGCTGTACGCAGCCCGCGCCGGTCTGCGGGCATGCATGTTCGATGCCGTGGGATACGGCGGACAGCTTGCCCAGACCGATTGGATCGAAAACTACCCCGGCTTTCCCGAAGGCGCCAACGGGTTCGACCTGGCTGATCTGATGAAGGGCCAGGCGGATCGCTTCGGCGTTGAGGAGATCGACTGCCCGGTGACCGCGGTACGATGCCTGGGCGAAGGCTTTGCGGTGGAGACCGAATGCGGAACCCACGCCGCCCGCACGGTGGTGCTGGCAACGGGTGCCCGTCCCCGCAAGCTGGAGGTTCCGGGTATCCTTGAGCTGGAAGGGAGGGGGGTATCCTACTGCGCTACCTGCGACGGCAGTTTCTTCCGCGACAAGGACGTGGCGGTGGTGGGCGGTGGTGATACCGCCGTGGCCGACGTGCTCTACCTTGCCCGTCTGTGCCGCAAGGTCTACTTGATCCATCGGCGCGATCGGCTCCGGGCGGCGGCTTCGTACCTGGCACGTCTTCAGGAGCTGGAAAACGTGGAGCTGGTGTGGAACAGCACGGTGGTGCAGGTGGGACAGGACCAGGGGGCGCTTTCCTCCGTTGAGGTGGAGCAGGTGGCTTCGGGTGCTCGCCGCACCTTGGACGTGTCCGGCTTGTTCGTGGCCGTGGGCACGGTGCCCAACACGGAGTTCCTGGCCGGCGCTGCCCCTTTGGACGACTACGGCTACGTAGTTGCCTTGGAGGACGGCGTGACCGCGGTTCCCGGCCTGTTCGCCGCCGGGGATGTGCGTACGAAGGCTCTGCGTCAGGTGGTGACCGCCGTTTCCGACGGCGCCAACGCCGCTCAGAGCGCCGTTGCCTTCCTGCAGGGGCAGTAGCTCCGTGACGCGGCGCTGGTATACGTGGTAGAATGAGCAGGTTACACGTTCATACGATTACCGTATTCAGATGGGAGCATATCAGCAATGCGTGACAAGCTGACAAGGATTATCGACGCCTACTCTGAGCTGGAGCTGAAGATGGGCGACCCGGCGGTGCTGTCCGACCAGAAGGAATACAACCGTCTGGCCAAGGAATACGCCAACCAGGGTCCGCTGGTGGCTGCCGCCCGTGAGTACGTTACCGGCCTGGATGACCTGGAGGCCGCCAAGGAAATGCTGGCGGACCCGGACATGGCGGACTTTGCCAAGGAGGAGATCGCCGAAATCGAGGCGAAGCTTCCCAAGCTGGAAGAGGACATCAAGTTCATGCTGATCCCGGTGGATCCTGCGGATGAAAAGGACATCATCGTGGAGATCCGCGCAGCCGCCGGTGGCGACGAGGCGGCCATCTTCGCCGGCGACCTGTACAAGATGTACGAGCGCTACGTTTCCTCCCGCGGCTGGAAGACCGAGACCATGGACGTTTCCCCTTCGGAGATGGGCGGGTACAAGAAGATCCAGTTCAAGGTCAAGGGCGACAAGGTCTTCTCGGTGATGAAGTTCGAGTCCGGCGTGCACCGCGTGCAGCGCGTTCCCAAGACGGAGTCCCAGGGCCGCATCCAGACCTCCACGGCAACCGTGGCGGTGCTGCCCGAAGCGGACGAGATCGACGTGCAGATCAACGAAAACGACCTGCGCATCGACGTGTACCGTGCCGGCGGCCCCGGCGGCCAGTGCGTGAACACCACGGACTCCGCCGTGCGCATCACCCATCTGCCCACCGGCCTGGTGGTGCAGTCCCAGGACCAGAAGTCCCAGTTGCAGAACAAGGTGGCTGCCATGGCGGTGCTCCGCGCCCGTCTGTATGAGAAGATGCTGGCCGAGCAGCAGGCGGCGGAAGGCGCCAAGCGCCTGGCCCAGATCGGCTCCGGCGACCGCGCGGAGAAGATCCGCACCTACAACGGTCCCCAGGACCGGGTGACCGACCATCGCATCGGTTTCAACAGCACCTACAACGGCGTGCTGCTAGGCGATCTGCTGAACGACGTCATCATGGCGCTGCAGGCGGCAGACCGTGCCCAGAAGCTTGCGGACGCGGTAGACTAATCCCATCGGTTCACAGCACGCAGGGCGGGCAGGGCAGGACCCTTCCCGCCTTGTTTCGTTATAGGCGCAAGGCGCCGGCAAAGGGGAGCAATGGCTGACCAGAACACCTGGACCATCAAGAGCACCTTGGATTGGTGCGAAGGATACCTGCGCCGAAAGGGGGACGGCAACCCGCTACTTTCGGCGCAATGGCTCATGTCCGAGGCCACGGGGCTTTCCCGCATCCAGCTTTACGCCAACTTCGACCGGCCTCTGACCATGGAGGAGCGCGACCTGCTCCGCGGCTACGTGGCCAGGCGGGGAAAGGGCGAGCCCCTGCAGTACATCACCGGAGAGGTGGGGTTTCGCTATATCACCGTGAAGGTGCGCCCTGGGGTGCTCATTCCCCGTCCGGAAACGGAGGTGCTGGTCAGTGAAGCGCTGGCTCTGCTGCCTCCCCAGGAGCGTCGGGTGGCGCGGGACTCGCTGCTAAACGAATACGACGGCGCCGCCTTGCTGGAGGCCCTTGCCGACGGGCAGGCTTCCGCGACGGACGGGGGTGCGGCGGCGGATGCCCCTGCCAAGCAGGGAGAAGGGAATGCGGTGGGCGAAACCGCCGCTCCGGCTGAGCATACGCTTCCGGAGGAAAGCGCGCCCGTGCCCCTGCTGGTGGCCGACATCTGCACCGGCAGCGGCTGCATCGCCTGCTCCATGGCCCAGGAGCGCCCGGACGTGCGGGTGATCGCCACCGACATATCCCCCGAGGCCGTGGCCCTTGCCCGGGAGAACGTGGCGGCTCTGGGGCTGGAAGACCGGGTCCTGGTCGCCCCGGGGGACCTGGGGCAGGCGGTGGTCCAGGCGGCCCCCCAGCTTATGGGAAGGCTTGACGTGGTCGTGTCCAACCCGCCCTACGTGCCCACGGCGGTGCTGGCGCAGATTCCCCGGGAGGTGGCGGACTATGAGCCCGCCCTGGCCCTGGATGGCGGGGAAGACGGGCTGGACCTGTTCCGCAGGCTGCTTGGGTTCTGCCAACGTGCCCTGCGGCCTGGAGGCGGCTTTGCCTTCGAGCTTCACGAGACCTGCCTGGATGATGCTGCGGACCTTGCCCGTTCGGCCGGATTCTCCAACGTGCGGGTGGTGCTGGACCTGGCCCGGCGTCCCCGGGTGCTCACCGGCGTCTGGCCCGGCTAGCAGCAGATCCACGGAAAGGGGGATCTCATGCCCTTCAGCATAATTGCAGCGGACATTACCCGGGTACGCGCCGACGCCCTGGTGGTTGCCGCCAGCTCCGACCTGGTGGCGGATGGCGGCGTGGGCCTGGCCGTTGCCCGGGCCGCGGGCCTTCGGCGCATGCGCCGGGCCTGCCGTGCCGCTGCTCCCTGCGCCGTGGGAGACGCGGTGGTGACTGGCGGCTTTGACCTGGCTGCCGATCATGTGGTCCATGCGGTGGCGCCGGTGTGGCGCGGCGGGGACCAGGGCGAAGAGGCCCTTCTGCGCCATGCCTACGAAAGCGCCCTGGGCAAGGCGGCGGCCGTGGGGGCACAGTCCGTTGCCCTGTCCCTGCTGGGTGCGGGGGCTTATGGCGTTCCCGTGCAGGTTTCCCTGGATGCGGCTCGAGGGGCCGTGGGGGAGTTCCTGGACCGCTATGCCGACGCGGACGTGACCCTGGTGGTGTACGGCAAGGAGGCCATCCGCGCAGCGGCGGTGGAATGGAAGGGGGTTTCGGCCCATCTGGCTCAGCTGCAGGAGCGGGAAGAGGAGCGGGAACGGGAGGAGTCCCGCAGAAGGGCGGCTTTCAGCCAGCGCCGCTTCCGGCAGCCGCTGTGCTCCGAAGACTTCGCCCTGGAAGCAGAGGCTGACGCCTTCCAGAAGATCCCGGATTTGGATGCGGTCCGGGTCGGTGCGGGCAGCTGGATGGCGGATGCGCTTCCGACCCGGGATATGGACGAGGAGGCTGCCCTTTCGGCTCCCTGCTCGGCGGCCAGTTTGCCGGGGAATCTGGAGGATCTGCTCTCCAATCTGGACGAGGGCTTTTCCGGCACGCTTCTTTCGCTCATCGACGCTCGGGGCCTGACCGATGCCCAGGTCTACAAACGCGCCAACATGAGCCGGCAGCTGTTCAGCAAGATTCGCTCCAATGCCAGCTACGTGCCTACCAAGCGCACCGTGCTGGCCCTGGCCGTGGCCCTGGAGCTTGATCTGGACCAAACCCGGGATCTGCTCGCCCGGGCGGGATATGCCCTTTCCCGGAGCAACCGCTTCGACGTGATCATGGAGTACCTGATCAGCCGGGGCGTGTACGATGTGTTCACCATCAACGAAACGCTGTTCCAGTTCGATCAGCCGCTTCTGGGCGGCAGGGGGTAAGACGTGAGGCTAACGATTCTGGTAGACAATCAGGCAGGCTGCGGCCTTCAGGGGGAATGGGGGCTTTCCGCCCTGGTGGAGCAGGGGGAGGTGACGGTGCTGCTGGATGCCGGCGCCACCGAGCTGTTCGCCGTGAACGCCCAGGAGCTGGGAGTGGACCTGGATCGGGTGGACGCCGCGGTGCTTTCCCATGCTCATTTCGACCATGCCGGGGGCATGGCTGCCTTCTTTGCCCGCAATGCCCATGCGTCCTTCTACGTGCAGCGATCCTGTGGGGAAGACTGCTACGCGGAGCATCCCGGCAAGGAACTGGAGTACATCGGCGTGCCGCGGGGCGTGCTTTCCGCCTATGCCAGCCGTATCGTACGGGTGGGGGAGCGGGTGCAGGTGGCACCGGGCTTCTGGCTGCTGGGGCACTCCACTCCCGGATTGGAGGAGGTGGGGCGTGCCAGCCATATGCTTGCAGGTCCTGTTGACGACCTGCGACCGGATGACTTCTCCCACGAGCAGAGCCTGGTCGTGGAGCTGGAAAGCGGCGGCATAGCCGTGTTCAACAGCTGCTGCCACGCCGGTGCCGACGTGGTGGTGCGGGAAGCCCAGCAGGCATGGCCCGGCCAGCGGGTCCGTGCCGTGGTGGGAGGCTTCCATCTGTACGAAACCCCGCGGGACCAGGTGCGGGACTTCGCCCGGCGTTTGGGGGAAACCGGCGTGGAGCTGGTGGTGACCGGGCACTGCACCGGCCCCGATGCCCTGGACGTGCTGACCCGGGAACTGGGTGCGGACGTGGTGAAGCCCATGAGCTGCGGACTGGTACTGGAGCTGTAGGAACTGCTTGGGCGGTCGGACCGGTCGGACGGGCGGATGCCGTGGGGCTAGTGTCCCGCGGTGCCGAAGAGCCGGTAGGTGGATATGGAGGTGCCCATGCGGCCCTTCACCCATTCGGCTCGGTAGGTCAGGGCGGTTTCTCGGAAGGCGTCCTTGCGCTTGAAGTCGTCGGCAAAGCTGTCCAGGTCGGCCAGGAGCGCCGGCAGATCGTTTTGGTACGTGGTCCGAAGCAGGGTCTTCAGGAAGGGGTAGATCTGGGTTTCATCGTGGATCAGGGCCATGTCGCGGCACTTGGTGGCAATCCACGCCTCCACCAGCACGCTCGGGCCGTCTGCGCTCTTGGCCCCGTCGGGCACGCAGGAGTTCCCGATGCTCCAGATCTTCTTCCAGTAGCGTGAGAACAGGTCGGCCCCGGGGTGCTCCCGATCGTACAGGAGGATGCGGCTGCGCAGAAGGTCGCCGGTGGTCAGGGACATTCCCTTGGAGTTCAGGCTCTCGAACACGGCCTGGGGTCGGTCATCGCCGGAAAGGGAAACGTCCAGCACCAGAAGCTGCCGTATGCCCGTCCACAGCTGGGCAAGGTCGAAGTCGGGCTGGTCCATCCTTCCCTTGAAGTAGGCGCAGTTGTCCAGGATGCGCTGGGAGTGCTCTTTGGAGGGCTCCGCACCCACGATGAGCTCGAACAGGGTGAACCGGTCCAGGTAGGTCAGGACCAGCTTGGGTTGGAGCTGGCCGTCTGCGTCCACCAGCAGGAAGCGGGCGGCAAGGTCTTCGGCGGTCATGCCCTCAAGGGTTTCGCCCGTTTCAAGAAGATGGTGGTACAGCGCGGTGAGCAGCAGGGTGAAGGTGGTCAGGCGCTGCTGGCCGTCGATCACGTTCAGCCGCTGGCAGGAGCGCCAGCCTTCGGTGCTGGCGGCGTACAGCACCACGCCCATGAAGTGGGAGCGGTTGCGCCAGCCTGCCTTCAGGCAGTCGTCCCACAGGTCCCCGCACTCCTTTTCCTCCCAGGAGTACACCCGCTGGAAGGGGGGAATGGTGAACTGGGTTTTGGGTTGTCCCAGGAAGTCCAGGAGCGCGATCTGCTTGGTCTGCATGGGGTCCTCCTACTTGGTCACGTCCACGTTCATGTAGTGCTTCCAATACCAGCTGTCCTTGTTGGCCTTGACCTTCTGGCGCAGGTCGTCGGAGACCAGGGTGGTTGCTCCCAGGGTGGCCCAGTTGTAGGAAACGTAGGCCTTGGTGGCGTGGTAGCGGTACCGCTCTGCCCACATGCTGGTGAAGTTGACCATCTCCTTCAGGCACAGCTCGGTGCGGCCCTCCAACTTTTCCGCCGCATAGACCTTGAAGGCGGCGAACATCTCTCGCTCGTTGTGGCCTCGGGCGTTCTTGCAGCGCACGGTGACCCAGGAGCGCAGGCAGGCGCCCAGGCGCTTTCCGCCGGGATCGTCGCCAAAGGCGGACTGAACCCGCTCCCAGTAGGTGCTGTACAGGCGCTCCTGCTCCTCCAGCGACTCCGCCACCAGCAGATGGTTGCGGAGCATGTCGGCAATGCCCAGGCTCACGCCCTTGGAGTTGAAGCTTTCGAAGATTTCCTGGGGGTCATCTCCTTCGCCCAGAATGATCTGGATGACGAAGACCTCGTTGATGCCCCGCCAGAAGGCTTCGTCGTCGAAGTCGTCCTGGGCCATGAGGTCCTGGAAGAAGCGGAAGTTCTGCACCACCCGGTTGCGGTCCCTGCGGTGCGCGGGCAGACCCTCGGCGGCCTCCTGGGCGCTTTTCCCGTCAAGCAGGGCCAGGAGCACCTCCCGATCTTCCTGGGACAGGGTGAGCTTTTGACCGTTCGGGCAGGTCAGGAAGGTGCTTTCCACGTAGTCGGGACCGGCGCCGTAGAAGTTCAGGCCCCTTTCCCGAGCGTAGCGGGAAAAGGCCGTGAGCATGAGGAAGGTGGTGGTCAGGCGCTGCTGCCCGTCTATGATCTCCAGGACGCGAGGGGGGCACGCGGCGGGATCGCCAGCTGCTTCGTCCTGCTCCTGCTGGGTCTGGGGAGCGTCGGCGGTATCTGCGCAGATGAACATGCCGGCGAAGTGAGGCCTCTTTTCCCGGGCGGACTGCATGATGTCTCGCCAAAGCTCCAGGCACTGGCTTTGGCCCCAGGAGTAGGAGCGCTGGTAGTCGGGAAGGGTGAAGCGAACGGACGGTTCGCCCAGAATGCTCAGCAGGGGGTCCTGACGCGTTTCCACGGTTGCCTCCAAGGTGTGGTCGGTGCTCGCAGTCGTTGCGGCCCATTGTACCGCAGGTGAGCTGGCGTGGTGGCGCTGCGCCTTTCCCGGGGAAGGGCGATGTCAACTGCCAGTTGACCACGGTCGCCCCGCTGCTGGGTAGAGTGGGTCCTGTAACGGGGATTCGGCGCGGGCCGGGTCAGGGAACCAGGACGAAAGGACTTGCCATGATGAAGAGGATGAGCGGCTGGATGAACGACCAGGGAGCGGGCAAGGGCAAGGGGGCTGGCAAGAGCGGCCGGGGCCACGGCGTGCGCCCTGCTGAGGGAGGGGCTCCTTCGAGCTTCTGGGACGGCCAGGGCTTCCGGGAAAGGGAGTGGCTGGACCCCTGGTCCCGCTGCGAGCCCTGTGGGTCGTCGCCTTCCGCGGACTACACCGAGCTGGTGCTGATCGTGGACAAGAGCGGCTCCATGTGCGGCATGGAGGACGACACCATAGGCGGCATCAACGCGCTGCTTGCCAAGCACCGGGAAAGCGGCGTGCCCACCCTGGTCACAGTGGTGCTGTTCGACCATCACGTGCGGGTGCTGGCCAACCGCCGCAGCATCGACCAGGTGCCGCAGCTTACCGCGGACTCCTACGAGCCCGGAGGATGCACGGCGCTGCTGGATGCGGTGGGAACCAGCATCTCCCACATGCGCCAGGTCCAGGCGTGCCAGCCGAAGGGCTTCGAAGCGGCCAACCTGATCTTTGTCATCACCACGGATGGCTTTGAAAACTCCAGCAGCCACTACACCTACGCCCAGGTCAAGTCCATGATCGGCGCGGTGGAGGAAGAGGGGTGGACCTTCATGTTCCTGGGGGCCAACATGGACGCCGCGCAGGAGGCGGCGCGCATCGGCATTGATGCCCAGAGCGCTGCCAGCTACGTATGCGATGCCGCCGGCAGCGCCATCATGTTCGACGCCGTGAGCAATGCCACCGTTCAGATGAGCTCCGCTCCCCGCAGACAGGCCAGGGAAGCCCGGGCGGCGGAATGGAAGGATCAGATCGAGCGGGACCACGCTGCCCGCGGCTAGCGGACGAACGGGCCGAAGGGGCTGCGGTTCCCTGACACGGCTGCATTGCCAATGGGACCCGGCGGGTCGTGGGACGTGGTGCCCGCGGTCCTGCCGGGTCTTCATTTTTTTCTGGCGTTTGGCGGCAGGCGGCGGATGCGACTGCCCTTCTTGTAACAAGAACAGATGTTCGGTATAATGCGAGGCCGTTGGATACTGCTAGAATGGGCGGGTCAAAGCGTTTCGGTTATTGGTCCGCTCAAGGGGCGGGGAAGGATGGCTCGGTTATGAGGCGCGTGGTGGTGGCTATGGCGGGCGTGGCGGCAGGTGTTGCCGTGGGCGCGTGTCTGAGCGCTGCCGACGTGGGCCTGTCCTTCCAAGGCTGCGCCTGCCTGGGCGTGCTGGTCTGGGCGGTGGTGTGGTGGGTGGCCTCGGTGCTTCCAGAGTACGCCACCGGCCTGCTTATGATCGCGGCCTTGCTGGTGATTGCCGGCGTCCCCACGGAGGTGGGTCTTTCGGCGTTTTCCGAGCCTACCTGGTGGCTGCTGGTGAGTGCTTTCGGCTTGGGCGCGGGCATGAAGGTGAGCGGCCTCATGCGTCGCATGGCCCTGGCCATTCTTCGCCTGTTTCCCCGAACCTTCAAGGCGCAGGCCGCGGGCTTCCTGACGGTGGGCACGGTGCTGGGCCCGCTTATTCCCAGCCTGTCGGCAAAGACCGCCATCCTTGCTCCCGTGGCCATGAGCGTGGGGGAGGCCATGGGATACGCGCGTCAGGGAAAGCGCATGCAGGGACTCTTCCTGGCCATGCTGGCGGGCGTGCGCAATATCGGGCCTGCAGTCATTTCCGCCAGCATCTTGGGATATGCCCTGGTGGGGCTTCTTCCTGCCGACGTGGTGGCTCGCTTTGACCTGCTTCACTGGTTCGTGGCGGCACTGCCCTGGTTCTTGGTGGCAACGCTTCTGAGCTACGTTGCCCTGGTGCGCCTCTACGATGCCCCCGACTCGGAGCAGGCGGGTCCCTCTGCGCCCCGCGATGATGCTGCGGCGGTCTTGGACCAGCGCCTGGGGTCCATGAGCGTTGACGAAAAGCGCATGTGCGTCATTGTTCTGGTGACCATTGCCCTTTGGGTGGCGGAGCCGCTCCATGGCGTGCCCACCCATGTGGTGGGCTTGGTCGCCCTTGTTGCCACGGTTGCCTGCGGCATTCTGGGGAAGAACGGTCTGCGTACCCAGGTGAACTGGGAGTCCCTCATCTTCATGGGCACGGTGTTCGGCTTGGGCAGCGTGTTTTCCCACGCTGGGGTGAACGACTGGATCGTGACGGTATGCGGTCCGTTGTTCCAGCGCATGGCCGAAAACCCCTACGTGTTCGTGCTGGGCGTTGGCGTGAGCACCATGGTGCTGCGGTTCGTGATCGTTTCCGAAATGGCCTACCTGAACATCGTCATGGTGTTCATGGTGCCCTTGGCACAATCCCAGGGTATCGATCCGTGGGTGGTGGGAATGGCCATGTACTGCATGATCAGCCCCTTCTTCGCCCCGTATCAGAACCCGGTCTACCTGACGGGATATGCCGCCGTGGACGGTCAGATGATCACCCATGGGGATGCTGCCCGCTTCAGCGGAGTCTACATGGGCATATGCCTGATCGCCCTGGCGGTGAGCGTGCCCTATTGGCAATGGATGGGCTTGTTCGGATAGGCGTTTGCAGGTTGCTGGCGGGATGCAATAGGCGCGCCCATGGGCGTGTATGAGCGGGACGAAAGGATCGTGGTGAGCGGGGATGCTTCCTGAGGAGGTTGGATTGAGCAGCGACCGGGTGCAGGAGGCTCGGAAGGCCGATGCTCTGCCGGAAATGAACGAGCCTCAAGGCCCGGCGCGTCACGCCCTGCGCCTGCATGTGCTGGCGAGCGGCAGCGGGGGAAATGCTGCGGTGGTGGAAAACGTTGCAACGGGCCGGGGCATCCTCATCGACTGCGGAATCTGCAAGCGGGACTTCTTCGCCCGGTGCCAGGAGGCCGGCTTCGATCCTGCAAGCTTGGACGGAATCCTGATCACCCATGACCACTCCGATCACACCAAGGGGTTGGGCGTGGTGCTGCGAGGCCTGGCGCGCTTGGGCGTGCATGTTCCGCTGTACACGGCTCCAGCGGTGAGGGACGCCTCGAAGCCTGTTTCCGGGGTGGTGCAGACCGGGTTGGCGGAGTTCGTCCCCTTTGCCGCGGGAAGCGCCCTTTCCCTTGCCGGATGCCAGGTCCATGTGCTCAGGTCATCCCATGATGTGGCGGCGTCCTTCGGCTTTCGGGTGGAGGCGCCTGATCTCCCCGGGGCTTCGGAGGGAGCGGATGGACCCTTCGTCCCCATGGACGTGCTGGGATACCTGACGGATTCGGGGGTCGTTACCCCGGAATGCCATGAGGGGCTGGGCGGCGCGCGCATCCTGGCGCTGGAAAGCAACCATGACCCCCATATGCTCAAGGTGGGTCCCTATCCGTACCATATCAAGCAGCGGGTGGCGTCAGATGTGGGCCATCTGAGCAACGGTCAGGCCCGACAGGAGCTGGAAAGCCTTCTGCATGATGGCCTGGAGCAGGTGGTGGCCATGCACGTTTCTCGCAACAACAATACCTACAGGCTTCCGCTTCAGGTGCAACGTAGCCTGCTCCAGGAGCAGTGCCACGGTGCGCAGGTTTCGGTTGCGTATCAGGACCGACTGGTCAGCGTGGTCTGATCTTGGTTGGGGAAGGAGTTTTTCATGAAGATGCTGGTGATTGGCGACGAGCAGCGTACCCGCAGGTACCTGCCGGCCCTTCCGGTGGTGGAGCAGTGCGAGCTGGTGGTGGTTCCCCGGGGGACCTCGGATGACCAGATTCTGGAAAAGCATGCTGATGCGGATTTCATCATGGCCGATGCCATCAGCCTGGTCAGCGCTGCTCTTATTGCTGGCATGCCGAACCTGAAGCTGATTCATTCCGAAGGCGTGGCCTTCAACGCCATTGACTGCAAGGCGGCGGCGGATGCCGGGGTGTACGTGTGCAATAACGCCGGGGTGAACGCCGGCGCCGTGGCAGAGCAGGCGGTGCTGCTGATGCTAGGGTGTTTGCGAGGCGTGGTCTCCGGGCACGCGGCGGTGATGGGCGGCCAGCAAATCCAGACCAAGGAGCGCCTGATGGTTCAGGGCATTCGGGAGTTGGGGGATTGCACCGTGGGCCTGATCGGCTTCGGGGCCATTGCCCAAGCCACGGCGCAGCGCCTTGCCCCCTTCGGCTGCAAGCTGCTGTACAACAAGCGCAGCAGGCTTTCCGAGGAAGAGGAGCAGCGCCTGGGGGTGACCTTCGCCACGGTGGAGCAAATCGCGGCTACGGCGGACATCGTGAGCCTGCACTGCCCCGTTACGCCCCAGACCGTTAATCTGGTGGATGCCGACTTCCTGGCTGCCATGAAGCCTTCCGCCATCTTGATCAACACCGCCCGAGGAGAAATCGTGGATCAGCAGGCCCTTGCCCAGGCCCTGACTTCGGGTCAGATAGCCATGGCGGGATTGGACACGCTTTCCCCCGAGCCGGTGCAGCTCGACCATCCGCTGCTCGCCGCAGGGGATCAGGTGGCGCAGAGGTTGGTGCTCAGTCCTCATATCGGCGGCGTCACCGAGGGAATGTTTCATCGCGCCCATACCTGGGTGTGGGAGAACGTGGCCCGGGTAGCGGCGGGAGAGCGACCTTGTAACGTGGTGAACGGCCTGTAGAGGCATGTTTCAGGGGAGGTTCCGTGGGCTTACAGGTGCTACCGTTTGCCCTGGTTAACCTTTTCGTAACACTCCATCAGGCTAAAGGGGGCTACAATGGCCGAATACGAAAGCCCCGAGAAAAGGAGATAAGGAATGGCTAGGGTTTACAACTTTTCCGCTGGTCCTGCCGTGCTGCCTGAGGAAGTCCTTCAGGAAGCCGCCCAGGAAATGCTCGACTACCGCGGCACGGGCATGTCAGTCATGGAAATGAGCCACCGTTCCGCTGCCTTCAAGGGCATCATCGAAGAGGCTGAGGCCGACCTGCGCACCATCATGAGCATTCCGGACAACTATAAGGTCCTGTTCCTGCAGGGCGGTGCCACTCAGCAGTTCGCAGCCATCCCCATGAACCTGCTTAAGACCGGCAAGGCCGACTACATCGTGAGCGGCGGCTGGTCCAAGAAGGCGTACAAGGAGGCTAAGAAGTACGGCCAGATCAACCTGGTCGCCTCTTCCGAGGATCAGAACTTCACCTACGTGCCCAACGTTGACGAGCTGGAGCTTTCCCCGGATGCCGACTACGTGTACATTTGCGAAAACGAGACCGTATACGGCAACAAGTTCCACAAGCTGCCCCAGACCGGCGATGTTCCCCTGGTGGCCGACGTTTCCAGCTGCTTCCTTTCCGAGCCCATCGACGTGACCAAGTACGGTCTGATCTACGGTGGCGTGCAGAAGAACGTGGGTCCTGCCGGCGTGGTCATCGTTATCGTGAGGGAGGACCTGATCAGGGAAGACCTGCCCGAGTACGTGCCCACCATCATGCAGTACAAGACCCAGGCGGACGCTGGCTCCATGAGCAACACTCCGCCCTGCTACGGCATCTACATCTGCGGCAAGGTGTTCAAGTGGATCCTGGCCCAGGGCGGCCTGGAGGGCATGCAGAAGCGCAACCAGGAAAAGGCTGCGGTTCTGTACGACTACCTGGATTCCACCGACTTCTACCAGGCCCCGGTTCGCAAGGAAGACCGCTCCATCATGAACGTGCCCTTCGTTACCGGCGATGCCGACTTGGACGCCGAGTTCGTCAAGGGGGCCAAGGCCAAGGGCATCGAGAACATCAAGGGCCATCGTTCCGTGGGCGGCATGCGCGCATCCATCTACAACGCCATGCCGATCGAGGGCGTGAAGGCGTTGGTGGAGTATATGAAGGAATTCGAAGCTTCCCACAGGTAACGGAGCCAGGGCACGTCATCTTCACGCTGCGAACTCTCGTTCACGGCACGAAGGCCGCTCACTTCGTTCTCGCGCGAATCTGACGCACCCCAGCCCCGTTACGGGCTGGGGTGATTTTCTCGGAGGGGCCTTCGCTTCGCCGCACAGAGGCGCGCTGCGCTCGCCCTCGGCCCAACCTGACGCACCCCAGAGCGCTTCGCTTCGACAGGCGCGAATCTGACGCACCCCGGCTTAGGCCGCTGCTCGTTTCGCGTGCTTGCTGGCGTGTGGCAAAGGGCGGCGGCCAACTCGACGCTTGCTGGCGTGCGGTATGGGGGTCGCTGCCATTTCGGCCGTTGCTGCCACTCTGAGCGGCGGTTGCTGGCATTGTTGGAGTTGCTGCCAAAGCCAGGAACCCCCGCATCGCTTCCCGGGGGTGCGCCGCTGCCATTTTCGACGTCTTTACCA
>JAQXGX010000086.1 GCA_029006935.1 Eggerthellales bacterium | reverse complement strand
GCAAGAAGGCGGCTCGGCCGCAGGATCTGCTGCGTCTTCGGGATCGTCAGGGGACTCGGGCTCCCAGCCAGTAGGGACGGGAACGGGAAAGGTCAACATCAACACCGCGTCCTCCGCTGAGCTACAGACCTTGAAGGGGATCGGGCCCGCCACGTCTCAGAAGATCATAGACGAGCGAACTGCCAACGGGCCCTTCGCCAAGGTCGACGACCTGACTCGGGTAAGCGGCATCGGGGAAAAGAAGCTTGCGGCTATTCGCGACTCCATCACCGTGGGCTAGGGCTTATGGGAAGGCGGCGGTTACGGAGACGGGGTGCGGTTCGGCGAAGGCGGGGAGCCTATGGCGGTAGCCTGGGAACGTCCGGTGGTCTGGGCCGGCAGAAGTACCCGGTGGAAGGCGGCGTCAGCTTTAGCGCGGTGCGTCCGAGCCTACCTCCGCTGCTGATCTGCGGCTTGGGAGCGTGGCTTTCCTGTGGGCTGGGCTTTGCTGGGGGCCGTCTTCTTCCCATCAGCGCCTGGGATGCGCTGATGGGCGTGTTTGCCGTGGTCAGCGTTGGAATTGCCCTGTGCATGGTTCGTCGGTCTGCCTCGGTGCTGCTCTGCGGCCTGCTGGGAGTGAGCCTTGGGATGCTGTGCGGAGCAGCGGGTTCCGGGCACCTGCTGCGGGACCTTGCCTGGGTGGAGGGAGGACGCGCCGACCACGAGCGCGTTTCATTCCGCTTTGAGCAGGATGCCTCTGCGGTTACGAGTGGCTTTTCCAATGGCTTTGCCGGATTGGGCCGGGTGGTGCTGGACGGCGGCGGCGGTCCCCGGGTCCGCGTGGTGGTAGAAGGCGCCCCGGAGGCTCCGCGGTATGGAGATTGCGTTTCCGGGAACGTGAGATGGAGCGTTCCTGATCAGGATGGCGAATATGCCCAGAGCTTGTGGGCCCAGGGCGCGGTGGCGGTTGCCTACGTCACGGTGGACGGGGGTGGCAGGGAGCAGGAGGACTTGGAGTCAGGAAGCACGTTCCCGGAAGGTTTTTCGCCCGCAGCTACCCTAGTGGGGCTGCGCAACGCCGCCATAGACGGAATCGAGCGGCAGGCCCGGCAGACAGGCCTTGCGTCTGCGTGGGGTGCCTTAGGGGATGGGGGAGCGTCGGAATCAGGGGCCGAAACCGACCGGGACTTGGATTCTTCCGTGGGAGTGCTCCAGGCCCTGACCTGCGGATATAGAGCCAACCTGCGCAACACCCAAACCTACGGGGACTTCCAGGCCTCAGGGCTGGCTCATCTTGTGGCCGTTAGCGGGGCCCATCTGGCCATCGTGTCGGCGCTGCTCCGGGGCCTTCTTGCAGCCCTGGGTCTTGACCAGCGCGCTTCCCTTTGGGTGCTGGCGGTGTTCATGGGCGCCTACGTGGTGTTCGCGGGCGCCCCCATATCCGCCTTCCGAGCCGCCATCATGGCGGTGCTGGGTCTGCTGAGCTTTGTCCCCCGCCGGCAGGCGTCGTCCTTGAGTGCCCTGGGAGCCTGCATCATGGTGTGCGTTGCTCTGGATGCCTCCACCTCCACCTCCCTTTCCTTCCTGCTCAGCGCAGGATCGACCCTGGGGATTGCCCTGTTTGCCCAGCTCTTTGCCAGCTGGCTGCGCAGTTGGCTGCCCAGGCTGCAAGGGGTTGTGGTGGACGGCCTTGCGGTGTCCCTTGCGGCTGGCATGCTGTCCCAGGCAGTATCCGCCGCGCAGTTTTCGCAGCTTTCTCTCATCAGTCCTTTTGCCAACGTGGTGGCAGCGCCCCTGCTCAGCGCGGTGTGCTGCGGCGGCCTGGTGGGATCGCTGGTTTCCCTTGCCCTTCCATGGACGGCTTCCGTAACCCTGGGACTGCCGCTTCTGGGGGCCAAGGCCATGACGCGGCTGGTGGCTGCGCTTGCGGACCTGCCCTTGGCCTGCATTCCCGTGGAGCTGAACTGCGGGATTGCGGTGGCGGCATCGGCTCTTGCGGCCGCAGTGCTGTGGGCGTGGTGGCCCCGGGTGCGGGCGGGCACCGCCGTCTGCGCGATGACGGCAGCTGCTCTGGCGGCTATGGCCGCGGTTTTCGTCCTACCGCTTCTTGCGGGGACCCAGGTGGTGGCCCTGAACGTGGGGCAGGGGGATGCCCTGCTGCTGCGCAGCGGTGGTCTGGCCCTGTTGGTGGATACAGGGAACCGCAGCGACCTGCTGCGTAGCGCGCTGGCCCGCAACGGCGTGTGGAGGCTGGATGCGGTGGTCATCACCCATCCGGACAGCGATCACTGCGGCTCCCTGGAGGATCTTTCCCAGGTGGTTGCGATTGACCGCGTGCTGGTGGCGGCGGGGGTGCGGGAGTGCGACTGCGGCAAGTGCACGAGCCTGATGACGGCGGCGGAGTCGGTGGCGCGGGAGGGGGTCACGGCGCTGAGCAGGAAAGACGTGCTTTGCATGGGTGCCCTTCAGCTGGAGGTGGTGTGGCCGGATGCGTTTCAGGACCAGGGCGGCAACGCCGACAGCCTGTGCCTGCTGGCGCGTGCCGATTGCAACGACGATGGCACGATCGATTGCACCGCCCTGCTTACCGGGGACGCCGAGTCGGAGCAGCTTGACCAGATGCTTGCTTCGGGGAGGGTGGGGGCCGTGGACCTGTTCAAGGTGGGTCATCACGGCTCCAAGGCCAGCGTGACGGCAGAGCAGCTGCGGGTGCTTCGCCCCAAGGCATGTCTGGTGAGCGTGGGGGAGGGGAATCGCTACGGGCATCCATCGTCCCAGGTCATGGAGGCGTTGCAGGACGCTGGAGCCCAGGTGCTGCGCACTGATCTGCAAGGTGACCTGACCTGTACCCTTAGCCCCGACGGGCTGTACCTGCGCTCCCAGTACTCAGATGCGCCGTAGGCACCCCGGCCCTTGCGGCCGCCCCGACTCCGCGGTTCCGGAGAAGCGCAGGATGCCAAGGCAGCCTTGGCCGCACCGAATGACCCGACTCCGTGGCCACGAAACAGGCCAGGATGTCAAGGCAGCCCCGGTGCGGTAGAATAGCCCCATGTCCAACGCTGCCAACACCTCCGCTTCTGCCAGCCAGGCCTTGTGCCCGGCTTACCTGGTGGTGGGCGAAGACGAGCTGAAGCGCCAGACCGTGGTCGAGCGGCTCCGCAAGCGCGTGGCCGACGGCGGCGACCTGGAGTTCAACCACGATGTCTTCGACGCCGAGGAAGCGGACGGCGCCCAGATCGTGGGTGCGTGCAACACCATGCCCTTCATGTCCGACATGCGCTTGGTGGAGGTAA
>JAQXGX010000085.1 GCA_029006935.1 Eggerthellales bacterium | reverse complement strand
TGCGGCGCCTTCGCCATGATGGCCTCCATCGTCATCGTGCCTCTGGTTTCCCTGTTCACCAAGGCCGTGCCCTTCGACGTGAACCCGCCTGCTCCTGAAAGTGCCACCGACCGCGAAATCGGTCAGAAGATCGGCACCGAGCTGGGCAAGCCCGCCGAGGCTCTTATCGACGCATAGCGTACGGGTCGGCGGTTTCCGCCCCTACCCCTTGGAAACCGCCACCAACGCTTTCTCTACCCCTTTCCCGTGAAACGACCCGCTGGGCTTGCGCTTGGCGGGTCGTTTCTCCTTCTGTGTGTGCCTTATGGAAACGATACGCAATATATTGCGGTGCGCAAAGACTGGGACCGATTGACTTTACCCAGGTGGTACACTGCAAGGGTTACGTCTGTGTTGACCGCGGGCCCTGGCGCCTGCAACGGCAAGGAGATCAACCCATGGCTTTTGGAAAGCGCAAGAACGCTCAAGGCGGGGAAGGAAAGACCGCCGCGGACTATTCGCGGACTTCCGCAAGCTACGGCTCGGGAAGGCACGCCGCACCCTCGGGCATGACCCCGGTGAAGCCTTCCTCCAACTATTCTCAGAACAAGGGTAAGACCCAGGTCCAAGCCGTGGGTCGTGCCAGCCATGCTGCCCAGACGTCGGAGTATTCCCGTTCTAGCCAGAACTACACCTCCAAGCGCAACCGCAAGATGAGCGTGGGCGCCAAGGTGGGTCTGGTGGTATCCGCGGTGGTTGTTTGCGCCCTTTCCTGCGTGGGCACGGCAGGCGCGCTGTACCTGAACTCCATCAACGCCAACATGCAGAAGGGGTACAGCACCGAGCAGCAGATTGCCATCCAGGACAGCCTGGTTCAGACGGAAAGCTTTGACAAGCCCTTCTACATCCTGCTCATCGGTTCGGACCGCCGCGCCAATAACGAAGCCATGGGCGCTCGTTCGGACACCAACGTGCTGGTAAGGGTGGATGCCAGCGAAGGCGTGATCTCCATGCTTTCCATTCCGCGTGACACCAAGATCACCTACAAGGGATCCACCATCAAGTTCAACGCCGCGTACACCTACGGCAACGGCGCTGCGGGCACCATCGAAGCTACCTCGGAGCTGACCGGGGTGAGCATCTCCCATTACGTGGAGGTCAACTTCCAGGATATGCGCAACCTGGTGGACGCCATCGGCGGCATCGAGGTTGACGTTCCCTACCGCATCGAAGACTCCAAGGCTGGCCAGTCCGTCATAGAGCCGGGCAAGCAGACCCTGAACGGTCGCCAAGCCCTGACCTTCGCCCGTAGCCGCCATTACGCCGACGGCGACTTCACCCGCACCTCCAACCAGCGCATCGTCATTCAGGCCATGGCCAAGAAAGTCCTTTCCCTGCCCGCTACTGAGCTGCTGGGCGTGCTGCAGACCGCGTCTGAGTGCGTGACCACTGATCTTTCGGTCATGGACGTGTACAGCCTGGCCATGCAGTTCATGGACATTGGCGTGGACAACCTGAAGATGTACTCCGCCATGGCCCCGTCCACCACCGGCACGGAAAACGGCGTTTCCTGGGTGTTCAGCGATTCCGCGGGTTTGGCGGAAATGATCAAGCTCATGGAGTCGGGAGAGGACATCAGCAAGGTCAAGCTGACCTCCGGCGCCCGTATTGCCAGCTCCCTGCCCACCACCTCCAAGGAAGCGGCTGGGAAGATCACCGCCTCTGCCTCCGATGAAAACGAGGCGAGCACGGACTAGCATCCTCTCATCAGAAGCAAACGCAAAAGCGGCGCATCGGGTGATCCGGTGCGCCGCTCGTTTTATGGGCGGGTTCAAGCCAGCATGTTGGGGCTGACCTTCGTCCTCATGACGGGGCTGCTTGGCTACTGGGCCGTGGCGTACCCGTCCGGATTGCGGGATTGCCAGCGCCAGGAGTCCTGGCACATGCGGTCCAGGTCGTACTCGGCAACCCAGCCCAGTTCGGTACGGGCCTTATCGCAGGCGGCGTAGTTGGTGGCAATGTCTCCCGCGCGACGGGGCTTGATCACGTAGGGCAGCTCTTTGCCGCATGCCGCGCTGAAGGCCTTGATCACGTCCAGAACACTGCTGCCCGTGCCCGTGCCTAGGTTGAAAATGCCCACGCCGCGACGGGTGCCATCCTCCGCGGGGGTGCCTGCAAGGGAGCCCAGGCCGATTGCCTTGCCGGTTCCCACCTTGCCTCCCATCCAGTTCAGAGCCGCAACGTGGCCGCGGGCAAGGTCCACCACGTGGATGTAGTCCCTTACGCCGGTACCGTCGGGGGTGGGGTAGTCGTTGCCGAACACGCCCACGGCCTCTAGCTTTCCCACGGCAACCTTGGCTACGTAGGGGACCAGGTTGTTGGGGATGCCCTTGGGATCTTCGCCGATCAGGCCGCTCTCATGGGCGCCGATGGGGTTGAAGTAGCGCAGGAGCACCACGTTCCACTCGTTGTCTCCAACGTACAGGTCGGTCAGTATCTGCTCCAGCATGCTCTTGGTCTGGCCGTAGGGGTTGGTGGCGGTGTGCTTGGGGCAATCTTCCGTGATGGGAATGAACTCGGGTTCTCCGTAAACCGTGGCGCTGCTGCTGAACACGATGTTCTTCACGCCGTGGCCGCGGGCCACATCACACAGGACCAGGGTGCCGGCTATGTTGTTCCAGTAGTACTCCAGAGGCTTGCTCACGCTTTCGCCCACGGCCTTGAAGCCGGCAAAGTGGATGATGGCGTCTATGCTGTGCTCGGCAAAGATCTGGTCCAGGGCCTGGCGGTCCAGGATGGAGGCCTTGTGGAAGACCAGGCGATGCATCTGGTCGGCGACATCGGTGCCGGTGATGCGGCGCACCCGGTCCAGGGCCACCTGGCTGGAGTTGCTCAGGTCGTCCACCACCACCACGGAATAGCCTTGCTCCAGCAGCTCCACGCAGGTGTGGCTGCCGATGAACCCTGCTCCGCCGGTTACCAGAATACAGGTCTCATCAGGGGTTTTTGCCAGGCTTTTGTTGCTCATGGGGTCTCCTTGGGGTTGTTTGCGGTTTATGTTTCATCATAGCGTTCCAGGGAAGGAATTGCCTTGGGCCAGGGCGAAATCCAACCCAGGGAGTCCTGGTTGCCAAGGGGTGGTGAAGGGATGTGGGTGGGTCTGCTCTGCTTGCCGGCCGATTTGGGCTCTTTTTTGGAAAATGTTAATCAGAACGGTAAATAATACTTGATTATGAATAAATTAGAGTTAGTATAGTAATCGTTCTAAGGAACTTCCCTCTCTTCTCACAACGAAGGCTCGGGCGAATGTGCTAACTGGTCCGCCCGAGCCTTCACCTTTTCCGTAGCGTTTCGTCGATAAACACGCGGCTCTAGTCAAGTCTTAGTCTTTGTCAGCAGGCGAGCAAATACCAGCTGCAGAGCTCGCGTACGGCCCTACCGCAGGGCATCCCAGAGGGGAAGCCGCTTCAGAAGGGCCCAAGCCTGCTGCTTCAGTTCCGGAGTCTCCAGCATCTCCGAAAAATCCCTGAACGCCACGCACGTGCGACCCAGAACGCGGCTGCTAGCCTGGGTGGGAACCTCGCACTTGTACGCCCGGCTCATGCACTCAGCGGCAACGGCGTCGGTGACCACCAGGGCAACGGGATCCAGGGCCTCCACCACCGAAAGAAGGGCGGCGGGCTCCAAAAGCTCAGCTTCACTGCCCAACGTCACGAAGGAAACCGCCCGATCTCCGTACCCTAGGGCAACAGCGGTGCTCTGCAGCGCGTTCTGGGCCAGTGGCTCCAGCTCCGCGGCGCTTACCACGCACAGCAGGCCGAAGGCAGAGCCGTCAATATGGGCTGCGTGCTCATCGATGGCGGATGCGGCCGCCTGCTCAAAAGTGTTACGTTTACCGTTAATCTTCGCACTGCTCCTTGAACAAAGGTTCGGAAAGCGTATAACTGCATTATGTGGTATCAACTGCCTCGTGTGC
This sequence comes from Eggerthellales bacterium, assembly GCA_029006935.1. Lineage (GTDB taxonomy): Bacteria > Actinomycetota > Coriobacteriia > Coriobacteriales > Eggerthellaceae > SUG1186. Next base: position 24,471 of record JAQXGX010000085.1, on the reverse strand, counting down.
GAAAAAACTCGCAAACCACCATGGGGAGGCAGGGTGCGGCTGCTTCGGAACAGGAGCAGCCAGAAACGAAAGAAGGCAAACATGTGCACCAACGGCGTCAACACCACCCAGTTCGAGCAGATGATCGATCAAATCGACGACCACATCAAGCTTGAGCGCAGGTGGGTCCACAACCTGGGCCATCAGGCCGAGGATGCCGGCTTTGCGGCTGCCGGGGAAAAGCTCCACGCGGCCATGCACCTGCTCGATGAAGTCCGCGCCGCCCTTGACGAGGCAAAGGACGCCATGGAGGAGGAAGCCGAGTCCAACAGCGGCGTGACGGTCAGCTTGGTCTAGTCATGGCAAACGATCTCATGCGGTTTTCGGTGGCCGTGCCCGAAGACCTGCTCATCCAGTTCGATCAGCTGGTTGCCCGGCGCGGCCTGGCCAAGAACCGCAGCGAAGTGGTGCGCGACCTGATTCGCGGCGCGCTGGTGGAGGAGGAATGCGACCTTCCTGGTGTGGAGGTCATGGGGTCCCTGACCATCGTATACGACCATCACGCGGTGGATCTGCGGGACAAGCTCCACGGCATCCAGCACGACTATTTCGCCAACATTCTGGCAACGACCCACGTGCATGTGGACCATCACACCTGCCTAGAGGTAATCATCCTTCGGGGGCAAACGGAGCTGGTGCAGGAAGTGGGCAACCGCATCCTGGGGCTGAAGGGCGTGAAGAACGGGCACCTGGCCCTGACCTCGGTCCACGACTACGCATAACCCTACTTTTTCAGCCGCTGTGGCGCCGTCTGCAGCGGCATTTTTCCGACCAGAGCAAGGAGGCCGATTCATGGACGGTACCGTTATGCTGGGCCACGGTAGCGGTGGCAAGATGATGAAGCGCATCATCGAGGAAGTGTTCTTCCAGGCCTATGGGGGCGAAGACCTGCTGCGAGGCGATGACGCCGCGGTGCTGCCGGAGCTTGCCCCGGGCCAGCGCCTTGCCTTTTCCACCGACAGCTTCGTGGTGACCCCGCATTTCTTCCCCGGCGGCAACATCGGCCATCTGGCAGTGTGTGGAACGGTGAACGACGTGGCCACCAGCGGTGCCACGCCGAAGTATCTGAGCTGCGGCTTTGTGCTGGAAGAAGGCTTTCCCATCGCGGACCTGGAGCGCATCTGCGCCAGCATGGCGGAATGCGCCCGGGAGGCCGGGGTGACCATCGTCACCGGCGATACCAAGGTGGTAAACCGCGGCCACGGAGACGGCGTGTACATCAACACCAGCGGCATCGGCGTGCTGGAGCCGGGAGTCAACCTGGGCGGCGCCCAGTGCCGACCGGGGGATGCAATCCTGGTCAGCGGCACCCTGGGCGACCACGGCATTGCCATCATGTCCACCCGCGAGGGGCTGGGCTTTTCCGCGCCTATCGAAAGCGATGCAGCGCCCCTCAACCACCTGATCGCCCAGGTGCTGGAGGCAGCGCCCGAAACCCGCTGCTTCCGTGACCCCACCCGCGGCGGCCTGGCCTCTACCCTCAACGAGCTCTCCGAGCAATCTGGCTGCGATTTCGTGGTGGAGCAGGACGCGGTTCCGGTGAAGGACGTGGTCCGCGGTGCGTGCGAGATGCTGGGCTACGACGTGCTCCAAGTTGCCAACGAGGGCAAGATGGTCTGCGTGGTCCCGGCCGACCAGGCGCAGGCCGCCTTGGAGGCCATGCGGAAGAACCGCTACGGCGCAGATGCCGCGATCATAGGAACGGTGGAGCAGGCAAAGCCTGAGCGAGGACCCAAGGTGCTTCTGCGCACGGGATTCGGCAGCACGCGCATGCTGGACATGCTGGTGGGCGAGCAGCTTCCCCGTATCTGCTGATTTCCGCAGGGTTCCGCAGAGCAACGGTCGTACGCCCACTTACCGCTAAGGTGTGGAAAAAGAGATGCTGTGCCTTGCAAAGCTGTTGCGCCGTGGTATCGTGCGGTCGATGAAATATCAGGGGGCAGGGCTTCCTGATTTGATTTCGACCACTGTTATATGAGTTGAAGAGAGGAGCCAGCTATGTCCCGTCCTGTAATTGAGGCTGACGAGTGCATCGGTTGCGGCATCTGCGTTGATGCTTGCGATGAGGGCGCAATCGAGGTCGTTGGCGGCGTCGTGGAGGTCGTGAACGAAGAAGCCTGCATCGGCTGCGGCAACTGCGTCGAAGAGTGCCCCATGGGCGCTATCACTGAAATCGCCGAGGACTAGTTCCTGGCGTTTCGGTTCTGCTTGAACTTCAAAGGGCTGCTCTGCGGAGCAGCCCTTTTGCGTATGCGGGGGAGTGTGGGGGGCACTCCCCCTATGGGAGAGGGTTCGGGCAGTGATTTCTATGCTTTGCCCGAACAAACGGAGGAGGACTAAAGCTACAACATGGAAAGGTAGCGCTCGCCGGTGTCGGGAAGCACTACCACGATGTTCTTTCCCGCGAACTCGGGGCGCTCCGCGATCTTTGCGCCGGCTGCTGTCGCGGCACCCGCGGAAATGCCTACGAAGATGCCCTGCTCGTGGCTGAGCTTGCGCTGGTACTCGAAGGCCTCCTCGGTAGAAACGTGGACGATTTCGTCATACAGGTCCTGATCCAGAATGCTGGGGATGAAGCCCGGCATAATGCCCTGGATCTTGTGAGGGCCGTTCGGACCTCCCTCGAGGGTGCGGGACTCTTCAGGCTCAACGGCATAGACCTTGATGTCGGGGTTCTGCTCCTTCAGGTACTGGCCGGCGCCGGTAACCGTGCCGCCCGTGCCTACGCCGGCAATGAACGCCGCCACGTCGCCCTCGGTGTCGTTCCAGATCTCGGGACCTGTGGTCTGGTAGTGGATGCGGGTGTTAACGGGGTTGTCGAACTGGCTGGGGGCAAAGCTGTTGGGCGTTGCCGCCAGAAGCTTGGCGGCCTCTTCGTTTGCCAGGGGAACGCCGCCCTCCACCACGCGCAGCTCGGCGCCGTAGGCTTCGATAAGCTTGCGCCGCTCCACGCTCATGGTGTTGGGAAGGAAGATGATGGTCTTCAGTCCGTAGGCCGCGCCGATCATGGCCAGGCCGATTCCGGTGTTGCCGGAGGTGGACTCGATGATCACGGTGTCCTTGTTGATCTTGCCGGTGGCGATGCCATCGTTGATGATGGCCTTGGCAATGCGGTCCTTCACCGATCCGCCGGGGTTCACGTACTCCAGCTTTCCGTACACGTTCGCCTTGTCAGAAACGTTGAGCTTGATGAGCGGGGTGTTGCCGACCAGCTCGTCGATGCGGTTGAGAGCCTTGACTGTCATGTTCTTCACCTTTCAGGTTGTGGGGGGAGCCCGAGTTAGCGTGTGTCCCCGCCGCGGTTTTCGTCTGCTCAAATCATATTAAATTCCTAGGAATTAAGTAGATTAAATTACCGATAGCGGCCATCTATTTTGCCAATGGCACCATCCGTTTCAGGGGAGGCTCAGAATCTCTGGGAAATCGGGAGTTTCTCCCTCTGATCTGAACAGCGGGAAAGGTCCTGTTCGTATATTTCCGCAGGTAGAGGCAATCATAAAACCTGCACAATTGGAAATACAAAACTTGACACTCCCTGACTAAGATTTTATATTTGTAAACGTTAAAGAAAACCTAGCTAGTTCAAGACCAACTTAGGTAACACAACTCGAGTGAGAGGACGTACATAAAATGGCGAAGATTCTGGGCATCGACTTGGGCACTACCAATTCCGCTATGGCCGTGATGGAGGGCTCTCAGCCTGAGATCCTGGTCAACGCAGAAGGCGACCGCACCACTCCTTCCGTGGAAGGCTTCGGCAAGGACGGCGAGCGCCTGGTGGGCAAGGCTGCAAAGAACAAGGCAGTCACCAATCCGGAGAACACCATCGCATCCGTGAAGCGCTTCATCGGCCGCTCCTACAATGAGACCTCCGAAGAGCGCAAGACCGTTGCTTACAACGTGGAGGCCGGCAAGGACGGCCGCGCGGTGGTCAACATTGACGGCAAGACCTACACTCCCGAGGAGATTTCCGCAATGGTGCTTCAGAAGCTGAAGACCGATGCGGAAAAGCAGGTGGGCGAAACCATCACCGAGGCGGTCATCACCGTTCCCGCATACTTCAACGACGCACAGCGTCAGGCCACCAAGGACGCAGGCAAGATCGCCGGTCTGGATGTGAAGCGCATCATCAACGAACCTACCGCAGCGGCTCTGGCCTACGGCCTGGACAAGGTCGACCATGACGAAAAGGTCCTGGTTTTCGACCTGGGCGGCGGCACCTTCGACGTGTCCATCCTGGAGCTGGGCGACGGCGTGTTCGAGGTTGCCTCCACCGCTGGCGACAACCACCTGGGCGGCGACGACTGGGATCAGCGAGTCATCGACTGGCTGGCCGACAAGTTCAAGGCTGATCAGGGCGTTGACCTGCGTGCCGACAAGATGGCTCTGCAGCGTCTGAAGGAAGCGGCGGAAAAGGCCAAGATGGAGCTTTCCTCCACCACCTCCACCACCATCAACCTGCCCTTCATCTCTATGAACGCAAGCGGTCCGCTGCATCTGGACTACACCCTGACCCGCGCCGAGTTCGAGCGCATCACCCGCGACCTGCTGGAGCGCTGCAAGAAGCCGGTGGAGCAGGCACTGCGTGACGCCGGCCTGAGCATCGGCGGCGTTGACGAGGTCATTCTGGTGGGCGGCTCCACCCGTATGCCGGCCGTTCAGGAGCTGGTCAAGACCATGACCGGCAAGCAGCCCAACATGTCCGTCAACCCGGACGAGGTCGTGGCCATGGGCGCTGCCATCCAGGGCGGCGTGCTTTCCGGCGACGTGCAGGGCATCCTGCTTCTGGACGTGACCCCGCTTTCCCTGGGCGTTGAGACCCTGGGCGGTGTCATGACCAAGATGATTGACCGCAACACCACCATCCCCGCCCGCAAGACCGAGATCTACTCCACTGCGGCCGACAACCAGACCTCCGTGGAAATTCACGTCCTGCAGGGCGAGCGTCAGATGGCAGCCGGCAACAAGACCCTGGGCCGCTTCAAGCTGGACGGCATCCCGGCAGCCCGTCGCGGTGTGCCGCAGATCGAGGTTACCTTTGACATCGACGCAAACGGTATCGTGAACGTTTCCGCAAAGGACCTGGGTACCGGCAAGCAGCAGCAGATCACCATCAGCGGCTCCACCGCACTGTCTGACGACGAAGTCGACCGCATGGTCAAGGACGCCGAGGCTCATGCCGAAGAGGACAAGCGCATGAAGGAGGACGCAGAGACCCGCAACAACTGCGAGACCCTGATCAACGCTACCGAGCAGACCCTGAACGACCTGGGCGACAAGGTTCCGGCCGACACCAAGGCAACCGTGGAAGCTGCCGTGGAGAAGGCTCGCACCGCAAGCCAGGGTGGCAACATCGACGAGATCAAGGCTGCCACCGAGGAGCTGCAGCAGGCAGGCTACAAGCTGGCCGAGATCGCCTACTCCACCGAGCAGGGTGCTCCTGGCGCAGGCTTTGATCCTTCCCAGGCAGGTGCCCAGCCGGGCAACGACGGTCCGATCGAGGCTGACTACGAAGTCGTCGACGACCAGGGCAAGTAATCATGACACAGAACTCTGAACCTCTGAACTGGGGCGATGTAATGAACAACGAGGAAAAGCCTGTGGAGGCCGCCCAGGAGGCGGCCCCCCAGGGGGATTTGATCGAGGAAGCCCAGACCATCGTGGCAGAAGCCGCTGAGGCCATGGAGGAGTCCTCCGAACTGGACGCCGAAGCTCTGGCAGCCGCTGCTGCGGAGGCCCTTTCCAAGGCCAAGGCCGAAGCCGCCGAGTGGCAGGACAAGTACGTTCGCCTTCACGCCGAGTGGGACACGTATCGTCGCCGCACCAACGAGCAGCGTGCTGCGGAAAAGCAGCGTGCCACGGAAAAGCTGGTCACCAACCTGCTTCCGGTGCTGGATGACTTCGAGCGCACCATCTCCTATGCGGAGGCCAACGGCGAAACCGGTCTGCTTGACGGCGTGCGTGCGGTCAGCAACAAGCTGATCGACACCCTGAAGAAGGACGGCGTGGAGATCCTGGACCCGGTGGGACAGCCTCTGAACGCTCTGGAACATCAGGCGGTGGCCGTGGTGGACGACCCCGAGCAGTTCGAGGAAACCGTGGCCCAGGTGTATCAGAAGGGCTACAAGATGGGCTCCAAGGTCCTGCGTTCCGCCATGGTAACCGTTACCACCGGCGGTCCGAAGCGACCGAAGGAAGAACAGGCTGACGAAGAGTAATAACTCGGCTCTTCGGACGGCATGTAATAACGACCAAGCAGAAGGGAGAGCGGGTTATGCCCGCTCTCCTTGTTGAAAAGAGGTGGAACGTGCATGGCTCAGGCCACACCTGATTACTACAAGACGCTCGGCGTTCCACGCAATGCGGATGCCGATCAGATCAAGAAGGCCTTCCGCAAGCTTGCCCGCGAGCATCATCCGGACGCTGGCGGGGACGAAGCCAAGTTCAAGGAGATTAACGAAGCCTACGAGGTGCTTTCGGACGAAAAGAAGCGCAGCTTGTACGACCAGTACGGCACGGCGAACGCAAACCATATTCCCAACGGATGGGGAGCTGGTGGCGCCAACGTAGGCGACATGTTCAGCGGCTTCGGCTCCTGGGCCGACATCCTGGAAAGCATCCGCAGCGGTGAGGGGGCCTTCGGTTCCTGGAACTTCGGCGGATTTGGCAACCAGCGCGGCTCGCAGCAGGGAGGCTGCGGCGGCTGCAACAGCGGCTGCGGCGGGCATGCCGGCTCCACCAAGGGTCAGGACATGAACGTGACCCTGAAGGTGAGCTTCCAGGAAGCCTTCGACGGCGTGGAAAAGCGCGTGACGGTGCGCATCCCCGGCAAGCAGGACCCGGACACCTTCGTGGTAAAGGTTCCCGCTGGCGCCGTTGACGGAGGCCGGCTCCGCTACCGCGGCAAGGGCGCTCCCAGCACCATGGGGGGCGAGCCCGGAGACCTGCTGATCACCACCAAGATCGAGCCCCATCCGTACTACGAGCGAAACGGGGCCGACGTGGTGGTGAACACCCCGGTCACCGTGGCTGAGGCAGCCCTGGGAACATCCGTGGTGGTGCCCGCTCCCGACGGAACCAAGATCCGGGTAAAGGTGCCCGCTGGCACCCAAGACGGCACGATCCTGACCGTGCGGGGCAAAGGCGCCGCCAAGGTCAAGGGACAGGGATCCGGCGACCTTCAGGTGAAGGTGGCGGTGAAGGTCCCCACTGAAATGAACGAAGAACAGAAAAAGGCTATGGAAGCCTATCTGGCCGCTACGAAGGAAGAAGTACGGACATGGCGCTAAACGACAGACACAAGCCGGTGTACATGATCGGCGTTGCCGCCGAGTTGGCAGGCGTGCATCCCCAGACCCTTCGCTCCTATGAGCAGAAAGGTCTTCTTACCCCGCAGCGTACCAGCGGAAACACCCGCATGTACTCCCAGGCGGACATCGAGCGCCTGGAGCTCATCAACGAGCTGACCAACGAAGGCATCAACCTGGCCGGGGTCATTCGAATTCTTGACCTGCAGGGCAGGTTGGAAGAGCGAGATCGGGAGCTGGACGATATGCACAAGCGTGTTCGTCGTCTTGCCGACCGCGTGCACGAGCTGGAGACCCGGGAAAGCGTGAACTCCCTGGTCCGCGTAAGCGACATGCCTTCAATAACCAGGTATCTTCCATAAGCCTTATATGAACACTCCTTTTGAAAGGGGGACATCATGGCAATGAACATGGGTAATCTGAACAAGCTGGCGACCACAGCTCAGGAGGCCATGCAGGAGGCAATGGGCATTGCGGCGGAAGCAGAGTCCGCCGAAACCCAGCCCATTCATCTGCTGAAGGCCCTTTTGGTCAAGGAAGAAAACAACATCACCTCCATTCTGAAGCGCATCGGTGCCGAACCGGCTCAGATCAACGCCAACGTGGACGCAGAGATCGCCCGGATGCCCCGGCAGTCCGGCGGCATCATGGGCATGCAGGGCGTGCCTGGCCAGGCGTTCATGAATGTGCTGGACGGTGCGGTCAAGGCGGCGGAGAAGCTGGGCGACAAGTACGCCACCAGCGAGCATCTGCTCATCGCCTTGTCCGAGGACAAGGGAGCCGCAGGGCGCATCCTTTCCGCGGCAAACGTGAACCGCAAGAACATCGAGGAAGCCTACAACAACCTTCGCGGTGACTTCCGGGTGACCGACCCCACCAGCAAGGCCCAGTTCGAGGCGCTGGAGCAGTACGGCCAGAACCTGACCCAGATGGCTCGGGAAGGCAAGCTGGACCCGGTCATCGGCCGCTCCGAGGAAATCCGCCGCACCATCCAGGTCCTTTCCCGGCGCACCAAGAACAATCCCGTGCTCATCGGCGAGCCCGGCACGGGCAAGACGGCCATCGTGGAGGGCCTGGCGCAGCGCATCGTCGACGGCGACGTTCCCAGCAGCCTGCAGGGTCGCGACATCATCGCCCTGGACCTTTCCGCCATGGTGGCGGGGGCCAAGTACCGCGGCGAGTTCGAAGATCGCTTGAAGGCGGTGCTGAGGGAGGTCAAGCAGTCCGAGGGCAAGATCATCCTGTTCATCGACGAGCTCCACACCATCGTGGGCGCCGGCTCCACCGGTGAAAGCTCCATGGACGCGGGCAACATGCTCAAGCCTGCCCTGGCCCGTGGCGAGCTCCATGCCATCGGCGCCACCACCCTGGACGAGTACCGCAAGTACGTGGAAAAGGACAAGGCCCTGGAGCGTCGTTTCCAGCAAGTGATGGTGGGTGAGCCCTCGGTGGAGGACACCATCGCCATTCTGCGTGGCCTGAAGGAAAAGTACGAGATCCACCACGGCGTGCGCATCACTGACGGCGCCATCGTTTCCGCGGCGGAGCTTTCAAACCGCTACATCTCCGACCGCTTCCTGCCCGACAAGGCCATTGACCTGATGGACGAGGCGGCAAGCCGCCTGCGCATCGACATCGACTCCATGCCGGAGGAAATCGATCTGCAGGATCGCAAGCTGACCCAGATGCAGATCGAAGAGCAGGCCCTGATGAAGGAAAGCGATGAGGCCTCCAAGGAGCGCCTGGAAAACCTGCGCAAGGAAATCGCGGCGCTGCAGGACAGCCTGACCCACGCCAAGGCGGAATGGCAGAACGAAAAGGACGTCATCGTCAACGTGCAGAATCTGAAGGAAGAGCTGGGGCAGCTGCAGAACGAAGCAGATGCAGCCACCCGCGAAGGCAACCTTTCCCGGGCTTCCGAGATCCTGTACGCTCGCATCCCTGAGCTGCAGGCGCGGCTGAAGGACGCGGAGGCGGAGCTGGTTTCCAAGCAGCAGAGCGGCGCCATCCTGCGCGAGGAGGTCACGTCGGACGAAATCGCCGAGGTGGTCTCTGCCTGGACGGGCATTCCCGTGCACAAGATGATGCAGGGCGAGCTGCAGAAGCTGGTGGACCTGGAGGACAAGCTCAAGGAGCGGGTCATCGGCCAGGACCAGGCGGTAGCCGCGGTGGCGGGGGCCATCCGCCGCAACCGTGCCGGCCTTTCCGACCCCAACCGTCCCATCGGCAGCTTCCTGTTCCTGGGTCCCACCGGCGTAGGTAAGACCGAGCTGGCCAAGGCCCTGGCGGAGTACCTGTTCGACGATGAGCGCAACATGATCCGCATAGACATGAGCGAGTACATGGAAAAGTTCAGCGTCCAGCGTCTGATCGGTGCGCCTCCGGGCTACGTGGGGTATGACGAGGGCGGCCAGCTTACCGAGGCCGTGCGCCGCAAGCCTTACTCCGTGGTGCTTCTGGACGAAATGGAAAAGGCCCATCAGGACGTGTTCAACGTGCTGCTGCAGGTGCTCGACGACGGCCGCCTGACCGACAGCCAGGGTCGTGTGGTGAACTTCAAGAACACCATCATCATCATGACCAGCAACGTGGGCAGCCAGTCCATCCGGGAGTTCGCCGATCAGAACGCGGCGGACACCACCATGGAGGGCCTGATGCAGACCGACCTGGAGACCATGGCAAAGCGCATGGCTGATCTGCAGCGCAAGATCGATGAGTCCCTGCGGACCACCTTCCGTCCTGAGTTCTTGAACCGCGTGGACGAAACCATCACCTTCAACAGCCTGAGCATTGCCAACATGGAGCCCATCGTGGAGCTGCAGCTGGCGGATGTGCGCAAGCGCCTGGCGGATCGTCATGTGACGCTGGATGTGACTCCGGCAGCCTTGGAGCACCTGGCTATTGACGGCTTCGACCCGGTCTACGGCGCCCGCCCGGTGAAGCGTCTGGTCCAGCGGGAAGTGGTGGACCGCATTGCCGAGCAGGTGGTTGCCGGCAAGTTGCTTGACCGCAGCCACGTGCTGGTGGACCTGGATGCGGCCACGGGTGAGTATATCTGCCGTGTGGAGCCGCCCATGGACTTGGACTTCGCCCAACTGCTGAGCTAAGGCTTGGAAAGCAACCGGACCCTGCGCGGCCCCTGCCCGAAGAGGCTGGGGCCGCCTGGGGCTCCCAAATCGAATAGCCCGTGGAAGAGCGCATGGAATGCACTAAAATGCACCCATGCGTTCTTTCTTCGAGGACATATGGAACAACCTGATGACGTCGGTTAGGTCGGCGGGCCTGGTGGCCCTGTTCTTTCTGGCATTCATGGTGGTGCTTTGGGCCGTCATGTCCCTGATTCGCCTGGTGCTGGGATAGCGGGGAATCGAAGATGTGGCCGCGCCTTACCCTGGACGACTTTCGCGTCATCTGTCATTACCTGGGCAACCTGCTGCTGTTTTCCAGCTTCATGTACGTGCCCCCGATCGTTACCGCCTTCGTGTTCGGCGAATGGCAGGCTTTCAACCATTACCTGATTGCCGTGGGCATAAGCATGATCGCGGGCACGCTGCTGTGCTTCGTGCGGGTGCAGCCGGGACGTCTGAACCGCAGGCAGGCCATGGTCGTTACCGGACTGATCTGGGTGGTCCTGGCGTTCTTCGCCTCCATTCCCCTGTACCTTTCCGGGCATTACCTGAGCTTCCTTGACGCGTTCTTCGACGGCGTATCCGGCCTGACTACCACCGGTGCCTCGGTGATCGTGGACGTGGATCACCTTTCCAACGCCGACAACATGTTCCGCTTCATGATGCACCTGGTCGGTGGCCTGGGGCTTATCGTGGTCGCCCTTTCCCTGGGCCTTCTGGGCAAGGGCGCTGGTGCCAGCTTGTACAGCTCGGAGGCCCGCAGCGAGCACGTGGTTCCCAACGTGGTGCAGACCACGCGGCTGATCGCGCGGGTGGCCATGGTGTTCATTGTCTTTTCCACCGGCGTGCTTGCCGTGATGTGCCTGGTGGCGGGCATGGAGCCGGTGCGCGCGCTGCTCCACGGCTTCTGGCTTTCCATTACCGGCTTCGTGACCGGCGGCTATGCGCCTACCAGCCAAAGTGCCATGTACTACCATTCCTTCCCCATGGAAATCTTCCTGATGGTGCTCATGCTGTTCGGCACCATCAACTTCACCCTGCATGACGAAATCTGGCGGGGTCGCGTTTCCTCCTTCTTCCGCGACATGGAGACCGTGACCATGATCATATGGCTTCTGGCGGTGGCCGCGGTATTTGCTGCCGCGCTGTGTGCCAGCCAGGAGTTCGACTCCCTTCCCGCCATGCTGCGGCGCGGTCTGTTCATGATCATGGCTGCGTTTTCCACCACGGGTCTGCAGAACGTGACCACCAATGAGATCGTGACCTGCTTCGGATCCGGCGCGTTTCTGATGATTGCCATGATGATGGCCATCGGCGGCAGCGCGGGCGGTACCGCCGGCGGCATCAAGTTCTACCGCGTGGGCATTGTGTTCAAGTCCATCGTGGCGTCCTTGAAGGAAACCCTTTCGCCCGATTCTGCCCATGTGGTGGTCACCTACTACCATGTGGGTCGCCGTACTCTCAGCCATGAGACCTCCCGAGAAGCCCTGACAGTGTTCGTGCTGTTCGTGGCAACCTACGCGGTGGGAACCCTGTTCGGCGTGGCCTTTGGGTACGACGCCACCCAGGCGATCTTCGAATCCGTTGCCATGACCAGCAACGGCGGCCTTTCCTCGGGCATTGTTTCTCCGGGCATGCAGCCCATGCTGGAGTGCGTGTACATTTTCCAGATGTGGGCGGGCCGTCTTGAGTTCTTGACGCTGCTGGCGCTGATCGTGCAGGTCATTGCCTCCATTACCCCCAAGTTCATCAGGGAGCGATCCCGTGCGTAGGCTTGCGGCAACAACCCTTCGGAAGCTGGCGGCAACGGCCCTGTGTGCTTTGCTGCTTGCTTTGACGTGCGCGTATCCCGTGGGGTCGGCCTGGGCGGAGCCTGCGGCGGGGGGCGCCCAGAAGGTCCAGGAGCAGATCGAAAAGGACGAGGCCACCGCACAGACCGTGACCCTGCCTGATCACGTGGATGAAGAAGCGGTGGATGACGAAGACCAGAACCGCATCAATCCCCAACAGCAGCCCGACAGCTCCTTCATCTACGATGTGTCCATTGCCGACCTGGCCAATGCCGACCCCTATATGGACGGGCAGACGGTGCAGGTTACGGGCGAGGCCGTGGGAGACATCATCAATTCCGAGGAAGATCCTGATTTCTGCTGGGTGGTGGTGGCTTCCAGCGACCGCGGTATTTCCGGCAACGTTTCCGTGTACATGCGCAAGGCCCAGGCAAAGGCCATCGACACCCTGGGTCGCTACGGCACCACGGGGACCACGCTGCAGGTGCGGGGCAAGTTCAACCTGGTGTGCTCCAAGCACGCCGGCGTTTCCGACGTGCATGCTGACTTCGTGACGGCGGTGGAGGAAGGGTCTTCCAACCCCGACAAGTGGGAGCTTTCTCAGACGGTTCCCGGAATTGCGCTGATCGTGGCGGGTGCGCTGCTCCTGGCGCTGTTCCGCATGATGCAGGAAAGGTCCAGGTAGGACATGGGACTGAGTGATTTGGACCAGGAGGCGGCGCGGACGGCGGATCTGGCGGAGGACGCTTCCTCCGATCAGGTGCGTATTGGCCAGGTGGTGAAGCTGGATCGCGGCTTCCCGCTGGTGCGTTGCTTGGACACTGGAGAGCAGCTTCGCTGCGAGCATGCCACTGACCTGGTGAAAGAGGGCCGGTTTAGGGTGGTCGTGGGAGACAGGGTGGAAGTGCTCATTTCCCAGGGCCACGACAAGGGCATTATCCAGGATGTGCTGGAGCGGCGCACCGAGCTGGTGCGCAAGGACCCGGCGGAGCGAGCGGTGGCCCAGGTCATGGCAGCAAACTTTGACCTGGTGATCATTGCCCAGCCTCTTGCGGAGGTGAACATCCGCCGCCTTGAGCGGGAGCTGGTCCTTGCCTTTGAAACCGGGGCGAAGGTGGCGGTGGTGCTTACCAAGGCCGACCTTGCCCAGGACGAATCCGCGGTTCAGCAGATTCGCCGTCAGGTCCAGGACCGTGCGGGACAGCAGGTTCCCGTGCTGGTGATCAGCGCCCAGCAGCCGGAAACGGTGGAAGAGGTGCGCTCTCTTATTCCCCAGGGTACCGTGGCTGTTCTGGTGGGCAAGAGTGGCGTGGGAAAGTCAAGCCTGATCAACCTGCTGGTGGGTCGGGAGGTTCAGGAAACCGGTTCCGTGCGGGAAGGGGACGGCAAGGGCCGTCACACCACGGTCAGCCGAGAAATTGTGCCCATTCCCCAAGGGGGCTTTGTCATGGACATGCCTGGCGTCCGCGGCGTGGGAGTCTGGGAAGCGGAGGCAGGCATAGGCGCTGCCTTCGCAGACATTGAGGAAGCAGCCACCCGCTGCAAGTTCAGGGACTGCAAGCACGCCGGTGAGCCGGGATGCGCGGTTCGCGCTGCGGTTGCAGAAGGACAGATTTCCCAGGAGCGCCTGGATTCCTACCTGAGCCTGACCACCGAGGTCAAGACCCTGCGGGAGCGCAAGGAAGAAGCCCGCCGTATGCAGGGAACCAAGGCGTCGGACGAGCGCGCGGGAAAGCGCGGCGGGCATAAGCGCGTGCACAAGGCGCGTAAGCGGAGGTAATCCATGGAATTCATTCTTCCTGCAGACCCCCTGGTCACAGGGGTGCTGCTTATTTGCGTCGGCCTGTTCATAGGCGTGTTCTCCGGCTTGCTGGGCATTGGCGGCGGCACGGTCATGGTGCCGGTGCTGCGCCTGATCTTTGGGCTTTCCGCCTACGCGGCCACGGCCACCAGCCTGTTCGCCATCATACCCACGTCCCTTTCCGGTGCGGCAACGCACTTGCGCAACAAGACCTGCGTGCCCAAGCTGGGGTTGGTCCTGGGTCTGGGCGGTGCCGTCACATCGGCGCTGGGAGTGTACTTGGGATCGATTTCACCCAGCTGGGCAATCATGCTGGTGGCAGCGGTGATCATTTTGTACTCCGCTTACAACATGCTGAAGAAGGCGCTGAAGATCCCGTCCGGCAAGGCCGCGGCTTCGGATCGGGCTGCTGGGGTCGCCGGAAGGCCGGCGACTGCCGGAGCTGCTTCCGCGGGCGCTGCTGCGGTTCCTGTGACGGCCGAAGCCCCCGAGGAATCCAAGCCGGTTTTCGTCCTGGGAAGGCGGGAGCTGGTGGGAGGCGTTCTGATTGGCCTTGTTGCCGGACTGGCATCGGGCTACGTGGGCGTTGGCGGAGGCTTCATCATGGTGCCGCTTATGACCAGCTGGCTGGGAGTGCCCATGCGCTATGCTTCGGGGACGTCGCTGATTGCCATCATCATTCTGTGCGTGCCTGGGGTGGCAGAGCAGATGACGCTGGGCAACGTGGACTACTTTGCCGGCATCCTGCTGGTGCTGGGGTCCATTCCTGGCGCTGCCGTGGGCGCCAAGCTGGTCAAGAAGGTGCCGGAGCGCACGCTGCGCTTCATTTTTGCCGGCTTCCTGGGCGTGGCCGCGGTGATGCTGCTGGTGAAGGAAGCCGGTCTGCTGGGTTAGGCCTGCGCAGGTCCGCTTCCTGCTAGAATGCACGAAGGAAGCGGGAAGGGGGATGCAGTTATGCTGTCTGTAACCGACAAGAGCCGCACGCTGCTGCTACCGCGGTTCTTTTCCTTGGAGGCCCTCACGGCCATTTTGGCCATTATCAGCGGGCTGATCTTGGTTTGGCAGGCCCTTGATCCCGGGCGGGAAGATGCGGTCATCTTCGTGGCGGGCATGGTTCTGACGGCTTCGGTGGTGGTGTTCATCTACCTGGCCCTTGACCCAGACAGCGTGCGCGCTCATCAGTCGGACATGATTTTGAAGCTGGCACGCCAGACCCTTTCCTGCATGCGGGACGGCCTTGACTTCAAGTCCGCCCAGAAAATCTGCCGCCTGGTCATGCCCAACAGTTCCGCCATTGCCATTGCCATTACGGATCGGGAGCAGATCCTTGCCTACGTGGGCTACCAGGAGGAAAACAATCCTGCCGGTCTGGCCATTCGCACTCACTCCACCAAGGAGGTGCTGCGGGACGGGCGCATGCTGGTGCTCAACGGAGATGAGATCGGCCTGCCCTTCGAGTCCAGCGCGGTGAAAGCGGCCATCATCGTACCGTTGCGCCAGGGCCGCCGGGTGGTGGGAACCCTGAAGTTCTACTATCGCAGTCCTAGGCACATCACGGAAACCCAGAAGTCCCTGGCGGAAGGCTTCGGCCAGCTGCTTTCCACCCAGATTGCCGCGGAGGCGCTGGAAGAGCAGACCAAGCTGGCGACCAGCATGGAGCTGAAGGCGCTTCAGGCTCAGATCAACCCACACTTCCTGTTCAACACCGTGAACACTATTGCCTCTTTCGTCCGCACTGATCCCGACCGCGCCCGCAAGCTGCTGCGGGAGTTCGCGGTGTTCTATCGGCACACGCTGGAGGATACCGGCGACCTGGTAGCCCTTTCCCGTGAAGTGGAGCAGACCATGCGCTACTTCTACTTCGAGATCGCCCGGTTCGGCGAAGATCGGCTGTGCCTGCAGGTGGGCTTTGACGAAGACGTGGAGGACATGCTGATTCCGGCGTTTCTGATTCAGCCGCTGGTGGAAAACGCCGTGCGCCATGCCCGTAAGCCCGACGAGCTGCTGACCATTCAGGTGGTGGCCGAGCGGGAGGGGACCTTCCTGGTGCTGACCGTGAAGGACGACGGCCAGGGCATGGACGAAGAGCACAGGCAGGCCATCCTGCATCCGGAAAGCAGCACCGGCTTAGGGATTGCCGTGAAGAACGTGCACGATCGCGTGGAGGGCTACTTCGGCCCGGGCAGCCACATGGAGGTGGAAAGCCAGCCGGGCAAGGGAACCACCATCAAGCTGATCATGAATCTGGAGTCAGAGAACCTGAAGCGGTTCATGGGAGAAGAGGGCGCGGATGATCCGGGCGAAGATCGGGTGGAGCCCCAGGTCATGACCGCGGGGCGCATCGGCGATCTGCTGAGCCGCACGTCGGCGGGGGAGTCAGCGGCCGAGGTGCTAAAGAATGCCACGCCCGCTACCCTGGAAATGCAGGCGGGACGGGCGGCAAGCGCGGAGCATGTTTCGTCTGCCGAAATCCGAGCGGTGGAGGTCCTGGCGTCCCAGGCCCAGCAAAGCGGGCTTTCCCAGGAAATGGAGCAGGCCATGACCGAGATTTCCCAGCTTGTGCGCCAGGAGCCGGATTCGGCTGAGGAATCGGAGCTGGAGTACGACGACGATGACGACTGGGACTACGAGGCGGAGATGGCGGCGGTGCAGGAGGCGCCCGAGCTGATGGTCCCCGATGACTCCGATATTCCCGATGAGGAAAGCCTGGCGAAGGGCGAGTAGCCGTGACCGAGTACAGAATCACGGACCTGGCCACCGTCTTGCCGGGCGCTCAGCCGGCGTCGCAGATCCAGGGGCCGGTTGACGTAACCGTTGTGCTGACAGCGGTGGACCCTGACGATCGCCTGCTTTCCCTGGTTGAGGACGTGAGCGCGGCGGGCATGAAGTGCCTGGTGGTGGACGATGCCAGCACTTCGGGGGAGCAGGTGTTCCATGCGGTGTCCCAGATTCCCGGAGTGCGAGTGCTGCATCTTCCGACGAACGAGGGCGTGGGCGGGTCACTGAAGACCGCCATTGCGTACCTGGCGGCGGAAGATAGCCAGGGGACCCCGGCTGTGATCACGGCCTATGCGGCCCGGGGGCACACGGTGGGCATGATCGAGCGGGTTCGGGACGCCCTGCTGCGCAATCCTGGTTGCTTGGTGATCGGTGCTCGGGACGTGCGGGCGCTGCCGGGGCGGCACCGGGTGGGGAATCTGCTGACCCGCCAGCTTACCAAGATGCTCTACGGCATAGAGGTTGCCGATACCCAGTCTTCCCTGCGGGGCTTTGCTCTGGCAAAGCCGGCGGAGCTGCTTCGTTTGCGGGGCGAAGGCTACGACTACAGCATGAGCATGCTGCTGGAGTCGGGGGATCTGTTCGAGGACGTGGTGGAGGTTCCCATAGACGTTGCTCGGGAGGCTTCCCTGGATAGCGGGCACTACCGGGTGGTGCGGGACAGCGCAAGCGTCTATCGGATCCTGCTGCGGCACTTTCCCAAGTTCATGGCGGCTTCCCTGTTCTCCTACGCCATTGACTACGTGCTGTTTTCGGTGCTGCTTTTGGTTTGTGGCCTGTGGGTGGTGTGGGCTGCGGTGGGTGCCCGCGTGGTCAGCGCCTCGGCGAACTACGGGATCAACAGGTCCCTGGTGTTCGGTGGGCAGGGCAGCCGGTACACGCCGCTGCGCTTCTTTGCCCTTGCGGCGGTGATCTTGCTGCTGAACGCCCTGTTCATGTTTTTGTTGGTGGACATGGCAGGACTGCCGGCTCTTCTGGTGAAGGTGCTTGTGGACCTGGGGCTGTACTTTGTGAACTTTGCGGTGCAGACCAACCTGGCCAAGGCGTAGGTTACGATTTTGCGCGGGGTTGGAGCTGGACTGGGCGCGGTTTCTTTCGTTCGGCGTTGGTTCGGCCTTGCTGTTTTGTTGCTGGCGGTTGGGCTTTCGATCCCGTAGCGCGGACAGGCGGCGGAATACGTTTGTTATTCGTCCGTGTTGGCTTGAGTTGCTGATGTGTAGAAATTGTGGACGACATAACTATTCCTTGCACTGCGTTTAGTGGGGGCGTAATATTACTTCTTGCGTTAAGCGCACCAGAAATTGCGGGGTGGAGCAGTCTGGTAGCTCGCCGGGCTCATAACCCGGAGGTCGTTGGTTCAAATCCGGCCCCCGCGACCATAAATTTTCAAAAGCCTCCTTCGGGAGGTTTTTTTGCTGTTATTTCTCGAGGTCAGCAGCTTGCTGGCCTGTTTTTTTTGTTGCGATTAATTTGAACCACAATCCCGATTGTCCAGTTTTTTTGAAACTTAACCCTACCTTGACCTCTTCAAAAAAGGTTCACGTTTGTTGGAACAATGGGGGATTAGGCGTGGAGGAGGGGCGAAAACGCGCCCAATAAAAACCAGGGCCAGACCACCGAGGCGGTCCGGCCGAGTAAAGCCTTGCGGCTTTGCGAGATGACCATAACTTACAGCAGGCCGAACTCGCGTGTCAAGGATTTTAAGAAATCAATACCCGAGACGGCAGGGTTGTTGCTGGGCAGTTCTGAAAGCCTCGAACCCGTTGTTGAGAGGAAGCTATTGATCTCGCCTTTGGCTTTCGTTTTCGATTCTCCTTCGCAGACGACCTGCGAAAACAGGTATACGAGCGTGGTGATGTCCCTCACGCGCGGGTTGTTTAGCCACTTTGTGCGCCTTGCCTTGGGGATGCGGGTTTTGCCGAGGGCAGCCCTCACCTGGTACGGGGTGTAGCGCTTTCCCTCGCCGTCGTTGTCCGCGAACCCATTGATGATGCAGGCTCCGTGGGATGCGGCGTTCCTGACGGATTTCGCCTTCTTTAGCATGTAGTGGGTGTCCATGAGTTGTTTGTCATCCCACCTGTTGGCGCTGAACCGGCAGAAGTCGATGAAGGTTCCGAACGAAATGATCTCGAAGAAGGCCCATACCGGCATATCTTCGTTGTACTTATCGATGATTGCGCCGCAGTAGACATCGTTCCTGCGGCTTTTGATTTCGTTGTCGAGATAGGACCGGCGATTCTCATTCAGGCTTGCTTTGTAATCGGTGACTATCGAATATCCGTCTTCGTCCTCCATTTCTGTAATGCGGTGGAGGATGGCGACCTTTTGGTAGTGCTCGACGTCGAGTGACATGGTCCTGAGCAATGAGCGGAGGGATTGGTCGACGTAGGACAGTTGGACGAGGTGGTTGAACTCCAGGTCTATGTAGAGCCCCTTCTTCTCGCCTTCTTCATGTTTTGGGAATAGCTTGCGGAATGCCGACACCCTGAAGTAGTCGTTTTTCGAGCGCAGAAAACTGGTTGCGGCATCTTCGCTGGTTGCTTCGAATCTAATGCCCTTGCCCTTCATATGGGCTATTAGCTCGGGAGTGGTCATCTTCTGGTGCAGGTGCGTTTCGGACATATGGCCTTCTGTTGGTGTTCGTAAGGTTGTTGTTTTCGGCATATCTTACTCTCGGGAAGTCTGGTTGTCCTCGCGGTTTTGCTCCAGGATCGAGCTGAAAACGTCGGACGCCGCGCGGTCGTTGGCCTCGATGGCGTGGCTGTAGGTGTCCAGAGTCATGTTGATGGAGCTGTGGCCAAGGCGGGTTTACTGTCTTCTGCGATGCAGTACGTGTATTCCAAGGGTCGCATTACCACCAGAGAGCTTGCGGCATTCATTGGCAAGGGCTCGACTCTATGCGCGAAGACTCTCAAGGGCCTGGTCTCTAAGGGGCTGCTGATTTGGCATGGCTCTACGGCAAATGGTCCATCACAGTACTACTCCCTCCCCGAATAACGGAGTAAAACCGGGATCTGTATTTCGAGGTTGCGAAGCATCCGGAGGTTAAGCTTGACCCAACGGGAAAGCCCGTGCTTCATTACCATGTGTACCATCCCGACAAGTACGGTAAGGAATGGCGTAGCGAAGCCCGAAAGGCCACGAAGGCGATGAAGAAGCGGTATGGCAAATATTTCGAAGGGAACTGGAATGATTAACGGAAATTTGCTTAGCTTCCTGGACAAGTTGAACCTAGGTGAGGAGCTCGAGGTCTCTTTCAGGGGCCGGGTCTATTTGATCCAGGGTTATTGGAAACCGATTGAAGGCGAAAAGACTTGCGAGCATATCGAGATGTTTCTTGTTGGGGGTGAGCATCCTGGCGAAGTGGTGTTTGAGGCTGATGCTGATTCCTCGTCAGCTTGCGCAATTCTTTTTCGAGATGCACCTATTTGGGATGGTCTGAGATTCGATGAGGTTGAATCCGAGATTGAATGGATTGCGTAAGTTGCCCCATCTCTACATTGGTAATTGCCGTGTCGCCTTGATGTGTGACATGCGGGACCAGCTTCGGCCTGAAGAGCATGGCCGAAATCGACGCGCTGGGCATCAAGGGCCCGTACGTCGAGGACTTCGAAGAGCCGGATTTGCTGCTGCTCGCCGACGCCGTGCAGTCGAGCCGCTTCCTCACCAAGCGCAAGGCCGACTCTCTTGTCAGGAAGCTCGGCAAGCTCGCGGGGCAGCTCGACTACGGGGCCCTCGTTGTCCTCGGATTGCGGCGTTTTGCTGCGGAGGGCTAAGGGCTCCGGGTCCTGCCCCGACGCGTTTTCGATTGTGCGGCTGGATTTCGCCCAAATCGGGGCCCTGTTTTCGATTGTGAGGCTGCGGAGGCTGCCTCCTTTCATTCCCTTCAAAGGTGTGGCCCGCTGACCTGGGCAAACGCAAACGGGCGAAATCGAAAGCGCGGGCAAGCCCAAGGCCCGCCCGCGCGCATGATGAAACGTTGTTGCCTGCGGCAGCTAGACTTCCAGGTCCACGAACTGGAAGGTGGTGCAGTCCACCAGACCGCGGTTGGTCAGACGAAGCTCGGGGAGGCAGGCGAGCGGGATCAGCGCCATGGTCATGAAGGGGGAGGGCATGGTGCAGCCGATCTTTTCCCAGGTGTTCTCAAGTGCGTGCACCTTTTCGCTCATCTCCTGGGCGTTCAGGTCGTTCATGAGGCCGGCGATGGGAAGCTCCACCAGACCTAGGACCTCGCCCTTGGCAACCACTACCATGCCGCCGCCGCATTCGGCCAGGGTGTTTGCCGCCAGAGCCATGTCCTCGTCGTTGGTGCCCACCACCAGCAGGTTGTGTGCGTCGTGCGCAACGGTCGACGCCATGGCTCCGCACTTGATGCCAAAGCCCTTGCTGAAGCCTACGCCAAAGGTGCCGGTTTCGTGATGGCGCTCGAACACGAAGGTCTTGAGCACGTCCTGGCTCAAGTCGCTTTCAAGCTTGCCATCGACAATGGGAAGGCCGACGTGGGTTTCGAAGGTGCCCACCTTGCCGGGGATGATCTCGATGGTGCGGACCTTGACGCTGTCCTTGGCGCCGTCGGGCGCGGGAACCGCAAAGGATTCGGGGGTGATCTGGCGGCCCAGATGCACGGAGTGGGTCACCCACTCGGGGAACTTGAAGGGCTCGTAGTCGAACAGCGGCTTGCCGTCCTGCGCCACCACCGTGCCGTCGATGATCGTGCGGGTCACGTTGAGGGTGTCAAGGCCGTCCAGGAACACAATGTCGGCGCACTTGCCGGGGGTGATGGAGCCCAGCTCGTTGTCCATGCGGAAGCAGGTGGCTACGTTGATCGTGAGCATCTGGATAGCCTGGATCACATCGATGCCGCACTCCACCGCAACGCGCAGCACGTGGTCCAGATGGCCGTCCTTCACCAGGGTGTGGGGGTGGGTGTCGTCCGAGATGAGGTTGACAAAGCGGGTGTCCACCTTCCTTTCGGTAATGGCCTTAGCCAGAACGGGAAGGTCGTGCCAGGCGGAGCCGTAGCGGAGCTGCGCGTACTGGCCCAGGCGGATCTTGGCCAGTACGTCTTCTGCCCGGGTGGACTCATGGCAGCAGCGCACGCCCGATGCAATATAGGAGTTCAGGCCACGGTCCGTTTCCGGGATGGAGTAGTGGCCGGTGATGACCTTGTCTGCCTTGAGGGTTTCCGCCAGCTCGCCATGAGCATGGTCGGTGCCGTTCACAACGCCTACGAAGTTCATCATCTCGCCCAGGCCCACGACACCGTCCCAGGTCATGCTCTCCGCGACCTCCGCCGGACCCACGAAGGAACCGGTGTCTTCGAACCCGGGTACGGCCGGCACGCAGGACGGGGTGGTCACCATGGCCTTGAGCGGAGTGCGCGCGGCGTCCTCCATCATGACCTTGACGCCCTCCAGGCCCAGTACGTTGCAGATCTCGTGGGGATCCCAGTAGATTCCGGCGGTGCCGTGGGGGATGACGGCGCGGGCGTACTCGCCGGCTCCCATCATGGAGGATTCCACGTGGATGTGGCCGTCCAGGAAGGCC
This sequence comes from Eggerthellales bacterium, assembly GCA_029006935.1. Classification (GTDB taxonomy): domain Bacteria; phylum Actinomycetota; class Coriobacteriia; order Coriobacteriales; family Eggerthellaceae; genus SUG1186. The sequence continues at coordinate 2,081 of JAQXGX010000085.1, read as the reverse complement.
GGGGAAACGTAGCTTCCCTGGGCATCGATGACCTCGGTTGCCTCGCCAATGCAGTGGTCGGCGCTGCCGATGTAGGCAATGCGCCCCTCCGCAATGGCAATGTCGATGTCTTCCTGGATTTCAGCGGTGCATACGTTGACGAGTTTCGCCCCCTTGATAACAAGGTCGGCGGGTTGTCTGCCCTGAGCTACGGCGGCCAGGGTTTGCGAGCATTCCCACAGGGGCTTCTTGCAGAAGTGGTTGATCATGGGGCACCCTTTCATATCCAGTTGTAGAGAGGCTTCTTGCCGTGTGCGACATAGGCCGATACCGCACATTATATGCGTGTGAGCGGGCCTGGTTGCCTGCGATCATGTCCCCTCCGCTTGCGGTCGGCTCTTCGCCACCGCTGCCTCAGGATCGAAGTCCCGAATCGTGCCTGTGCGCGATTCGTCCGAATTCGGTATCATGAACGGCTACTACCCAGCCTGGGTTGGGAAGTCGTTCGTGTACCGTACGACCCTCGATACGCGAACGAAAACGAGCGCGAAAATCGTTCGCGTACTGCTCCACGCTCGATACACGAACGAATCGGGGGCGGAAAGCCGCCCGCACCCCGCAGGCCCGGGGCCGTTTCGCCTGGGAAACCCCTGCTGAGCGAACGGATCGGCCAGCTGGAATCGTTCGCATATTGAACGACCCTCGATACACGAACGAAAATCTGGGCGAAAACCGTTCGCGTACTGCACCGGCTTCGATACGCGAACGATTTTCGCCAGCACGGATCGCTCGCGCAGGCCATCCTTTCCCGGCCCGTGTCAATTCGGGTGCCGAGAGCGGGCTCGCGCTCTGGAAACCAGGGGTCCGCTGTCAATTCAGCGGTCGAAAGCATGGGGCGGTGCCAATTCGGGTGCCGAGATTATGCTCTCGGCTATCAAATTGACAGGAACGGGGCTCGCGAAGGGGCCAGATCACGCTCTCGGCATCCGAATTGACACAAGAGTGGCCGCCGACGGGTCAGCCTCATGCTTTCGACGTTCTAATCGGCGGCATAAGACCCATGCGTGGGCACGCCTCCAATCCTCCATGGAACGAAGATGAGGAACGCGGAGATTCGGATCGCAGCCATTCGGATCGCCACGGCGGTGCTGGCATTGGCCTCTGCGGTGCTGGCGCTCCTGCCCGCCCTGGCAAGGTATTAGGCGATTCAAAAGGAAACGCCCCAAGCGCTAGCTCAAGGCATTCCATAGCTTAAGAGGCGTGCCCACATACCCCCATGGACTGCCGCCGGGCTTCATTGTCCACCGAGGCGAGAGCGCTTGGGTGTTCGTTGCCCGAATCGTGCCTGTGCGCGATTCGCCTGAATTCGGTATCATAAACGGGTTTGCAACCATGCCAGAACACACGACGAACGAAAGCAGCAGAATGGCAAAAACCACGGTCACATACGGTAACGACAGCATCCGCCAGCTCAAGGACGAAGAGCGCGTCCGCCAAAAGCCTGCGGTCATCTTCGGGTCCGACGGCCTGGAAGGATGCGCCCACGCGGTGTTCGAGATTCTTTCCAATGCCGTGGACGAAGCGCGCCAGGGCTTTGGCAACCTGATCACCCTGACCACCTACCTTGACGGCTCCATTCAGGTCGAAGACAACGGCCGTGGATGCCCCCTTGACTGGAACCCGGTGGAAAAGCGCTTCAACTGGGAGCTGGTGTTCTGCGAACTCTACGCCGGCGGCAAGTACAACAACAACGACGGCGGCGACTACGACTACTCCCTGGGCACCAACGGCCTGGGCTCCTGTGCCACCCAGTACGCATCCGAGTACATGGACGTGACCGTGTGGCGCGAAGGCAACCGCTACCAGCTCCACTTCAAGAAGGGCAAGGTGGTGGGCACCAAGAAGAAGGCCCTGGAAGTTGAGCCCACGGACGAGCTGCGCACCGGCACCACTATCAAATGGCGTCCTGACCTGGAAGTGTTCACTGCCATCAACATCCCGCGGGAGTGGTATCAGGAAACCATGCGCCGCCAGGCCGTGGTCAACGCCAACGTGACCTTCCGCCTGCGCATGGAGGGCGAAGACGGCTTCGAGGAGCAGGA
>JAQXGX010000084.1 GCA_029006935.1 Eggerthellales bacterium | reverse complement strand
GGCTGGTCATGCTGCCCTTCCGCACCACGGCGGAAAACTTTGCCAAGTACTTTGCGGACCGTCTGGCCGAAGCGGGGCTGCCCGTTTCCCAGGTGGACGTGTACGAAACCCCCAACAACTGCGCTATCTGGCGCAAGGACGCGTAAGGCTCATCGGGAGCGGGAAAAGTGACGCAGGTGAACCAGGAAAAGAGCGGCGGGGAAGCGCTTCCCCAGGGCGCGGCTGCCAGAGCCAAAGAGAGCCCGTTGCGGCTGCCCGTGGTGGAGCGCTTCGTGAGCATCAACGGCGAAGGGCCGCGGGCGGGTCAGCTTTCGGCGTTCATTCGCCTGCGCGGTTGCAACCTGCACTGCAGCTACTGCGATACCACCTGGGCAAACGAACCCGATTGTCCCTTCACCTGGCAGACCGTTGAGGAGTTGGCGGACTACGTCCGGCTGACAGGCGTGAAGTGCGTGACCCTTACCGGCGGCGAGCCCCTGCTGCATGCCGCGTCGGTGGATCTGCTTCGGGCATTGGCTGCTCTGCCGGACCTGCGGGTGGAGGTGGAGACCAACGGCTCCGTGGACCTGGGCCCGGCGGCGGCCATGCGCGCTGCCTTGCCGGAAAGCGCTCGGCAACAGGTGAGCTTTACCATGGACGTGAAGCTGCCGGGAAGCGGAGAAGGGGATTCCCTGCACGCGCCCAACCTCGATCTGCTGCAGCCCTGGGATGCGGTGAAGCTGGTGGCGGGTAGCGCGGATGATCTGGATGCTGCCCGGGACTTGATTGCTGAACACGGCCTTGACCAGCGGGTTCAGGTGTTTTTGAGCCCGGTGTTCGGATGCGTTGACCCCGCCGACATGGTGGAGTATCTGAAGGCCCATGATCTGGCGGGCGTGCGCTTGCAGCTGCAGCTGCACAAGGTGATCTGGCCGCCGGATGCCCGGGGCGTGTAGGAAGGAAGCAAGGAGAATGACCAATCAGGTTCAGACGAAGGCGCTGGTGCTGTGCAGCGGAGGGGTGGATTCCACCACGCTGCTGGCCATGGCGGTGCAGAAGTACGGCGCGGCCAACGTTTTCGCCCTGTCCATAAGCTATGGGCAAAAACACGTGCGGGAAATCAAGAGCGCTCAGGACGTGGCCGCCTACTACGGCGTTGAGCAGCGCTTTCTTGATCTGGGGCAGATCTTTGCCCACAGCAACTGCTCCCTGCTGAGCCACTCCACCCAGGAAGTGCCTCACGAAAGCTATGCCCAGCAGCTGGATCAGACCGACGGATCGCCGGTGAGTACCTACGTGCCCTTCCGCAACGGGCTGTTCCTTTCCTCCGCCGCTTCCGTGGCCCTGGGGCTGGGCTGCAGCGTGCTGTACTATGGCGCCCATCACGATGACTGGGCCGGCAACGCGTACCCCGACTGCTCCCTGGAGTTCGTGGAGGCCATGCGGGCGGCCCTTGAGCTGGGATCCGGCGGCACCCTGACCATGGAGGCGCCCTTTGTCACCTGGAGCAAGGCCCAGATCGTGAAACGCGGCCTTGAGCTGGGCGTTCCCTACGAGCTCACCTGGAGCTGCTACGAAGGAGGGGAGCGTCCCTGCGGCGCGTGCGGCACCTGCATCGACCGCCAGCGTGCTTTCGAGCTGAACGGAACCGTTGATCCGCTGCTTAAGCCAGCGGGCGAAGACCGCGTCGAAGAACCTGCCGCCGCCGCGCCCGAAACCGCGGACTCTGCGACCCCGAAGGAGGACTAGCCATGACCCAAGATCGAGCAGCCGAGGGCCTGACCCAGCTGGGCAGCCAGGGGACTCGTTATCCTAGCGACTACGACCCCAGCGTGCTGGAAACCTTCGTGAACAAGCACCAGGACAACGACTACTTCGTCAAGTTCAACTGCCCCGAGTTCACCAGCCTGTGCCCCATCACGGGACAGCCGGACTTTGCCACCATCTACATTTCCTACGTGCCCGACGTGCGCATGGTGGAGTCCAAGAGCCTGAAGCTGTACCTGTTCAGCTATCGCAACCACGGGGACTTCCACGAAGACTGCATGAACAAGATCATGAAGGACCTGATCGCGCTTATGGATCCCAAGTACATAGAGGTGTGGGGCAAGTTCACCCCTCGTGGCGGCATCAGCATCGATCCCTACTGCAACTACGGTCGACCCGGCACCCGGTGGGAAGAGGTGGCGTGGCAGCGTCTTTCCCAGCACGATATGTATCCGGAAAAGGTGGACAACCGCTAGCGTTTGGCGCTTTAGACGCGGTAGGGCGCAGGCGCTGGGGCGACGCTGGGTTGCGGCGAGGTGCGGGTTCGAACGCGTTTTCGATTGTGAGGCCAAGGCGCGCCGACGAGGCGGCACCTCAAGTATGCTATCATTATGATAGCATTACGATATAAGGAGGAGCCATGCCTGACGTGTTAGTCCGCGGCCTGGACGAGTCGACCAAGGGGGCGCTTGCGGCAGCTGCCGCGGAAAACGGACGCTCGCTGCAGGCGGAGCTGCGGCTGATCTTGGAGGAAGCGGCCAGAAGCGTAGTCTTTTCGCAGGGCTCCGCAAACTGCACCGGTGGCACATCGAGCGAACCTTCCCTTCCTCAGTTCGAATCGGAGGAACAAGTCCAGAAGCGATTGGAAAGGCGTCACCTGATTCGTCGGCGCGCGCTTGAGACGAGGGAATCCCTTGCCCACGACCTTCCCGACCCTGCTCTCATGCTTTCGCAGATGCGCGCCCAGCAGGAAGCCCAGATGCAGCAGGCGTTGGAGAACCTGACGTGGAACGATGCGCTTGCTCCGAGCAAGGAAGGGAACGGTGCGTATGATCGTACTTGATGCCAGCGCTGCCTTTGCCATGGTGACCGCCGCCGCTGAGGGGGAGGCTTTTTGGGCCTTTGCCATGGAGGGCGAAAAGATGATAGCCCCGACCCTTTTTCGCTTTGAGCTCCTGAACGTGGTCAGAAAGTACGTGAAGGCGGGGTTTGCCACGGAAAAGGCGGCCCTGGAGTGGTATAGAAGCGGCATTGCCCTGGTGGACGAGTTCCACTCCATGGACGGCACCGAGGCAGAGATTCTCCATGAGTCCCTGCGCCTTGACCATTCCTCCTATGACCTGGCGTATCTGGTGCTGGCCAGGCGCACGGGCGCAACGCTGTTCACCCTTGACGGCAAGCTGGCGGATGCCTGTGAACGATGCGGCGTGAGCTGCACCGGTGTGGTGGCGCTTTAGAGGTCGTGGACCTGGTACAGCCCGTCAGGGCGAAGGGAAAAGCCCAGCTTCTGGTAGTAGCCCCGGGTACCCACGGAGCTGATCACGTTCAGCTCGGTGCAGCCCGCCTCCCGGGTGATCTGGCACGCTCGCTCCACCAGCTGCCGGCCCAGTCCCAGATGCTGGGCGTTCTGATCCGCTGCGTGCAGGCGGGCCACCTTCCCGTACACGTGGACTTCTCGGATCATGGCTTGACCAGGGGAAATGGGGAGTTGTTCCACGTCTTTCGGGGAAAGCGCGGCGCGGAGGGCGCCCCAGTCGGGCAGGCTCAGCCGCAGGAAGCCCGCAATGCGGTCTTCTGGGGTGACCCACTGCAGGAAGTGCTCGGTGCTCACGGTGGTGCGGTAGGCGTAGTCGGTCAGGCGCAGCGTTGCGGGGTCGGCGCTTTCGCCCACGATTTCCCGGAAGCGAATCTCCTGGACCGGCTGGTTGCGTTGGGCGCTACGATGGGCCACCTCGGCTTCCACCATCTGCCGCAGGTTGGTCTTCTTGCAGCCCTCCACTATGTCGTCGGCGGAAAAGTCCCTGATCATGCGGCTGATGCGGGTGAAGGGCGGGGTTGCCAGCACGTCGTCGGCAAGCAGGGCGGTCAGGGTCTGCTCGTCGTAGGCGCGCCACCCTCCCCGGGAATGGACGATTTCCAGCTCCGTTCCGGCTATGAGGAAGCAGGGGTAGAGCTTGATTTCGTCCGGAAGGAACGCCGGGTCGGTCACGAAACGGGCAAAGTCGGCCCGATCGGAATCGGGGTTGGATGCCAGCAGGTTCACCATGAAGTGGGTGTGGCTCTTGAACCCGAACAGCCGCAGCAGGGCAAAGGCGCGGGCGATCTGGTCCGGGCTGATGTTTCGGCAGTTGGCCTTCAGCACCACGGGGTTCAGGCTTTGGATGCCGATCTGGACCTTGGTGCAGCCCATGCGTCGCAGCATTGTCAGGTTCTGCGGAGTGATCCGATCGGGACGCGTTTCCACCACCAGTCCCACCACCCTGTGAGCTGCGGTTTCGTTGATGCGCTGTTGGTGCTCCAGGTCTTCCATGGTGGCGGTCTGCCAGGCGGCCAGCTTCGGCCACGGGGAATCCGGGGATTCGTAGAGCAAGGGAAAGGCCTGGGAGTAGAAGAGGTTGCCCTTGTTGATTCGGCTCTGCACGGGCGCCACGGCCTGGGCGATCTGATCTGGGTCCTGGAGCAGGCCGGCAGCTGCGTAGCGGGCCCGCAGCTCCTCCATGGCCTGCAGGGCGGCGGGACCCACGTCAATGCCGTCGGCTGCGTCGTTTAGCGCCTGGAACACGCGGGTCATGAACCAGAGCTGGTAGCCTTCGGGGTAGTCGCTCCAGGTGCCGCCCAGAACAATGACCTCGATCTTCTGGGTCACGTGCCCCATGCGCATGAGGCTGCGCAGCCGGGCCATGACCTGCAGATACGGGTCGAAGTAGTTGCGCTCCGCTCGTTGGCAGGCGGGTTCGTTGCTCAGATAGCTCTTGGGCATGCGCACGTCGTTGGGGCAGTAGATGCAGCTGCTGGAGCAGGGCCAGGGCTTGGTGATGACCGTGATGCTGGCAATGCCGGATGCTGTGCGCCGAGGCTTGGCCTGTAGCGTCTGGAGCACCGCCTGCTGGGTGGCGGTATCCTGATTCCACGTCTGCCACTGGGGCGAGTTTTCCGCCTGATGGCGCAGGTACGCCGCCAGCAGCTTATTCTTGCTCAGGTGCTGGTCAACGTCGTGGACGCCCTGGTTGTGCTGGCGTATCAGGGCCAGCAGGTCGGCGGTGGGCAGCGGCGCCTCGGTGGCCCTGACCTGCTGGATAATATGTTCAAGCGCGGTTTCCATAGACGCCATTGTACGGTATGGGCGCAAGGCTGTTCGGGACTGGGTCAGGGCTCGTGCTATGCTGTGGGGGTCGGACGGCGGGTGTTGGGCGAAGGGAGCGGCCGTGGAAGAGCGGATGGCAAGGCGGTTGGCGACGCTGAACTCCCGATTCTACGCCATGCAGGCGGCGTCCTTTTCCAGCACGCGGCAAAGCCCCTGGCAGGGCTGGCATCAGGTGGCGAAGACCCTTTCGGAGCTGGCTCTTTCTCCGGGGGCCGGTGGCGCGGTCGCAGGCTCGGGCGCGGACCTGGGCTCGGGCGCGGTCGCAGGCTCGGACTCGGACTCCTCGGTGAGGCTGCTTGACCTGGCCTGCGGCAACCTGCGATTCCATCGGTTCCTGGTCCAGGAGTATCCACAGGTCACCTGGGACTACGTAGGGGCGGACAACTGCCCTGATCTCATGGCCAGCGCCGCTGCGTCGGGGGGACCTGCGGAGCTGGTGGCCCTGGACGCGGTGGAGGCCCTGGTCGACGGCACCCTTTCCCAGCAGCTGACGGCCCTTGCCCCCAGGCCCTTCGATGCGGCGGTGAGCTTTGGCTTTGCCCACCACGTGCCGGGGTTTTCCCGCCGTGTGGATCTGCTGCGGTCCCTGGTGGCGGCGGTGCGCCCCGGCGGGTTGGTGGCTGTGAGCCTGTGGCGGTTCATGGACGATCCCAAGCTGGCGGAAAAGGCCCGGGCATCCACGAAGAGCGCCTTGGAGGATCTTCCCTGGCTGCAGGCTGATTGCCTGGAGGCGGGGGACTTCGTGCTGGGCTGGCAGGACCACCCGGGGGCGTACCGGTACTGCCACCACTTCAGCTCCGCGGAAATCGATAGGCTGATGGATGCGGTTCCCGAAGCCCGGCTGGTGGCGCGGTTCGGTGCCGACGGCCGCACGGGGACCCTGAACGAGTACCTGGTGCTGCGGCGGGTGTAGCGCAGACGGGCACAGCTGGCTGAGGCCGAAGGCGCCGCTCGGGAGTTGGTGAGAACTCGCGACGTGCCCGGGACCCGGACCTGGTCCCCGGACCCGGACCGCGCTGTGCCCCGAACGCAAAACGGCCGGTCCGCAGGAAGCAGACCGGCCGAAGGCTTAGCCCAGAACAGGCAAGACGTGCGGGGAAAAGCCCGCTCCGTCCTAGTAGTTGGAAGCCTTGATCTCGAAGTATGCGCGGGGATGAGCGCAGACCGGGCAGATCTCGGGAGCCTGGGTGCCCACGCAGATGTGGCCGCAGTTACGGCACTCCCACACCTTGACCTCGGACTTTTCGAACACGGAAGCGGTCTCCACGTTGTTCAGCAGGGCGCGATAACGCTCCTCATGGTGCTTTTCGATGGCGGCTACCTGGCGGAACTTTGCGGCCAGCTCGGGGAAGCCTTCCTCGTCGGCGGTCACGGCAAAGCCGTCGTACATGTCGGTCCACTCGTAGTTTTCGCCCGCAGCTGCATCAGCCAGATTCTCAGCGGTGGTGCCTTCGCCACCCAGCTCGCGGAACCACATCTTTGCGTGGTACTGCTCGTTGTCGGCGGTCTGCCTGAAGATGGCCGCGATCTGCTCGTAGCCTTCCTTCTTGGCCACGGCGGCAAAGTAGGTGTACTTGTTGCGGGCCATGGACTCGCCTGCGAATGCCTCCTGCAGGTTCTTTTCGGTCTGGGTGCCGGCGTACTTGTTGGCCATGATGATCCTCTCTTTCGTCCGGATGGTGAAGAACGCTTTCTTCCTTGTTGTAGTTTACTTGAAAAGCTTGCTTTTCTTAACCCACAGAGCCATGGCAAGTGAGCCCACGATGGAAAGCACCAGCGGCACCCACCAGGTGTTGCCGAAGGAAAAGCCGGTGGGCAGCTCCACGTTCATGCCGTAGAAGCTGAACACCACGGTGGGGATTGCGATGATCAGCGTGATCAGGGCAAGGATCTGCATGGTGGAGTTCAGGTTGTTGCTGATGACGCTGCCGTAGGTGTCCATGGTGCCGGTAAGAACGCGGGTGTGGATGGTGCACATCTCCATTGCCTGGCGGATCTCGATCAGCACGTCGTCCAGCAGGTCGCGATCTTCTTCGTAGAGCTTGATCACGCGGCCGGCGCTGATGCGAGCCAGGGTGGCTTCCGTGGATTTGAGTGAGGTGCTGAAGTAGACCAGGGACTTTTCAAAGCCCAGCATCTTGATGAGCTCCTTGTTGCGCAGGGACTTGCGCAGTATGCGCTCGTTGGAGTTGAACTGGCGCTCGATGTTGCGCAGGTAGGTGACGTAGCCGTGGGAAATGTGCATCATCATGAGCAGCAGCAGGCGGGTGCGCTGATTGGTGTTGATCTTGCGGCCGCTTTTGAACACCTGGACCGTGCGGTTTTCCCGCAGGCTGACGGTGACCAGTATGTCCTGTTCGGGCAGCACCAGGAAGCTCAGAGGGTGGGTGTCGTACTGGGTGATGGACGCGTCCTCAGCTTCGTGCACGTCTTCGATGAAGGGGCAGTCAGCAATGATCAGGGCCTGTCCGGTGTCGTCGTCGAAGTCGGTGCGGGAGCGTTCGTCGTCGTCCATGGCGGCGCTTACGAACTCGGGCATGACACCCAGCTCGTCGATGAGCCACGTTCGTTCGTCCGGAGTGGGGGATTGGACGTTGATCCAGCATCCAGGTTCAGGCGCGTCCACCGCATGCGTAACGCCTTCGCGAGTTTTGAAGAACTCAATCATTGTTCCCCTCCGTCCGTTGGTCTGATTCGCGCCGGTAGCGCGATAGATTGCCGTCCGTGCCACGCCCCGCGACGGACCGTAGCTGACCCATTGTACCGTGGGATGGCAAGGGCGGGCGGCGCAACCTGGTCCACGGCGGGATTTTTGCGTGGACGTGGGGCGTGCCGTTCGAATGCGGCGGGTCCTGCTTGGGCTGGGTTCTTCTTCGCGCGCACGTTGCAAGCAGGATGTGTCCCTTATGGCTGATCTGGGCGAAAGGGCAAGGGGCCGAAAATGGCGAAGCGGAAAAGCCCCCGACTCCTCGTGGTCGGCTAGATCAGCCCCGCCACCAGGCCGCACGCGGCGCCCACCAGCACATCTGCGGGGTAGTGGATGCCGCCCAGCACGCGCACGGCGGCCAACCCCACGCCGACCACCAGCAGCGCAACCCCTACTGGAGGGCAGAATAGCAACCAGGCGGCAGCGATGGCGAAGATGGAGTAGGCGTGTCGGCTGGGCATGGACTTTCCCCGGGTGTTCTTGGGAATCAGGGGCTCAATGTCTAGCGCTTCGTAGGGCCGGGGCTTGTTTATGGCCTTGCGTACCTGGGTGAGCAGGACAAATCCCAGACCAGGTCCCAGGATCACCCGTGCCAGCAGCACCCAATCCCCGCTGAGTGCCACCAGCGCCACCAACAGCGGATACGCCGCGTATCCCACGTAGGTCAGGGTCTTGTTCCCCTCCGTCAGGGCCCGCACCAGCTTGGGGCGGACACGAAGGGGCGCGGTCCAGCGCTGGTACTGCTGCGCGTCCATGGGCTATCGAATCCAGCCGAAGTGGCGGCAGGCGTTGGCGATGCCGTCGTCTTCGCAGTCGGTGGTCACGTAGGTGGCCCGCTCCTTCAGGGCGGGAATGGCGTTGCCCATGGCGATGCTGGTCCAGTGGGGCAGGAACATGCCCAGGTCGTTCTTGCCGTCGCCAAAGACCACCACGTCCGCCTCCCGGTTCGCTGCCCCAATGAGCTCGAGGGTGCGTCGGATGCCCCGGGCCTTGTTGGTTGGCTCCACGAAGATGTTATCGGAATCGTAATATGCCCAGGTCACGCCCTGAAGTACTCCGGAATCGATGAGGGCCTGCTGCTGGGCGCCCTGCTTGCTGGGGATGTAGACCTTGTGTACCCGGGTCAGCCCGTCAATGGTCAGGTCAGGATCCACCTTGGTGGGCACGTAGTAGTCCTGGGCCACTTGGACGAAACGCTGGTCGGGAGCGTAGCGCACCATTTCGTTTTCCACGGTCACCGCCCAGGGAATGCCCGCTGCGTCCAGACGGCGCAGGCATGCCTTCACCGGTTCCAGCTCCAGGGGCTCGATCCACTCCAGCTTGCCGTTCAGGGTCACGGAGTACCCGCCGTCGGCCACGATGTTGCTGATGCCGGTGTTCTTCACAAAATCCGCCACGTTGCACTGCATGCGCCCTGTTGCCAGCGCCACGAAATGCCCCGCGGCCTGCAGCTGCGCCACGGCGCGTCGGGTGCTTTCGGGAATGATGGCGGTGCGGGGCACGGCCAGCGTTCCGTCGTAGTCGAAGAAGAAGAACTTGCGGGTCATGAGGGTCCTTAGGAGAATGCGATCTCAACGGCGTCTGATTATACTGCCACGGCGCCGGGGGAGGTGTGGGGAAGGGCCTGCGTTCCGCGATCCCTCGAGCGAAAGCTCCGCGTCCCGCGGGTCCGCAGGCCAAAGGATCACAGGCGCACGGGCTTGCAGGCCAAAGCCCTACGGGTGCTTCGTAGCCACGCTGTTCGCCGATGTAACATATTCCAGGCCAAGTGGAAACATAAATCGCACTAGACTGTTCACACTTATATGTATTTTTTCGATAGTGCCAGCGCGGCCACTGCGCACGAAGTGGCCTGACGTTATTCGAGGAGGGATGACGCATGGCAAAGCTATCGGTTCTGCCCCAAGCGGACCAGAACACGGCCAACGCCGCATGCATGGAGCGCTTCCAGCGTCGTGTAGAGGCAACTCCGCCCGGGATGTGCCCCATTGCCCTGCAGCTGAGCCTGCTGCAGGCTGCCCAGATGCAGACCTGCGGAAAATGCGTCCCGTGCAGGGACGGCATTCCCGAGCTGGCTCGCCTGCTGGAGCAGGTCCTGACCTGCGCCGCAGACGAGTCCGTTCTTCAGACCATCCGCCTTCTGGCCACCATGGTGCGCGACACCTCCGACTGCGCCATAGGCTGGGAGGCCGCGAACGCGGTGCTGGAGGGCCTGGAAACCTTTGCTCAAGAGTACGAAAGCCACGTGACCAAGCGCTTCTGCCAGGACCAGGTGGGACAGACCGTCCCCTGCGAAAGCCTGTGCCCGGCCCACGTGGACATTCCCGGCTACATTGCCCTGGCCGGCAAGGGGGACTTTTCCGGAGCTATCCGTCTGATCCGCAAGGACAACCCGTTCCCCACCGCCTGCGCGCTGGTGTGCGAGCACCCCTGTGAGGAGCGGTGCCGCCGCTCCCTGGTGGATGCCCCGGTGAACATCCGCGGCATCAAGAAGTACGCGGTTGACTCCCTGGCGGCGGACAAGGTCCCCGTTCCCAACCGCCTGCCCGACTCCGGTCGCCGCGTGGCGGTGATCGGCGGCGGTCCCTCGGGCATGACCTGCGCTTACTTCTGCGCCCTGATGGGCCACGAGGTCACCGTGTTCGAAGGCCGCCAGAAGCTGGGCGGCATGATGCGCTACGGCATCCCTGCGTACCGATTCCCCCGGGAACGCTTGGATGAAGACATCCGGGCCGTCCTTTCCGTGGGAAACATTGACGTTCGCTACCAAACTCAGGTGGATGCCGCCGCCATGGCCCAGATCACCCAGGAGTTCGACGCCGTGTACGTGGCAATTGGCGCCCAGGGCGGAAAGACCCTGCCCCTGGAGGGTGCGGATGCCCAGGGCGTGAGCTCTGCCGTGGATCTGCTGCAGCGCATAGGCAATGGGGATTGGACCCCGGACTTCACCGGCAAGAAGGTGGTGGTCATTGGCGGTGGAAACGTGGCCATGGACTGCTGCCGTACCTCGGTGCGTGCGGGGGCTGAAAGCGTGACCTGCGTGTATCGTCGCCGCGTGGAGGACATGACGGCGCTGCGGATGGAAATTGAGTCCGCCATGCAGGAGGGGGTGGAGATGATGACGCTGCAAAGCCCCGTGGCCATTGAAAAGGACGCTCAGGGCCACTGCGCCGCCGTGATCACCCAGCCCCAGATGATCAGCGCCGTGAAGCGGGGTCGCCCCGCTCCCAAGGACGCCGCCAAGCCCCGGCAGCGCATCGAAGCTGATGTGGTCCTGCTTGCGGTGGGCCAGGCCATCGAGTCCGGCCCCTTCGAGGAGTTCGGCATGAAGACCCAGCGCACCGCCTTTTGCGCAGACGAACACTTGCTGGCGGAAGGCTTTGATAACGTGTTCGTGGGCGGCGACTGCTTCACCGGCCCTGCCACGGTCATCCGTGCCATCGGCGCCGGCAAGGTGGCTGCCCGCAATATTGACGAGTACCTGGGCTTCCACCACACGCTGGATTGCGGCGTGAAGGCGCCGGCCCCCAAGCCCAACGATCGCACCCCCTACGGCCGCGTGGAGATCCTGGAGCGCCCTGCCCATGAGCGCAAGCACGACTTCGCCGGCGTGGAAACCCAGATGAGTGCCGAAGAAGCCGCCCAGGAGTGCGGTCGCTGCCTGCGCTGCGACCACTTCGGCTGCGGCGTGACGGAAGGAGGTCGCATCCAGTATGCCTAACATGATCGACCTGACCATAAACGGCCGCTCCGTGACCTGCGTGGAGGGAATGACCATCCTTTCCGCAGCGCGCATGGCTGGTATCAAGATTCCCACCCTGTGCTACCTAGCCGGGGTAAACGAGATTGGCATGTGCCGCATGTGCGTGGTGGAGGTGGAGGGCCGCCAGGAGCTGGTGGCCGCCTGCAACACCCCCGCCGAGGACGGCATGGTGATCCAGAGCATGTCGGAGCGGGTGGTGGAGGCTCGAAAGATGGCCCTGAGCCTGCTGCTTTCCAAGCACGGCCTTGACAGCACCGACTATTGCTTCAGCTGCGCGAAGAACGGCGCCTGCGAGCTGCAGGCCCTGTGCCGCGAGTACGAGGTGACCCAGAGCCCCTTTGCCCAAAAGGCCCCCCGCAAGCCCGTGCGGGACAGCAATCCGTTCTTGCGCTTTGACCCCAACCTGTGCATCAAGTGCCAGCGCTGCGTGAGCACCTGCAACAAGCAGGCTCGTAACCATACCCTGACCACGGGAAAGAAGGGCGTGATCACCACCATCATGGCCCCCTTCGGCCCCAACTGGAATGCCACGGACTGCGAATCCTGCGGCAACTGCGCTCAGGCCTGCCCCACGGGAGCCATCACGGAAAAGCGCCGCAAGAACTACAGGGAGTGGGAGGTCACCCATACCGTGACCACCTGTCCCCACTGCGCGGTGGGATGCCAGCTGGACATGATGACCAAGGACGGCAGGATCGTGGACGTGGAGGCCGCCAACGGCCCCTCCAACCGCGGCATGCTGTGCGTGAAGGGAAGGAGCGCCAGCTTCGACTTTGTCACCAGCCCTGAGCGCCTGACTACCCCGCTGGTCAGGAGCCAGCAGACAGGGGAGCTTGAGCCCGCCGACTGGGACGTGGCCCTGGACCTGGTGGCGCGGCGTTTCGGCCAGCTGAAGGAGCAGCACGGCGGCGACTCTCTGGCGGCCTTTGCCTGCTCCCGCTCCACCAACGAAGACGTGTACCTGCTTCAGAAGATGGCGCGAACGGCCTTCGGCACGAACAATGTCGATAACTGCGCCCGTGTTTGACACGCTCCCACCGTTGCCGGTCTGGCAACTACCCTGGGTTCTGGCGCAATGACCAACACCATTGCCGACATCACCACGCAATCCGACGTGATCGTGCTGGTGGGCTCCAATCCTGAGGAAGCCCATCCCGTTCTGGGCATGCAGATCCGCAAGGCCGTGGAAACGGGCACCAAGCTGATCTTGGTCGACCCCCGTGACATCGGGCTGGCGAAGCATGCCGACATTCACCTGAAGCTGAACCCCGGCACCAACGTGGCCTTTGCCCACGGCATGGCCCGGGTAATCATCAAGGAAGGCCTGATGGACTGGGAGTTCATCAGCCAGCGCACCGAAATGGAGCAGTTCCACCAGTACGCCAAGATGGTGGACGCCTACACCCCCGAGCGGGTGGCCCAGATCTGCGGCATAGACCAGCGGGACCTGGTGGCTGCCGCGCGCATGTACGCCAAGGCCAAGGCGGCTCCCATTGTGTACTGCCTGGGCGTGACCGAGCACTCCACCGGCACGGAAGGCGTCATGAGCCTTTCCAACCTGGCCATGATCGCCGGCAAGCTGGGTCGTCCCGGCTGCGGCGTGAACCCGGTTCGCGGCCAGAACAACGTGCAGGGCGCGTGCGACATGGGCGCCATGCCCACCGACTTCACCGGCTACCAGAAGGTGGCCAACCCGGACGTAGTGGCCAAGTTCGAGCGCGCCTGGGGTGTTGAGCTCAACCCCAACGTGGGCACCAAGGCCACGGAGTGCTTCCCCAAGATGATCCAGGGCCAGATCAAGGGCCTGTTCATCTTCGGCGAAGACCCGGTGCGCACTGACCCCGACACCAACCACGTGATCCGGGCCCTGGAGTCCCTGGACTTCCTGGTGGTGGACGACCTGTTCCTGACCGAAACCGCCAAGTACGCCGACGTGGTGCTGCCGGGCATTTCCTTTGCCGAAAAGGAGGGTACCTTCTGCAACACCGAGCGCCGCGTCCAGCGCGTGCGCAAGGTGGTGGAGCCCCTGCCGGGCGCCAAGCCGGACACCTGGATCTTCACCCAGATCATGAACCGCATGGGCTACGAGCAGCCGGAGCTGACCCCCGCTCAGATCATGGACGAGATATCGGCCCTGACCCCCAGCTTCGGCGGCGTGAGCCACCAGCGGCTGGACAGCGCGGCGGTGGGAGGCCGCGGCCTGCAGTGGCCGTGCCCCAGCGCGGATCATCCGGGCACGCCCATCATGCACGTGGGCAAGTTTGCTCGCGGGGTGGGCGCCTACTCCCTGGCGGAGTACCGGCCCAGCGTCGAGCTGCCGGATGAAGAGTATCCGCTGGTGCTGAGCACGGGACGCATCCTGTACCACTACAACGCCTGCGCCATGACCGACAAGGTGCCGGGCCTGAACCAGATCGCCAACCGCTCCTTCATCGAGATGAACCAAAAGGACGCCGATGAGCTGGGAGTTTCCAACGGACAGATGGTGAAGGTGACCAGCCGCCGCGGTCAGGTCACCGTGGAGGCCCGGGTGGGAACCAAGGTCAAGCCCGGTCAGACCTGGATGCCCTTCCACTTCCAGGACGGCAATGCCAACCAGCTGACCATCGCGGCGCTGGACAACATTGCCAAGGCGCCGGAATACAAGGTCTGCGCCGTTCGGGTGGAGCCTGCCTAGGCCCAGCTGCACAGCTGATGCGCTACACTTTGGGCGAAGGGAATGCTCGGTTCGGGCGTTCCCTTCGCCTGATTATTTGAGCTTATGAAACGTATACGTGAGGAGAGCACGGGTATGCCCACGATTGCGCTGGTGAACATGGACTTCGAGTCCCTCGACTTCGAGCGGGCCATGGCGGCCGAAGCGGGGGTGGACGTGATCGTTTCCCCGGAGCGGGACGCGGCGTCTACCATCGCCCACTGCCAGGATGTGGACGGCATCGTGACCTCCTACGGGGACTTTCCCTCCTGCGTGTTCCAGGAGCTGCCGCGGCTGAAGGTGGTCAGCCGTACCGGGGTGGGCTACGACACCATCGACCTTGCCGCCGCCACGGAGCACGGCGTTGCCGTGTGCACGGCGCCGGGGTATGCCAACGAGGTGGTTTCCGACCACGCCATCACCCTGGCCATGACCAGCCTGCGGCGGTTGAACGAGCTGGACGCCAGCATCAAGGCGGGCATCTGGGACTTTGCCCGGCAGCGCCCCCTGGGGCAGGCCTTCGGCCGCGTGTTCGGCGTGGTAGGCATGGGCGACATCGGCCGGGCCACGGCGCGGAAGGCCGCTGGCCTGGGCTTCCAGGTCATCTGCTGGTCCCGGTCCCTGGTGCCGGGGCGCCGCACCCCCGAAGGGTACGAGTGTTGCGAGCTGGAGGACCTGCTGCGCCGGGCCGACGTGGTGAGCATCCATACCGCCCTGACGCCCCAGACCCACCATCTTCTGGACGACCGGCGCCTGCGCCTGATGAAGCCCACCGCCGTGGTGGTGAACACCGCGCGGGGTGCGGTGGTGGACACGCTGGCCCTGGCCCGGGCTTTGGAGGAGGGCCGTCTGTGGGGTGCGGGTCTGGATGTGTTCGAAGGCGAGCCCGTGGACTTTGACCATCCCATACTGAAGGCGCCCCACACGGTGCTTTCCGCCCATGCGGCCTACTGGTCGGAGGAGTCCGGGGAAGAGCTGCGCACCCGTACCATGCGCAGCGCCCTGGACGTGGTGCTGGGCCGCGTTCCCTCGGACTGCCTGAACCCTCAGGTGCTGACCCGCTAGGGCGCGGGGCCTGTTCGGGCGCAAGGGGGCGAAAGGGGCGCGTGTCGGGCCGCTGACTGGCTGCCGGCTGGGCGACGGGGCTGCTACCAGGCCAGGAAGCTGCTAACGTGGCAGGTGGCAAAGCCCTGGGCCGCGGCGGCATCCAGGGTCTTCACCGTGTCCTCCACCAAGGCCACCTGCAGGGGATCCAGCCCTTGGCCCTGGGCGATCTGGGCTAGGACGGCAATCTTTTGGTCCTTGGAGGGCACCATGAGCACGTTTTCCGCGGGAATGGCGTAGTGGCGCAGCACGAAGTCCCGCTTGCCGGCCTTTTCGTACTCCGCCGCCACCGAGCAGGCAAAGACCTTGCTCGGGTCCTTGGCGGCTATGAAGCGCTGCAGGACCGGCGCCGGCGGCACGTTTCGGTACGGGTCGTTCTCCCGCACGTAGGCTTCCCAGTCTCCCTCCACCGCGGCCGCGTGCTGCAGGGACCCGAACTCGTAGCGGGCAAGCACGCCGTCCACGTCAAAGACCACGGCGGTTTCCGGTTTGGCCAGGTGGGCAAGGATGGCGCTGGGACAGGAGGCAAAGGGCGCGGCTGCGACGGCGGCCTTGGGCGCGGGTTCGGCAGCGGGATGCGGGGTTTGGCAGGTGCTCACGGGCGGTCCTTTCGTCTGAGGTTCCTGTCAAAATGGTATGCTCATTTCCGTTCAATTTGACGAAGAACTCTGCGTTTTGAAAAGAGGTTCCATGATCTACCACGATTTTCAGGGCGAAAAGATTAGCGCCTTCGGCATGGGCTGCATGCGCCTTCCCAAGACCGATCCGGCCGACGATGCATCCGTTGACGTGGAGGCGGTCCAGCGCATGGTGGACTACGCCTATGAGCAGGGCGTGAACTACTTCGACACCGCCTGGGGATACCACAACGGCGTTTCGGAGGGCGTGATCGGCCGTGCCCTTTCCCGCTACGACCGCTCCACCTACAATCTGGTTACCAAGTTCCCCGGCTACGACAAGAACAACTGGGGTCGCAACCAGGAAATCTTCGAAGAGCAGCTGCGCCGCTGCCAGGTGGACTACTTCGACTTCTACCTGATCCACAACGTGTGCGAGATGAACATTGACGCATACCTGGATGAGGAGCGCTTTGGCACCCGCGCCTACTTCCTTGAGCAGAAGAAGGCCGGGCGCATCCGTCACCTGGGCTTTTCCGTCCACGGCAGCCTTGAGGTCATGCGTCGCTTCCTGGAGTTCTGGGGCGACTGCATGGAGTTCGTGCAGATCCAGCTGAACTTTGTGGACTACACCTTCCAAGACGCCAAGGCTAAGCTGGACCTTGCCGCGGAATACGGCCTGCCGGTGATCGTGATGGAGCCCCTGCGCGGCGGCATGCTTGCCAAGGCCACGGACGAAGAGGCCGCAAAGCTTGCCGCGCTTCGCCCCCAGGAGTCCATTGTCGGGTGGGCCCTGCG
>JAQXGX010000083.1 GCA_029006935.1 Eggerthellales bacterium | reverse complement strand
GGGGCGCAGCTACTTGACGGTCAGGTAGTTGCGCCCGTGCTTCTTGGACTCGTACAGGGCGCGGTCAGCCTGCTCGTACACGCTTTCGAAGGTGCTTCCGGGCTGGGCCAGAATGGCGCCCATGGAAACCGTGGCCGTGCTGATGCCGCTGTTCAGAGAGTCGTTGATCACCCTCCAAATATTGTCGGCCATCTTGGCGGCATCCTCCTTGCTGGCGCTGGGGGGCAGGGGTACGGCAAGGGCGAACTCGTCGCCGCCCAAACGGCCCGCTATTCCTGTGTTGGGAAGGCTGGCCTGAAGCATGAGCGCGGCCTTCTTCAGCAGCTCGTCGCCGCTGGGATGGCCGAACTCGTCGTTGTACTCCTTGAAGTGGTCCACGTCTATGACGGCGAACAGCAGCTGATCCTGCTTTCCCGCAAGGATGATGCGCGCATCGTTTTTGAAGGCTTCGTGGTTGAGCAGGTTCGTCAGGGAGTCCGTGCGTGCGCCCTGCTCCCAGAAGTCCAGGTTGCGCTGGGCGCTGTCCTTCACGCGGCTCACGAACACATCCAGGGCCTTGGTGTTGGCAATGTCGGCGGCAACGATGACGGCGCGAGGCTCCTGGTTCACCGGATCGAAGTACTGACGTCCCAGGCAGAACACGTAGCGGGCTGATCCGTCCTTGCGGCGGATGCGGTGCTCGATGAACGCTTCCTGGCGCTGGCTGAGCTTGTGGGCAACCAGTGCCTGGTAGCGCTCCTGATCTTCGGGGAAGATCAGGTCTTTCTGGGCAAGGCGGTGATCCCCTTCGCCCAGGTCATCTTGGCTGTATCCGGTGAGCTTGGTGAACTCTTCGTCAATGCGAACGACCCGGTTCTGGGCGTCCAGCACGTATTCGGTGAAGGTGATGGGCCCCAGGGCTTCGTGGTCCTGGTCAAGGGCGTCGTAGGTTTCCAGGCCACGGGGGCGCACGCTGATGGGCGCTGTGGTGGCGGGGTCGATCCGGGGCTCGTCGTCAAGTTGGCCGGTTTCCTCCAGCATGCTCACGAACTCCGAGACCAGGTACGGATCGAACTGGGTTCCCGCGCAGCGCATGAGCTCGGCGCAGGCTTCTCGCTTGGGGATGGCAACGCGGTAGGGGCGGTCGTTGATCATGGCGTCGTAAGTGTCCACCACGGCGATGATGCGGGAAAGCAGCGGGATGGCCTCGTGCTTCAGGCCGTCGGGATAGCCGTTGCCGTCCCAGCATTCGTGATGGTGGCGGATGAACGGGGCTATGTCCTTCAGCTCGTCGGATGCCCGGGCAATGCGATACCCCTTGTCCACGTGGGATCGCATTAGGTCCCACTCCTCGTCGGTGAGCTTGCCGGGTTTGTTCAGCACGTCCAGGGGAATGCCCAGCTTGCCGATGTCGTGGAGCAGGCACAGCAGCGCCAGGGAGCTTTGCTCGTAGTCGGAAAGCCCCAGGCGCTCCCCCAGCATGGCGCCCATGATGCGGGTGCGCTGCACGTGGGACTCCGTGGTGCCGTCGCATTCTCGCAGGGTCTGGGCAAGGGAATCCAGCAGGGAGGAATGGGCGGAGTCCTGGTCCAGCATCTTCTGGGCTCGCAGGCTGCGGGTTGCCGTGGAAACAGCGTGGAGCAGGCGGGTGCGGGAGTCCTCCACCGTGGCAATGGCGCTCTGCACCTCCAGCGGTCCCAGGCCCAGGTCGATCTTGCTGATGTGCTCGGCAACCTGACGGGTCAGGGCGCGGGCGCCCGATGCGGTGGTGCCGGGGAACACGGCCAGCAGGTTGGCATCGTCCAGGCGGTTGAACAGGGTGTTGTCCGGGCAGATCATGCGCATGTTGTCTGCAAGCAGGCGCACGGCCTTGTCGCCCATTTCCCTGCCCAGGGTGTTGTTCAGCAGCATGAGGCGGTTCAGGTCGAAGACCGCCGTGCTTATGGGATGCTCCAACACCCGCTCCATGTTCTCTGCTTCTCGTTGCAGCACCGCCTTGGTGGGGAACCCGGTCAGGGTGTCGATCTCCAAGGAGTTGTCGATGAACACCATCAGGTAGCCGATGATGCGCTGGTGCTTGTCGGCGAGCACGCGGAACTCGCACCTATACGACGAGCGGGGGCTTTCGGCGTCCATCTGCCGCACCCAGGTGAAGGAACGGCTCTTGGAGCGCTTGCAGGGAGGAAGGGGGCTTTGAAGATCGTTTGCGGTGACGAAGTCGTTAAGGGTGAACTCGGTGCCTGCCCCTTCGGTCAGGAAGGTGGCGTCTTCGTTGCTCATGCAGAAGTTCTGCTCGTTGTCGAAGAACACCAC
>JAQXGX010000082.1 GCA_029006935.1 Eggerthellales bacterium | reverse complement strand
CTGCTTCTACATTGCCATTTTGCTGGTGCTGCTGCTGATCCTGAAGAAGCGCATGAGCTCCCTGGGCCTGCGGGAGCTGGTGCTGCCGCTGGTGAAGATGTTCGACGCCAGCATGCTGGGTGGCGCGGCCGCCTGCGTTACGGGCCTGCTCATGGAGCAGCTGGTTCCCGTCACCGGAACCCTGACCGCCCTGGTGCAGCTGGTGGTCATGGGCGTGGTGGGCCTGGGCGTGATCTTGGGCCTGTGCAAGGTGCTTAAGGTGGAGGAGATCAACACGGCTCTTGGCGCCGTGGCGCGCAAGCTGAAGCGCAGGTAGGGGCCGGGCTGCCTTGCGCTGGCGGCCCGGACGGAGCAGGGAAAGGAGCGCATGGTGGAGTTTACCTTGGGTTTGGCCCAGACGTGCCATCCGGAAGACGGAGACGTGATGGCCCTGGTCGACAAGATGGCGGCCCAGGCTGTGGAGCGCGGGGTGGACCTGCTGGTGTTTCCGGAGTCCCTTATGACCTCCTACGAGCTGCCGGTGGACCAGTTCATTGCCTCGGCGGAGCCCCTGGACGGACCTTTCGCCCGCTCTTTGTGCCAGATCGCGGCCAAGCACGGGCTGTGGATGGTCTTTACCCTGAACGAGCGGGCCGAACACGGCGGCAACCCCTACAACACCGCCGTGGTGGCGGCTGCCGACGGGTCGGTGGCGGGCAGCTATCGGAAGGTCCACCTGTTCGACACCAGCTTTACCGCTGAGTCCCAGAAGATGCAGGCGGGCGATGCGCTGTTCCAACCCGTTTCCACGCCGTTTTGCACGCTTGGCCTGGGGATTTGCTACGACTTGCGCTTTCCTGAGGTGGCTCGGTTCGCTGCAGTGAACGGCGTCGACCTGATGGTTTATCCCGCGGCCTGGGTGGCGGGGGAAATGAAGGCCCTGCAGTGGAAGACGCTGCTGGCGGCGCGCGCAATAGAGAATGAGTTCTTCGTGGCCGGTCTGAGCCGTGCTGATGCGCCCCGATACATAGGCCAGAGCTGCGTGTTCGGTCCTCTGGGCGAAACCCTGGCGTCGTCCGGCCCCTACCAGGACCTGCTGGTGTGCCGCATCGATACCGATCGGATCGCCGCGACCCGGGCCAACATGCCGGTGCTGGATCATCGGCGTCCGGAGCTGTACTAGGCCGCGGGACGCGGCGGACCTGCTGCGGCTCGGTTTCGCCCTCTTTGTTCGGCTTGCCTGCTCCGCCCGTCGTGGCTGCCTGGGCCGTTATGCGCTGGGAGCGTCCTCTTCGAAGGTGGTGGTGGCGTCGATCTTGCGACGGATCTTGCCCATGCGGTTGTCCAGGTCGGCGGTGATGTCGGCGGTTTCCCGCAGCTCGTTGGCCAGGTCTTCCAGCAGCGCCGGGCTCAGGTTCTTCTTGTAGCGCAGCCGATGCTCCAGGTTAGCCCAGAATTCCATGGCAATGGTGCGGAACTGGATTTCCACTCGCATGAGCTTCTTGCCTTCCGGCAGGTAGACCGGGGTTTCCACGATCAGGTGCAGGCTACGGTAGCCGTTGCCCTTGGGGCGGGCTATGTAGTCCTTCTTTTCGATCAGCACGATGTCGTCCTGATCCAGCAGACAGTCGCACAGGGCGTAGATGTCTTCCTCAAAGGGGCAGATCACGCGCACGCCGGCGATGTCGTTCAGGTTGGCCTGGATGGCGTCCAGGGTCAGGGGCAGGCCGCGGCGCAGGAGCTTTTCGGCTATGCTTTCCGGGGACTTCAGGCGGGTCTTGATGGTGTCTATGGGGTTATGCTTCTGCGTGGCGCTGAACTGGCTGTTCAGCACGTTGAACTTGGTTTCGATTTCCATGATGGCGCAGCGGTAGTTGGTCATGAGCCGCTGTGCGCTGCGCAGGCTTTCCTTGACCAGCTCGATGCTTTCCGAAGGGATGCTGTCTGCCAGGGAATTGCGGTCGAAGTCGGTGGTCTGGCCCAGGTCGGCAATAAGCTGCTGTTCAGTCATGAGTGTCCTTTGAGCGTTGACGTGTGCGGTGTTGTTGATTGTTTCGAGTTGTAAGGGTACGCCATCTTGCCGTGCTTGGCAGGCCTGAATGCGATTCCCC
>JAQXGX010000081.1 GCA_029006935.1 Eggerthellales bacterium | reverse complement strand
GATGTAATCCTTTTCACGGAAGAAGCGCTTCACCGTGGCGCCATCAGCGATAATCGCGACCACGATGTCACCGTTGTTGGCATTGGGCTGCTGTTTGACCACCACGTAGTCACCGTCATTGATTCCGCACTCCACCATGCTGTCTCCTCGAACGGAAAGCATGAAGGACGCCGCGTCGCCCACGATATCCGTGGGCAAGGACATGGTGTCCTCTATGTTTTGCTCCGCAAGAATAGGCACGCCAGCCGCCACATTGCCCACAAGGGGGACTTGAATGGTTCGGGCGAAGGAGGGTGCAAGAATATTGGACAGATCTTCCTCTGCATCCTGCTCCAGCTCGGAAGGTAGGGATTCCTCTGCCGCGGGATCAACCAAGATGATCGAGCGGGATTTATGCGCGTCCCTCTTGATCAGGCCCTTTTCCTCCAACGCCTTCAGGTGCACGTGAACGGTGGAAGGGGAGGACAAGCCCAGGTTCTTGCAGATATCCCGGACGGTCGGAGCATAGCCCCTTTCCTCGATGCACTCGCGAATGCTGTCCAGCACCGCTTTCTGTCTCTTCGAAGGTTCGCTGCCCATGGCCCGTCCTTTCTTCGCGAACAAATGTTTGATAATTTGTTGACATGAACTTTTGTTCGACTTATTATAAACACGAACATTGGTTCTATGCAAGGAGCAAGGGGGAAGAAATGACTGAATTCCGCAACACGTCTCTCGTCGAAGGCACGGCTGCTCTCAAGATCACCAGCAGGAAACCCCGGAACCTTGTTCGCCTCCAGCAGCAGGATTTCCTCCGCGATACGTATCGGCGTCAGGATCAGCCCTCGGAAATCACCTATCATGCCTTCGTGGCGCAAGTCGCAAGAGAGGCTGCGAATCGACTTGCTCACGGAACCATCGCCGGAAAGGAGCTCGGGGTATTCTCAACCAAGGAAATCACGGTGTTCGCAATCTGCACCACCATCACGCTCCTTACCGCGCTGTTTGCAGGCTAGTTCCACGTCCCGACCTTGCTGCGTTGGTCGCGGACTCTTCGCCACCTTCGTCCCAAACGGGCGAAGGTGGCACAATTTATGGGAAATGTAGGGTAAATCTATCGCTATCCTTCAATATCTAGTATTCTGTTCGCAGTTATTTCTAGGAAGGATGCCCATGCGCTGCCCCTCATGCTCCCATACGGAATCAAAGGTCGTTGACTCCAGGTCAAACGACGACGGCACCTCAATACGTCGCAGGAGGGAGTGCCTGGAATGCGGGACCCGTTTCACCACCTATGAGCGACTGGGTGAAAACCCCATGATCGTGATTAAGTCCGACGGATCGTCGGAAGCCTACAGCCGAGACAAGCTGTTCCGAGGCATCCTCGTCGCCTGCGCAAAACGGCCTGTCAGTCCTGATGCCATCAGCTCCATCATCGATGACATCGAGGCCGAGATCCGCCGGCACCCCAAATGTGAGATCGGATCCAAAGAGCTGGGCGACATGGTGGTAGAGAGGTTGGGGCAGCTCGATGTCGTAGCATACGTGCGTTTTGCCAGCGTCTACAAGGACTTCCAGGATATAGAGGAGTTCCTGGGAGCTCTGCACGCCCTGCAGAAGAGCACGCAAGAATAGCACGGAGGAAACGTATGGCGGTTCTGCCGATCAAGTTGTTCGATGAAGGCATCGAACAACCTTGTTATGCCTATCCCGACGATGCGGGACTGGACCTAAGGTCTACCGTAGACGCAACGCTTCAGCCTGGCCAGCGCATGGTGGTTCCCACGGGAATAGCAATAGCGCTTCCAGAAGGTCACGCAGGGTTGATAGTACCTCGCAGCGGCCTGGCGGCAAAGCACGGAATATCGGTTGTAAATGGTCCGGGCCTCATCGACACTGGCTATAGAGGGGAAATCAAGGTAGTGCTCATCAACCTGGACCCCGAAAAGCCGTTTTCCATCGCCCGAGGAGACCGCATCGCCCAGTTAGTGGTGATTCCCTTCGTCCATGCCGATATCAGCATCGTGCAGAACCTTGATGAGACCGACAGAGGCCAGGGTGGGTTTGGCAGCAGCGGTAGAGCGTAGATTCACAACGAAAAGAAGGCAAACATGATTCCCACGAATATGAACCTGTCGGACGAAGAATATCAAAGCCTGGCAAAATCATTGGGCCGAACCTCGGCCATTTCCATAATCGCTGCCGCGGTAAGCATGTTCTTCGGGGGTGTCATTCTCAGCGGCTTCAGCGTGATCGTTGCAGGGGTCGCCTTCTACGGCGCCCGTAGAATCGTAAAGAGCACCAACATGGAAAAGGCCTCCCCAGCATTTACCAACGACTATTTGAACGCTTATTCACGCCTGAAGGCAACCTTGCTGGCAGCCGTGTTAGCGCTTGCCCTGAACGTGGCTTCGTTAGCTTATATATGGCCTCAGGTTCAGGAATATCTGGAAACCGGCGATAGCTCAACTCTGAACGGAATTCTTGGCGAAAACGCAAGCGAAGGGTCTTCGGATAGCTCAGGGTTCTGGGGTTCTGGATCAGGAAGCGGAAATCAGCCTTCATCAGGCAGCTCTTTCTGGTAGGTCCCCTACCCTTATCCTTCATCATGTTTGTCTGATAATATATGTTATGTAAACTAGCGGATTATCGGACGACATCCTTCTTACCCCGTCCCGAATTTTTTGAAAGATCAATCATGGCCCGAAAACGCATTGAATGGCTGGACTCCCTGCGAGGCCTTGCCATGTTCTTTGTCATACTGGGCCACGCATGGGCATTGCCAGCCTGGGGCAAAGCACTGATCTATTCGTTCCACATGCCCTTGTTCTTTGCCATATCGGGAGCACTCTTCCGCGCGGGAAAGTATGACCGCCTTCGTGACTGCGCCTTGGATAAGGCAAGGGCGCTGCTGCTTCCCTACCTGCTTCTGTACATAGTGAACATACCCTTGCAGCTGATCAGCTTCGGGCTGTTCGCTCAGACCTTCTACTCCCCTGAGGACCTTCTGCTGGGGTTTCTGACCGGCAGCGTCTTGGGCGAGTCCAGCTGCTGGCCCTTATGGTTCCTTCCCTGCCTGTACCTGGTGAGCGTGGTTATGTGGATGCTGGCGCGATTGGAGCAACGAGCGAAGATTCCCCTGTGGCTCACGGTTTCACTGGTCTTTGCTGTAGGCATTGCCATCTGGGAGCTGCATCCGGGACAGGGCATGCTCCATTGGAAGACGGTACCCATGGCGCTGCTCTTCTATTACCTGGGATACGCCTTCATGAAGCACCGTGAAACCGCATTCCGCCTGATTGACTTCAAAGAGGAGCGCAAGAGCCGGCAATCACTGCGTTTCTTCGCAACCATGATCTTGATGCTGGCTCTGGGACTTGCCCTGGGATACGCGAACGGCAAGGTGTCCATGATGAGCAATATCTACCACAACTACGCCTTGATGGTGGCATCGGCCTGCCTCACCAGCACGGGATTGGCCATGATGGTCATGGTGCTGCCAAAGATCAGGTTCCTGGACTTTGCGGGAAAGAACTCCCTAGGATTCTTCGGCCTGCATCGTAACCTGCTTCATGGTATAGAAAATTGCGCTCTGACCTTCCCCTTGCTGGGCTCCAACGCCATTGTAGCCAGCTTAGTAGTATGGGTGCTCCTGTTCCCCCTGTGTGCCTTTGGAAACCGCTTCTTCCCTCCCCTGGTGGGAAAATGGTTTCCAAAGAAGAATAAGGGGCAGGCCGTATAACGAACCTGCCCCGTTAGGCTTATGCCAGGCACGCGTCCAGATCGGCTTCGACCTTCTGGCGATTCATTCCCTTACCTATGATCACCAGCTGAACGCGACGGTCCCCTACCTCGGGATCCCAGTTGTTCTTCACCTCCGGGTACTCCAGGAAGATCTGCTCAAGCTCCTCTTCCGAGGAAACAGCCGCCCAGGGACCGGACTCGGTGGCATAGACCTGGCGTCCAGCCTGTTCGAAGATAATGCAGGTATCCGGATCATCGGCGAACCAAAGCAGGCCCTTGCACCGAATGATCTCCCGCGGCCAGTCCATGGAAAACTTCCTCAGGACCTCCCGATCAAAGGGGACACGCCGCTCGTAGATGAAGGTGGAGATGCCGAACTCCGCAACATGATCATGCTCCCCGTCATGGCAGTGAGCACAGCTGCACCCCGGCCCGTGATCATGTTCGTGATCATGATGGTGGTGGTCATGACCATAGTCATGCTCTTCATAATCTTTGCCCTGGTCAGCACCGTGCTGGGCCGCGTCATTCTGGGCAGCTCGTTCCTTGTCAGCCCGGTCAAGCTCGCTTGCCCAGGTGGCGGAGGTAAGCACCGCATCCAGATCGAAGGAGTCGGTGTTCAGCAGCGCAGCAAGGTCCACTTGGCCGCGGACGGCCTCGATCATGACTGCGTTCTTCTGCAGTCCGCGGACGATGGCCTTCAGCTCAGCCATCTGTTCGGGTGTCACGGAATCCGCCTTGTTCAGAACCAACGTGGAGCAGAACTCGATCTGGCTGATCAGGAGGCTGGCAATGTC
>JAQXGX010000080.1 GCA_029006935.1 Eggerthellales bacterium | reverse complement strand
ACCAGGGCATCCTCCATGCCGGGCAGGTCCGCCACGGCACGGGCCCGATCGACGCTTCCCACCACCCCCTCGTGGCCGTGGAAGTACACCACCGCGCTGCAGCGGTCGTAGAAGGGGGTGTGGCCCTGAAGGCGCGCCCGAAGGGCATCACGGTCGTAGACCCAGTCCACCAGCAGCTCCTCGATGGAAAGGCCGCTGCCGTAGGTGACCAGCTCATGCTCGTAGCCGAACAGGCGGCCGGCGATTTCGCACACCTGAACGCCCCGTCCCGGCTCGTAGAAAAACTGCATGCTTATGGGACCGCAATCAATGCCAGTGAAGGCCGCCACCTTGGCCACGATGTCCCGGGCAGGCTCTAAGACCTGGGCGGCAAAGCGGCTGGGATAGGCATTGCGGCTCACATGGGGAATGGCAAAGGGAACGTCCTGGGTCTTCTCCCGATCCGCCAGCCCTAAGACCACGGGCCGGCCGTCCAGGATCCAGGTCATCATGTTGATCTCGAACCCGCGATTGTACTCTTCGGCAACCAGATAGTCGAAGGCGGAGTAGGACACGATCTCGTCAAAGCGCTGACGGACTTGCTCGGTACTTTCCAGCACGTACACTCCGCGGCTGCCGTAGCCGTTGGCAGGCTTGACCACGCAGGGGAATCCCACCTGGGCCAGGTCCTGCTCCAGGCTTTCCCGATGCACGCACACCGAATGGGGAGATGGGATGCCCAGCTCCTGGAACATGGCCTTCATCAGGGGCTTTTCCCGCAGGTAGCGCATCTTCTCCGGCAGCACGTAGCCGGGAAGGCCCGTTGCCGCGCAGATGTTGGCCATGCACTCGGCCAACAGGTCGGAAAAGGAGGTGATGATGCCGTCCACCTGCTCCCGTGCGCACAAGTCCGCAATGGCCTGGGTCTTCCTGACGTCGATGGTGAAGGCTGCGTCCGCCACCGGCTTGGCAGGGCCATCCGGGTAGCCGTCGCAGGCGATCACGTAGATGCCACGGCGCTGGGCGGCGCGCACCAGCTCCACGAACTCGTCCATGGAGCCCAGCACCAAAAGCCTATGCTGCATGGTCTTCCCCCTTCGAATCTCGCGCATCGAGCACGGTGCGCAGCGCGAACTGGGGCGCGTTGCTCACGGTCATAAAGGTTCGGCCCAGATACTCGCCGATCAGCCCCAAAAAAGCCAGGTTCAATCCGCCCAGCACCAGGGAAAGGACCATGAGAGACGTCCAGCCCTCCACCAAAACCGGATCGACGAAATGCTGCACCACCAGGGCAAGGGCGAGGATCAGGCCCAGGACGCAGGCGATCATGCCTAGCCACAGGGCCATGCGCAGCGGCGCCAGGGAAAAGCCCAGCACCGTAGACCACAGCCGCACCAGGCTCTTCAGGGTGTAGCCCGACCGACCCTCCTGGCGGGCGAAGTGCTCCACCTCCACGTTGCACACGCTGTCGGTGGCGCGAAACACCAGCCCCTGGATGTAGATGTAGGGCCCGCGGTAGCGCACTACTTCGTCTCGCACGTGGCGGCGCATGGCAAAGAAGTTGCTGGAGTACACGTCCTTGGGGCGCTTGGTCAGCACCCGCACCGTCCAGGCCTGGAACCGCGATCCCAGCCGACGCCACAGGGCTTCCTTGTGCTCCGGCCACTGGGCAAAGACCACGTCGCAGCCGCTTTCCTCCAGCGCCTGCAAGATCTTGGCCACCTGGGTGGGATGGGTCTGCATGTCGTCATCCATAAGCAGCACCGCGTCCCCGCGGGTACGAACGAGTCCCGCCATGATGGCGTTGTGCTGCCCCATGTTCTTGGCGCAGTCCACCCCCACCACGCAGGGATCCTTATGGCACAGCTCCTGGATCTGGGCAAAGGTTCCGTCGGTAGATCCGTCGTTGACCAGCACGAACTCATAGTCGTATCCAGCGTCCACCAGCACCCGTCGGGTTTGGTCCACCACCTGGGCGACAGTCTTCTCCGAGTAGTAGCAGGGAATGACCACGGAAACAAGCACGATGCTCACCTACTGCTTCCCTGCATAGAAGTCCAGAACGACCCGAACCACGACCTGGCGCTGCTCCTGGGTCATGCCGAAGAACAGGGGCAGACGCACCAAGCGGTCGCTTTCCCTGTTGGTCACCTCCATGCCGCCGCTCACGCGCCCGTAGCGCAGGCCCGCAGGGCTGGAGTGCAGGGGAACGTAGTGGAAGGCCATCCCCACGCCACGCTCCTTGGCAAAGCTGATCAGCGCCGTGCGTTCCTCCAAGTCGGCGCACTTCACGTAGTACATGTGGGCGTTGTGAGTGCAGTCTTCGGGGACGAAGGGAAGCTCGAGCAGGCCCGCCTTGGCCAGGGGGGCGAAGGAGCGATGATAATAGTCCCAGGTTTCCAGGCGGTCTTCGTTGATCGTATCGGCAGCCTGGAGCTGGCCCCACAGATAGGCGGCGTTCATGTCGGAGGGCAGGTAGCTGGATCCATAGGACACCCAGGTATATTTGTCCACCTGCCCGCGGAAGAAGCGGCTGCGATTGGTTCCCTTTTCCCGCAGGATCTCGGCCTGCTCGTTGAAGCGGGGGTCGTTTATGACCAGGGCGCCCCCTTCGCCCATAGAGTAGTTCTTGGTCTCATGGAAGGAATAGCATCCCAGATCCGCCAAGGTCCCCAGGGACCTGCCCTTGTAGGCTGCCATGACTCCCTGAGCG
>JAQXGX010000079.1 GCA_029006935.1 Eggerthellales bacterium | reverse complement strand
TGTCGAAGGTGGTCAGGTTGAAGCAGTCCTGGGACCTCTGCCCCCGTTTGCGGGCGCCGTCGGCCCACCGAGGATTCGGCCAGGCGGAGGGCACCACCAGGAACAGCTGGCGGGGGAAGCGCTTGGAGCGCAGGACAAAGTCCACGTGCTCGTGTCCGCTCAGCCAGCAGCAGAAGTGTCCGCCGGCGTCTATGAACTCTTGCACCCGCTCCAGGTACGCGTCGCGGGTGAAGTAGGAATCACTGGTCACCTGCAGGCGGGTGGTGCTGGTGAAGGTGCAGGCAACGGGCTCCACCTCCAGGCAGGACGCGTGGGTGGCGCCAACGACCGCCAGCTCAGACGCCGCCGCTTGGGCAAGGACCGTTCTCAGCCAATCCGCCTGCTCCTGCACGTCCTGGGGCTGGAACAGGGTGTGGTCCAGAACCACCAGGCGAATGCCCTGGTCAGGATAATCCTTGTAGTAGAAGGTCTTTCCCGGCTGCCGCTGCACGTGGGGACCCCAGTTCTTCTGGTACGGATCCATGAGCAGCGCCGCCACGTCCTGGGAATCCACCAGATGCTGCCAGTTGGGCACGTAACCGGGGAAGGGACGCGGATACTCGCTGGGATGGATGGCGTCGTGGTTTCCCACGCAGGTCAGGATGGTGCCGTCCGTCACGTCCCAAAAGTCCAGCCCGTCGGCGTGGTTCTGGTAGCAAAGGTCGCCGGTGCACAGGGTGTCGTCGAGATGCTCCTCCCAGGTCCGTCTGAACGCCTGGATACGCTCAAGGTTTTCCCGGTCCCCGTGGATGTCGCTGAAGTGGAGCAGCGTGAGTACGTGCGGGCGCTTGGAAAAGTCCCCGGCCCAGGTGTTCAGGCGCCGACGGGAATGGGCCAGCAGCTCCTCCAGCCCGGGGTTCAGGGCGGTGATGGCGTCCGGCTGCGTCTTGGTCGCCTGGGCGCGCCGCTGCTGCGCGTTCTGCTGCTTGCGCATCTTTCTTACACGTGCGCGGAGTGTGCGGAATGACATGGACGCCGCCTTCCAGGGATCGGGGAAGCCTGAGACCCGATGATAGCAGAGATGCTGAAAACGGGGCTGTCCGGATCATTCATACGTCCGTCCATGAGGGAGCTGGCGGGCCAAACCGCGCTGATGAGCCGTACGGGCCGCACCACCACGTCCCCCTTGACGTGGTGAGGCTGGACATGTCGTTCATGCGGGATCTGGACGACCCCCGCCGCCTGGGCTTGCTGGAAGCGTGCATCCGCATGGTGAAGGGCCTGGGGTTCCTCACGGTTTCCGAGGGCGTGGAAACGGCTGAGCAGGCAGAACTTATTCGGAGTCTGGGCGGAGACGCCATTCAGGGGTATTATTGTTCCAAGCCGTTGTCGGAATCCGACTTCGAGCAGTATTTGAAAGAGCATGCCTAGCGCGTTTTGCGTATCTGGGCGATCAGACCTGGGAACAATCCTGGCGCTGACCACGCTGCAGCGCTCCTCCACGGACTTCCACGAGATGTACCGCAACGCAGAGCCTTCTGACGCCGCTGCCGCTCAGGCCGCATACGAGCAGGTGTGCGCTGACTACCAGCGCACTGCCGAGGCCATCGCCTCCTTCCGCGATCAGCAGTAGGCCGGCGTTTTTGCCGCAGGGGACCCTGTGCCGCCCCGTCGGCGTCGTGTTCACAAGGGAGAAAACCATGCAGGATCAGTTTGCCCGTACCCGCATGCTTCTGGGAAGCGGCGGGGTGGACCGCTTGTCTACCGCTCGCGTGTGTGTGTTCGGCGTGGGCGGCGTGGGCGGATACGTGGTGGAGGCCCTGGCCCGTGCCGGTGTGGGCGCCCTTGACCTGGTGGACAACGACCAGGTGAGCGTTACCAACTTAAACCGGCAGATCATTGCCACCTGGGATACCGTGGGGCAGAGCAAGGTGCAGGTTGCCGCCCGGCGGGTGGCTGGTATCAACCCGGCGTGCCAGGTCACCTGCCATGAGTGCTTCTACCTGCCCGAAACCCGGGACCAGTTCGACTTTTCCGCCTACGACTACGTGGTGGACGCGGTGGATACCGTCACCGCCAAGCTCGACCTGATCCAGGCGGCCTTTGAGGCGGGGGTGCCGGTGATCAGCTGCATGGGCACGGGAAACAAGCTTGATCCCACCAAGCTGCAGGTGGCCGACATCTCGAAGACCCGGGTGTGCCATCTTGCCCGGGTCATGCGCAAGGAGCTGCGCAAGCGAGGAATCAATCACCTGACCTGCGTCTTTTCCACGGAAGAGCCCCTGGATACCGTGCCGGATGCGCCGGT
This sequence comes from Eggerthellales bacterium, assembly GCA_029006935.1. Lineage (GTDB taxonomy): Bacteria > Actinomycetota > Coriobacteriia > Coriobacteriales > Eggerthellaceae > SUG1186. The sequence goes on along the minus strand of JAQXGX010000079.1, from coordinate 980 downwards.
GGAGCTGAAAAGCAGCGGCCGGCCTGCTCCCGGATCCGTAAGCTTCGTTCCGGGGGCGGCCGGCCTGATCATAGCGGGCCAGGTGGTTCGTGACCTGACGGGCTGCTAGCTGCTGGCTGTGAGCCGCTAGCCGTTGGTTGCTGCGCTATGCGCGCCGATAGCTGCTTGCTGCCGGCTTCCTGCCGTTAGCTGCAGTAGACGGTCAGGGCATCCACCAGGAACTGGGTCGCGCCCTGACCGGCGCGGGTTTCGTAATAGTCCATGAAACGCTGGTCGGCCAGATACCCGTAGGCAAGGCTCAGGTGAGCGCCGCGGCTGTAGTCGTTGTCCGCCCAGTGCATGCGGATCCACTGCTCGTGGAGCTGGCACACGTGCTGTGCCTCGGGGCCGGCGGGATCGCCGGTTGCCAGGGCGGCCTTGAGCCCTTCGGCGATGAGCGCCTCCAGCTCCTCCTTGGTGTTCCAAGCGCCATCGTCCATGGCCAGCAGCTTCTTGTTCGATTCGTCCATAGCCTCATCACCGTACTTCCTGCGCACTTCGGCGCCGTATTTCTGCTCGTTTTCCCGCACTACGTGCCAGCGCTTCAGGCCTGGCAGGATGGCGCCCATGAAGCTGATGGCCTCGTCCAGGGTCATGCCGTCGCTGTGCTGCACTAGGAAGGGAGCGCAGGCTTCGATGAGCTCGTCCATGGTGGCGTCGTAGGTGTAGTGGCCCTGGGAGTAGCAGTGCTTGCAGAAGTCGGGGGAGGGGGAGCCGTCGGCTTCGGTGCCGATTTCCGCCGGGTCCGTCAGGGGCATGCCGCAGCTTTGGCACATGACCTGGTCGGGCATGTCCAGCAGCAGGGCTATGGGAACGTCAAGCACGGTGGCGATCAGCTTTGCCATGTCGATGCCGGGGGAGGTTTCGCCGTTTTCCCAGCGGCTGACCGCCTGACGGGTCACGTACAGCCGCGCTGCAAGCTCTTCTTGGGTCATGTTGCG
>JAQXGX010000078.1 GCA_029006935.1 Eggerthellales bacterium | reverse complement strand
GCCTTCCCCGACCTGCGGGTGAACGCGGCCCATTTCGGAGGCTGGTCCGTGTTCGACCTGGCGGTGGAGTATCTTCAGGACGAAAACTGCTTCATGGACCTTTCCAGCGCCTACGAGTTCCTAGGGCTTCGGCGCAGCCGGGAACTCATTGACCTGTACGGCACCGACCGGCTTATGTTCGGGTCCGACTATCCCAGCTGGGACCCCCAGCAGGAGCTGGACCGAACCCGGGCGCTGGGGTACGGCTTGGAGGATTTCCAGAAGCTGACCTGGCATAACGCAGAGCGCTTCCTGGGTATTACGGTCAAATAGGCCCAGGGAAAAGGCGAGGTCAGGACGCCAGGAGCAGCTCGGCTCCGACCCGACTCTGCCGCAACCAGGGAACGCGCGCCTAGCGCTGCTCCTCTTCCCGCTCCTCCGGGTCCACGGACTCCACCTGGGCCGCGACGCTGTCCACCCGCAGCCGGTCCATGGCGGTGACCCGCAGCGTCACCCGGGTATTCCGATTGCTGATCACGGCCTCTTCGCCCACAGAGGGAATGCGGTCCAGCAGGGTCATCATCAGGCCGCCCACGGTTTCGCACTCATCCGCCTCCTGAGGCAGGAAGCCAATAAGCTCCTCCAGCTCGTCCACGGAAAGGGAGCCCTCAATTTCATATCGGCCGTTGGAAAGCTCCTTGACCTCGTCGGTCTCATGCAGGTACTCGTCGTCGATGCGGCCCACGATCTGGCCCATCACGTCGCTCATGGTCACGATGCCCGCCGTGCCGCCGTGCTCGTCCACCACCACCGCGATCTTGGTGTGCTTTTCCTGGAGCACGTGGAGCAGCTTCGGAATGCTCAGGCCTTCCGGCACCGCTTCGATGGGACGCACCGGCAGGTCGTCCATGGTAGCGCCGGGCTCCATGGTGTACAGGTCCTTCACATGCACGAAGCCCACAATACGGTCCTTGGTTCCTTCGCACACCGGATAGCGGGTGTACTTGTAGCGCAGCATCCGCTCCCGGTTTTCCTCCAGCGAATCGTTCAGGTCCAGGCAGACCAGGTCGGTGCGGGGAGTCATGATGGTTTCCGCGTCCTTGTCGGAAAGGTCGAACACGTTGTCCACGTACTCGTTCTGGGCCTCTTCGATCAGGCCGCTTTCCGTGGACTCGTCGATCATGAGCTTGAGCTCGCCGCTAGTGTAGACCTCGTGCTCATCGGCGGGGTCGCCACCGGTCAGGCGCACCACGCCGTTGGTCAGGCCGTTGAACACCACCATGATAGGGTAGGTTGCCCGGTAGAACCACAGCAGGGGCGTGGCGGTGCGCAGCGCCAGCTGCTCGGTCTTCAGGATGGCAAAGGACTTGGGGATCAGCTCGCCCACCACCACGTGAAGGGTGGTCATGATGCTGAAGCCGATTGCCACGGAAAGGGCGCTCATGGCCGCGGGGGGCATGCCCACCGCTTCGCACACCGGACGGATAAGCTCGGTGAACAGCGGCTCGCCCAGCCAGCCAATGGCCAGGGAGGCCAGGGTAATGCCCAGCTGGCATGCAGAAAGATAGGCGTTCACGTTTTCGGTGATGATCTTGGCGTTCTTGGAGCCGGGCTTTCCCTGCTCAACCGCCAGATCGATCTGGGACTTGCGCACGCGCACGCACGCGAACTCGGCGATAACAAAAAAGGCGTTCATTGCCAGGAAGAACGCCAGCAAGGCAAAGCTTATGCCAATACTCATGGGTCGAAAGACCTCCTTTGCAGCTGCTCACGCGCGTGAAGCAATGCGCGGCATCGCTGCTCAACATGCTGTTCGTAACTGTTTTGCTGTACTGCTTCGGGTAACGTTATCATGGTACTAAATTCCCTGGCGGCGGTCCGCTCCGCTTGCCAAAGTACCACCAAACATTCAAGGGACGAAAGGAACAGGCATGAAGTTCTTTGACGAGTTCAAGGAGTTTATCAACAAGGGTAACGCCATGGACATGGCTGTTGGCGTGATCATCGGCGGCGCCTTCACGGCAATCGTGACCAGCCTGACCACCGACGTGATCAACCCCCTGTTGCAGCTCATCACCAGCGCGGTTCCTGCCGGCGGCGGAGACGCCATGAGCATCCTGGTGATTCCCGTGACCGCCGACGTGAGCATCAACTTCAGTGCCTTCATCAGCGCCATCATCAACTTCCTGATCATTGCCTTTGTGGTGTTCTGCCTGGTCAAGTCCTTGAATTCCCTGCAGAATGCGGGCAAGAAGGCGCTGGGCAAGAGCAAGGAGGAGGAAGCCCCTGCTCCCACCTGCCCCTACTGCCTGGAGGAGGTCAAGGAAGGCGCCACCCGCTGCCCCCATTGCGCAGGCGATATCGCCGCATTCAAGGAGTAGGATCCGCTCAGGAAACCGATACAGGACATGATTCCGACCTGACGC
>JAQXGX010000077.1 GCA_029006935.1 Eggerthellales bacterium | reverse complement strand
GCCCGCGCCTACGCCGACGGCCGCCTGCGCATGAGCGTGCTGAAGGACGCCCTGCTGGACCGCACCAACACCACTACCAACACCCCGGCCTTTTCCGAGGTGGCCCTGGTCCCCGGCAACGGCGTGACGCTGCACGTCATGCTGAAGGGCGGCGGCTCCGACAACGCCAGCCGCGTGGTGATGCTGGCCCCCGGCGCCGGCGCGGAGGGGGTGCGTCGGGTGGTGCTGGACTGCGTGCGGGAAAAGGCCGCAAATGCCTGTCCACCGCTGATCGTGGGCGTGGGAGTGGGCGAAACCTTCGACCGCGTTGCCTCCCTGGCCAAGCACGCGCTGCTGCGACCGGTAGGTAGCCCCGCCGCAAGCCCCGAGGCCGCCGCCTTCGAAGCCGAGCTGCTCGAGGCCATCAACGCCACGGGCATAGGGCCCGGCGCCCTGGGAGGCAGCTGTACCGCCCTGGCCGTGCACGTGGAGACCGGCCCCTGCCACATTGCCGCCCTACCGGTGGCGGTGAACATGGGCTGCTCGGCCATGCGATCCGCCAGCATCCAGATCGTTCCCAACACCAGCGCTCAGGCAGCCGCCGGCGCCGCACTGAAGGAGGCATAGACCATGGATCGGGAAAACAACGCCGTGGCCAGCAGCAAACCCGTACGCCTGACGCTACCCCTTTCCAAACAGGACCTGGTAAGCCTGCGTATAGGGCAGGAGGTGCTGCTCAGCGGCCCCGCCTTCACCAGTCGCGATGCCGGTCACGTGCGCATTCTTGAGGAGCTGAAGAAAACCGGGGAGCTTCCCTTCGGGCTGGAGGGGCAGGTCATCTTCTACGCCGGACCCACCCCCGCCGCAGCGGGACGTCCCCTGGGATCCGTGGGTCCCACCACCGCCAGCCGCATGGACTTTGCCACGCCGGCGGTCATGGACGCGGGAGTTGCCGCGGTCATGGGCAAGGGAAAGCGCTCCCCGGAGGTGATCGAGGCCTGCAAGCGCAACGGCAGCGTGTACTTTGCCTGCGTGGGAGGCATCGCTGCGCTGCTGGCAACCTGCGTGGTCAGCTCCGAGCTGGTCGCCTGGGAGGACCTGGGCACCGAAGCCCTGCTCAGGATCGAGTTGGTGGACTTCCCCGCCTTCGTGGCGATCGACACCCTGGGGCAGGACCTGTACCGCGCCATCCAGGACGGCAAGCGAGTGTAACTCATACGGGACCGGATACCCGGTCCCGGTCATTTCCTAGAACGGAAGATCGTCCTTCAACGCGGACTCTTCCTTTGCCGCGGCCTTTGAGCTGCCGGCCTTGGCCTTGGTCCCAGACTTGGCGGTTGCGGCCTTGGACTTCGCCCCCGTCTTGGCAGCCCCAGACTTGGACTTTGCCCCGGACTTGGTGGCCTTGGAGCCGGAGGCCTTGGCCGCCTTGGCTTCCTTGGCGGCCTTCTGCTCTTCCTTGGACGGGCAGTCGAAGTTGGGGCAGAGCTTCCACGGACCGCGCTGGGTGGTGATGATCACCAGCGGCGCGCCGCAGCTTTGGCAGGTTTCCTGGGTGGGTGTGATGGCGCCGGTGGGAGGCAGCGGATAGCCGGTGCCGCACTCGTCGTAGTTGGCGCAGCGGATGGAGCGCTTCAACGTGCGGGGGTTCTTGCGCGCCACCAGGTCGAAGTCCTTGCCCGCTTCCGCGCAAGCAGGGCACTTGCCCACCACCACGTCGGGCTCATGATTGGTGGTGCAGTTGGGGTCGATGCAGAAGACCCGCGGCTTGGTGCGAAACGCCGTGACCTTGACCTGGGGCATGCCGCAGACCGGGCAGGGCTCCTGCTGGGACTCGATCTTGCCCTTGGGCAGCGGATAGGTCACATCGCAGTCGGGCCAGCCGGCGCAGCCGATGAACATGGACTTGGTCTTGTTGGAGGTGCGGATCTGCAGGTCGTTGCCGCAGGTAGGGCACTTGCCCACGTAGGCATCGGCGGCCACGGCGTCGGCAAGGGCTTCGCCCACCTCATCGGAATGGGGAATGAGCACCCCCAGCTGCTCCGCCAGCAGGTTGCGAGACTCCTCCACCACGCTGCGACGCGTGGCATTGCCTGCGGCGATGGCGTCCATGCCCGCCTCCAGCTGAGCGGTCATCTGGGCGCCGGTGATGTGAGGGGCGAACTTGCCCAGGGCATCGCAGACCGCCATGCCCAGCTGGCTGGGCTCGATGGGGTCGTTCTGCACGTACTTCACCGTGTACAGGCGCTCGATGATGCTGTGGCGGGTGGACTTGGTGCCCAGCCCCAGCTTCTCCATTTCCTGGATGAGCTTGGCCTGGCTGTAGCGGGCGGGGGGCTCGGTCTGCTTCTGGACGCAGG
>JAQXGX010000076.1 GCA_029006935.1 Eggerthellales bacterium | reverse complement strand
AGCGCGATCACGGCGAACATGATGATGTAGGACGCCGTCGTCCCCAGGATGCGATTGACGCCGCAGCGCTCAAGCCGATCGACGATGCCATGCAGGATGAAAACGAACACGGCCGTCCAGATGACGATGCCCACGGGAATCGCCAGGATGTTGAGCAGGAAGATGACGACGCCCGCGAGCGCGATGGCGAGCACCCACGTCCATGCGATGTAGTAGCGCCGCCGCGCCGTCTCGGTGCGCGCATCGCACGCGGCAGGGGAATCGCTTTTTTCGACGACGGGGCGCACGAAGGCCGCGGCAGCCTGAGAACCTGCTGCCGCGGCCTTACCGTCTTCCTGATTGGTACGGGGTTCTGCCATGGAAACGCTGAAAACCGCCTATTCTTTGGTCGCAGAAACAGACGCGCCCTCGCCGGATGCGCCCTCTTCGTACGTGAAGTACGCCTCGGCGCGCGTCTCCTCGGCTGCCTCGGTCGTCGCCGCAGCAGCCTCGACAGCCGCAGCGGCGTCGGCAGGAGCGTGCACCCCGGTCTCCTTCGCCACATGGCGTCCGCTCGGCTCAGAAGCGCCTTCGCCGGGAATAGAGCCCTTGACCGAGCCGTCAGCCCCGAGCTTCTTCTCCTCGGACTTCAGGTCTTCGAGCGCTTGAGCTGCGGCTGCACGCTGCTTTTCCAAACGCTTCGTCTCATCGCTTGCCTCTTTGGGCTTCAGGCGATCGCGGATCTTGCCCGTGACGTTGGTGACCAGGCTGACCGGCGCGCTCGTAATGGTGTCCACGGTGTCGACCGCGTTCGAAGCGGTGTCGGTTATGTTGGACACGTCCTCCAAAATCTGGTCGACACGCATGAGCTCGAGATTCGCGGCGTCGATGGTCAGTTGCGCGCGCTCGACCAGCGGGTCGACGCGATCGACGGCGGGCTGGATGCTCTCCGTGATCTTCTGAGCGTTCTGAAGCGTGGGTTCGACCTGCTTCTTCAGGTCGTCGATAGCCGTGCGAGCGCCGGCGACCGTCTTCTTCGCCTCAACCAGCACGACGACCAAAGCGACGCAGACGACGATGAGCACGACGAGAAGAATCGCGCGGAGAATCGTGATCGGATCCATTGATATGCCTCCTCCTTCGAAAGCGGGACAACTCACTATATCACGCGACAAACAGCGCGAATGTGAACGAATCGCGACGTTACTCCCCCGTGTCCTGCGCCGGCTCCGACTGTGCGCGCGACTCTTCGGGAGCGGCCTCGGATCGCGCCGGCGCCGCTTCGTCCGCACGAGCGGGCTCAACCGTCGTTTTCGCGCTCGATCCCGCCGCCGCACGGGCACGGTCGCGGCGCACAGCGTCGACGCGATAGGCTTCCCAGCCGCGCTCGGTCGGATGGTAGAACGCCCCGCGGTCGAGGCCTTCGGGCAGATAGCGCTGATCCACCCACCCCGACGGATAATCGTGCGGGTAGCGGTACGCGCCGTAGTTCTCCGAGCCAGGGCGATGGCGATCGCGCAGGTAGGAGGGCACTTCCCGCGCCGGCCCATGGCGCACTTCCGCGAGCGCCGCGTCGATGCCCGCCTCGCACGCGTTGCTCTTGGGCGCAAGCGCGATGTAAGTGCACGCCTGCGCCAGGTTGATTCGACATTCCGGGTAGCCGATGACCTCCGCCGCCTTGAACGCCGCCTCCGCCACGAGCAGCGCCTGCGGATCGGCGTTTCCCACGTCCTCGGATGCGCAGATGAAGATGCGCCGCGCGATGAACTTGGGATCCTCGCCGCCGTCGATCATGCGCGCCAGCCAGTACAGGGCCGCATCCGGATCGCTGCCGCGCATCGACTTGATGAACGCGGAGATGATGTCGTAATGCATGTCCTTGTTCTTGTCGTAGGCAAGGCTGCGATGCGGAACAGCAGCCCGGACGGCTGCCTCGTCGATGACCGCCGGGGCATCTTCGGTCCCCTCATCCACCACCATGCCCGCAGCAAGCTCCAGCGTGCTGAGCGCAGAGCGTCCGTCGCCGCCGGCCAGAAGCACGATTTCATCGCGTGCCGCCTTATCGAGCCGATACGCTCCGGCAAGGCCACGCTCGTCTTCGACTGCGCGGTCGAGAAGCGTCGCGATGTCGTCGTCGGACAGGTGATGCAGCTCGACGATACGCGAACGCGAGATAAGCGCCGAATTCACTTCGAAATAGGGGTTTTCGGTGGTCGCGCCCACCAGCACGACGATGCGGTCCTCCACGGCGTGCAGAAGCGCATCCTGCTGGGAGCGATTGAAGCGGTGGATCTCGTCGACGAACAGGATGGTGCGCTGACGCCCCTGCTCGAGCCTGCGCTCTGCGGCCTGTATCTCGCGGCGAAGATCAGAGACGGTGCCGCCGATGGCCGACACCTCCACGAACGTGGCCTGGGTGGATTCGGCGATGATGTGCGCGATCGAGGTCTTTCCCGTGCCTGCCGGGCCGTACAGGATGACCGAGCTGAGCTTGTCGTGCTCGATGGCCGACCGCAGCCAGCTGCCCGGACCGGCGGCCTCCTTCTGACCGACGAGCTCATCGAGCGTGCGCGGGCGCATGCGCACGGCGAGCGGCGCGACCGACGAACGCGCTTCGTTTTCCATAGCTGTGAAAAGTGTGTCCATGACGCCATCATACCAGCGCCGCCCTGAACGGACGCGGATGCCATTTACCCCCGTGACAAAACCATGTCAAGACTTGCATTTGATACCGCTCATGCAATACTCAAATCAAGCCCCGTCTTCGAAGCCACACTACTGTGGTGGACCGACATTGTTTCATTAGGGAGCTCTAGATTGCGCGTGAAATGGGAATTCGCATCCGTTGATGCGAAAGCCAGGCAGCAAGCTGCGGGTACCGCCTTAAGAGGGCGGGTTCATCCTTCTGGCCGGGGGCGGGATACTTGCAAGCCTGCGAAACGCAGGCTTTTTTACGCTTTGGGGTCGGCTGGGATTCAGCTCGGCGCCGCAGGCTCGAGCTTGGACCTGGTTCCGCGCAGGCGCTACGACGCCTTCGGCCCGGACGCGTCCGCTTCGCCCGCATCCGCATCGTTGCCGGCCTCGGCTGTACCACGGGACTCGCCTCCGACGATAGAGGCAAGAACGGCAAGGGCCTCGGGGGCAGATCCAGGCTGGGCAAAGTCCTTGGCGGAAAACGGCGCGATGGCACGGACCACCGCGTCCTTCACCTGCAGCACGTCGTCGTCTTCGCTCATCCACAGAATCACGTTGCCGGAATAGCCGAACTCCGTGGTGGAATCGAACAGCACCTTCGACGGCTTATGCAGGCTGGCCACCCTCTGGACGGAATAGTCCACGGCCTCCTGGACGCAGCGGGTAAACAGGCTCAGGTCGCACACGTCCTTGGACACGTTGATGGGCACCACGATCTTTTCCACATCGGGCAAGTGAGTGAAGGTGTTCTTGTTGATGATCTGGTTGGGAATGATCACCAGGCCGCCCGTGGGGGTTTCCAGCGTAACCTGGCGCCAGGTCACGTCCTTCACCACGCCGCGGACGCCGGCCATTTCAATGTGGTCCCCCGGCTCCACGATGCTCATGATGGAAAGCTGCAAACCGCCGATGAGGTTGGACACGGTGTCCTGGAAACCCAGGGAAATGGCCAGGCCGCCAATGCCCAGGGCGGTGACCGCCGCGGTCACGTTCACGCCGAAGCAGGTGGAAAGCATCACGCTTATGCCGATGAACCACATGACCACACGACCGATGTTGATGAAGATGCTGCTCTGGGGAAGCGGGGAGTTGTCGTGGCTGAGCAGCCCTCGCAGGAAGTTCGTGAGCAGATGGGTGATGATCGCCGTAACGATCACGATCAACACCGCCGTGATCAGCGACGCCAGCAGATCGTCCTTCACCACGCTCTCCACGAAGCTGAGCAGCGCCTGCCCCTGGACCCCGGGGTCCAGCATGTTCGCGTCCTGCTCGGCGGCAATTGTTGCGGTGTTCTCAGTAGCCATACCCAGATGCTACCAGTTGGAAGGCTTGGGCGGCACGAAAGCATGCGGCTGCCACAAAACCACCTTACCTTGGGCCTGGGAGCGCTTCACGTCCACAAGCCGCTGGTTGGAGGAGCCCCGCCACTCCAGGTCGTAGGAGGCAAGGCTTTGGATAAAAGGCCCGTCTACCAACACGTCGGTGCAGTCCAGCAACTGCCGCACCGCCGGATCATCCGACGCCGCCAGCTCCTCGTACAGGTACCCAGTGTAGGTCCACAGGTTGTACCCCCGCTCCTTGATCTGGCGGGCAAGCTCGGCGCTGGCCTGGACCTGATCAAAGGGGTCGCCGCCGGAAAGGGTCACGCCCTGGGTCATAGGGTTTTGGCAGATGCCCTCCACCAGCTCGGCAATGGAGCGTTCCTGCCCGCCCTCCAGAGCGTGGCTTTCCGGATTGTGGCACCCAGGGCAGCCGTGGGTGCAGCCCTGGGTGAAGATGGCGCAGCGCAGTCCCGGCCCGTCCACGATGGAGTCGGACTCGGTTCCGAACACGCGAATGTGAGTAGGCGCGGTCATGGCGTCAGGCAGCGGGCGCAAGCCGAGGTCGGGCCCTTACAGGCTGTGCTTCACGCGGTCGTGCTCTTCGGCGCGCTTGGCATCGTTGAACCGATCCAGGGTGCCTACCAGGTAGCCGGTGATACGGCGGATGCGCTCGAAGGCCACGCCGTGCTCCCCTTCCGCGCGCCCGCACTTGGGGCAGCAGTCGCCGATGATGCCGTTGTAGCCGCACACGGGGTCGCGGTCCACCGGATGGTTCACGGAGCCGTAGCCCATGCCGCTTTCCTTCATGTGACGGATGACCGCCTCGAAGGCCTCCAGGTTTTCGGAAGGATCGCCGTCAAGTTCGATGTAGCTGATGTGACCGCCGTTGGTCAGGGCATGGTAGGGAGCTTCGATCTCGATCTTGTCGAACGCCCGAATGGGATAGTACACCGGCACGTGGAAGCCGTTGGTGTAGTAGTCCCGGTCGGTCACGCCCTCGATGACGCCATAGCGCTCCCGGTCGATGCGGACGAAACGGCCGGACAGACCCTCCGCCGGCGTGGCGATGAGGGTGTAGTTCATGCCGCGTTCCTGGGAGATACGGTCGCAGTAGCTGCGCATATGACCGATGATCTCCAGGCCCAGGCGCTGCGCTTCGGGGCTTTCGCCATGATGCTTGCCCGTCAGGGCCTTCAGGCACTCCGCCAGGCCAATAAAGCCGGTGGTCAGGGTGCCGTGCTTCAGCACCTCGCGCTGCTCGTCGGTGGGCTTGAGCTTTTCGGAGTCGATCCACACGCCCTGGCCCATGAGGAACGGGGCGTTGTAGACCTTCTTGCGAGCCTGAATTTCGAACCGCTCGTCCAGCTGCTGGGTGACCAGCGCCAGGCGGGCGTCCAGCAGGTCGAAGAACAGATCCAGGTCACCATGGGCGCGCAGGGCCAGGCGCGGCAGGTTGATGGAGGTGAAGGAAAGGTTTCCGCGGCCGGGCGTTACCTCACGGTCGGGATCGTACACGTTGCCCATGACGCGGGTGCGGCAGCCCATGTAGGCGATCTCCGTTTCCGGGGTGCCCTTGTAGTACTGGGCGTTGAAGGGCGCGTCCAGGAAGCTGAAGTTGGGGAACAGCCTCTTGGCGGAGCAGTGCATGGCCAGCTTGAACAGGTCGTAGTTGGGGTCCTCGGGGTTGTAGTTCACGCCCTCCTTCACGCGGAAGATCTGCACGGGGAAGATGGGGGTTTCGCCCGAACCCAGGCCCTCCTCGGTGGCAAGAAGCATGTTCTTTATGACCATGCGGCCTTCCGGGCTGGTGTCCATGCCGTAGTTGATGGAGCTGAACGGCGTCTGGGCGCCGGCGCGGGAGTGCATGGTGTTCAGGTTGTGGACCAGGGCTTCCATGGCCTGGAAGGTTGCACGGTCAGTGTCGTTGACGGAGTTTTCGGCCGCATAGGACATGGCCTTCTCCGCAATGCCCAGGGGGATGCCAGCGTTGGCCAGCTCCTCCAGGACCGCGTCGCTGAACTCCTTGGAAAGCTCCAGGCTTGCCCACTGGCCCGTTTCCTGCTCCACCCGCTCCAGCATGTCCTGGGTGAAGGTCCGGGGATCATCCAGGCGCACCAGCAGGCTCAGAGCCTCGGCCAGATGCTTCTTGTACAGGCGCCTGTAGGTCTTGCGCACGCCCACGGCCAGACCGTAGTCGAAGTCGCAGATGGCCTGTCCGCCGTGCTGGTCGTTCTGGTTGGACTGGATGGCAATGCAGGCCAGGGCAGAGTAGGACGAAATGTCGTTGGGCTCGCGCAGCACGCCGTGACCAGTGGAAAAGCCGCCCTTGAACAGCTTGGTCAGCTGGATCTGGCAGCAGGTGGTGGTCAGGGTGTAGAAGTCCATGTCGTGGATGTGGATGTCGCCCTCACGATGGGCCTTGGCAAAGCGCGGGTCGATGACGCACATCTCGTAGAACTGCTTGGCGGCCTCGGAGCCGTACTTCAGCATGGTGCCCATGGCGGTGTCGGCGTCGATGTTGGCGTTTTCGCGCTTCATGTCGGAATCAGCGGCCTTGGAGAAGGTGATGTCCTCCAGGGTCTTGATCAGGCGGCTGTTGGCATCGCGCACGCGGCTGCGCTCGGCGCGGTACAGGATGTAGGACTTGGCGGTCTGGACGAAGCCTTCCTGGCTCAGGGTTTCCTCCACCAGGTCCTGAATGCCCTCGACGGTGATTTCGCCACCCAGGGCGCCGGCCTCTGCCTTGGCCACCACCTTTTCGGCGATGTCCTGGGCGACCTGGCGATCCTGCATGGCACCGCAGGCCTTGAACGCCTTTTCGATAGCGTCCACGATCTTTTCGATGTGGAACGCTACCTTCCTGCCGTCGCGCTTCGTAATCTGCTTGATCATGCCGATCCCTCTTCCTACGGCTTTTGTGCCGCATATCCGAAATCAGAAAGCTGCCGTTTGGCTTGGGAGCAGAGCGCACAAAAACCTATGCGGGCCGTACCGCCCACATATTGTTCGGAGCGCACCGGAATTCCCTTGCCTACCAGTGCCTTTGGCTATCTTTCCGGGTAATCGTGTCTTATTCTTAACCAGACCACAATATGTTGTGGTCTGGCTTCGTAACTTCGATGATATATAGTATCTGCAAAAAATTTCAGTTCAAGGCCTTGACACGGGTCTTTTTTCGAATCGGACGTTCTAATTTCCTCATAACCCCGCTCTCACCGCTGCCTTGGCAGGAAATCGAACGAAAAGCGGATTTCTTGTGAGCGATCCGCCAGCGGTCAAAGCAGGCATCAAGGGGCCGGCAAGCGGTGCGGTCGGATGCGCAGGACCGAGCCCGGCGCGCTCTTCGCCCTGATTCCCTACCCTGCCCGCAGCCGCCCCACGAAAGGGAGCTAGACCACGGTGCCGTAGACCTGCCCCCAGGCATGGCCGTTGATGGAGGAGTTGAGCTGGTCGCACAGGCGCTGCCGGGTGAAGGTGCCCGGAGGCAGCAGGGACACGATCTCCTGCAGGTCTTCCGGCAGCTCGGAGGCTTCCGCGGCCATGATCACGTCCAGGCGCCGCACGGTCTGCTGCTCCAGGAACAGGGAGTCCACCAGGTCCTGCAGGACGCCGTAATGGGGGCTGCGATGGGCGTTGGCGCCGCGGGGCACGACCATGCTACTCTCCCAGCGCGAACCGAGCGGGCGCAACATCGGCACCCATCACAGCAGCGGCAAGAGCCCCGGTGTAGGCGGGGGTGGCGTTGCCCGTTGCCCGCAGGAACTGGGCGCCCGCGGCACGCAGATGCAGCGCGGCGTCGATCATGGTCTCCGGCCTATAGTACGGGTTTTCCTCGGTGGCATCGAATTGCCGCGGCTTGCGCTCCACCACCTGCAGCTGGGCGATCACCGGCAGCTCGCATGCGGATGCCACCCGCTGGGCCAGCATGCACGCCGCAGCGCGCCCGGCCCGCGTCTGGAAGCCAGCAGCCGCTGCGCCGTACTCCACGGCAACCGCCATCGCGTCCTCCAGAGATTCGCGGCCGCCCGCCAACGTTCCGTCGGCGCTCACGTCAAAGCTCACCAGAACCGGACGATCGCTTGCCTTGCGCAGCCCCATGAGGGCGCAGCGCAGGGAGTCAACGTTTGCGAAGCCGTTCAGGAAGTAGGCGTCGAACCCGCCCCGCTGCTCGAACACGCGGGCGGAGCGCACGTACTGGTCGCGGTTTTCCACCAACGATGCCTTGGACGAAGGGTCCAGGGGCAGCCCCGTGGGACCCAGCTCCACCAGCACGTGCTGGGCCTTCGTCTGCTCGGTCAGCTCCATTGCCGCCTGGACCAGCTCTTCCAGCCGCCCTTCCATGTTCTTGTGCAGCAAGCGCGCCGGCAGCAGGCCTTCCGTGGGAGCCACCAGGCACTGGGCCATGGCCGCGCTCTCCACCCTCAGCAGATCGGCCAGGGTGTCCTCTTCCACCAGCAGCGCCATCTCCATGTCCAGGCCCACGTCAACGCCCTGGCGATTAAGGGCGGACTGCAACGGAGTGGACAGGACGAGCATGTCTTTATGAAAGCGCAAGGATAGATCCGGCATAGTGTTCCCATCTGAAAATGTGTCGAATTTGTGTGCGAAAATCGCGTTCTTACGCTCCCCATTCTACCCAAAAACCGTTCGCGGAAGGTGAGCGGCGGGCGTTCGGTAACGCTGCGCCGTTCGTCCACGGCACAACGCCGTCTGCATGTCAAGCGCAGGGCCAAAACCATCCCTCCGTATAATTCAAATCAGCGCAAGGCTTGATCAGCCCGCGCTCCTGCTCTTCCTACAAGCAGGGCGGTCACGAGCCGCAAATCCCCCTCCTACAAGCCCGGCGAAGCTCCCCCTTCGCCGGGCTTCATTCTGAGCGCAACGGTTGTCCCCCGAAGAACCCAGACCTTCGAATCGAAGCGCTTTCGGCCTCCCCCCTTGCTCCCTGCCTGGGGGGGGAGGCTTCTTCTCTTTCGCCCATAGTCCGCGTTGCTGCGGGACGCCTTCCCTTACCTGGGAAGGCCTTGGCATCTCCCCGCTTTGCGCCACAAGAATCTTGGGTAATCGATACCAGAATTCACAAAGTCTACAAGGGCGCATCACAGCATATTCAAGGGCGTTTTTTACAATGCAGTCAGCGGCAAGGGAAATCCCCTCCTACCCGAACCGTCCTGCATAACAGCAGTTACGCGGCACCTGCCGCGTGTATCCCTCCTAAGTGATGAAGGCGACTTTCCCCAGTCGCCTTCGTTGCGTCTTGGGGCCTTTCGAGCAGGCAGGCTGCTTGATCTCGCGGCACTGCTGCTTCCTTGCCGTTGTCTCTGGCGCCGCTGCTGTCAAAGTGGGAAGCATTACCACGCGCCCGCCCACGGTTTCGCCCAGGCTAGACCAAAGAACCTCCGCAGCTGGAACCAGAGCCAGCCGCACAGCTGTAGCACACGGGGCTTGTCCGCACCTGCCTTGGAGGAAGCGGACCCGACGCCAGGTCCTGCACTCGGGCATCTCGCCCATCGATCTGGATCGGCAGGCTCAGCACGTGGTTGACCTCGCAATCATACAGACGGCCATCGTAGTCCACGTTCACCTGGTCAAGGCACATCATGCGAGTGACCGCCATGGCATTGAAGTTGTTGGCCAGCAGGCTCAAATACTCTTCGAACAGACCGGAATCCAGCAGGTCAGCGGCAAAGCGACCCAGGGCAAAGTTGTTGAAGGCAAAGAGGTTGTTGAAACGCACGCCTTGGTCTCGCTCCAGCACCACCTTATAGGCTTCCTCCAGCAGATCCTGGGGCGGCGGCAGGAACGGACCCGCCACGTTGTAGACCAGATCCAGGACCAGCGTCTGACCCTGGGGACCAGCGCCCTGGCCCATGCCGTACCCCCGC
>JAQXGX010000075.1 GCA_029006935.1 Eggerthellales bacterium | reverse complement strand
GTGCCCGCGCTCGCGGAAGATCGGGGACTGCATGATGTCCTGCTGGGGCGGGTACATGTGCAGGCAGGAGGAAATGTGGAAGGAATCCACGTAGGGCTCCAGGATCTTAGCGATCTGGGCAGCCTCCTCCACCTTCAGGCCGTCTTCGTCCGGACCCAGACCGTCGTCGCCGTTCATGCGCAGCTCAATGCAGAAGTTCGGCCCCACGGCCTCCCGGATGCGGCTCAGCACCATCACGGCAAAGCGGGCGCGGTTTTCCACGCTGCCGCCGTACTTGTCGGTGCGCTTGTTGATGTGCGGGCTGAAGAACTGGCCGATCAACCAGCCATGGGCCGCATGGAGCATGGCCATGTCGAAGCCGGCCTTCTTCACCCTCAGCGCCGCCGCGGCGTAGGCGTCCGCAAGCTCGTTCATGAACTCCTCGGTCATTTCCTGGGACATGACCACCACCGGCTCCTTGGTCTGGAAGCCAATGGTCACCGGCACCTCCGAGGGACCGTAGGGGCGCTGCCCGCCAATGAAGTCCGGGTTGCACACAATGCCGCCGTGGGAAAGCTCAATGGAAACCGCCGCGCCGTACTTGTGGACTTCCTCGGCGCAGCGAGTCAGGCTGGGCAGGCAGTTGTCGGTGTACAGGTACACCTGGTTCGGATGGTTCTGCCCGGTGGGATGCACGATGCCGTCTCCCACTGTGACCAGCGCCATGCCGCCCTTGGCCTTGCGGGCAAAGTACGCGATGTTGTGCAGGCTAAGGGTGCCGTTGGGCTCGATGTCGTTCTGGGACTGAGGCGCCGCCACAATACGGTTGCGCAGGATCAGGTTGCGGCCGATCTTCAGCGGCGAGTACAGGTTCGGATACTTCTTCTGCATGTGAGTTGCTCCCCCTAAGCGCGTCTTCAGGCCGCAGGCGGCCTTCCTACCTAGGGCGAAGTTTAGCGCAAGTGCCCATCTGCGTGTTACAGATGATACGCACAGCAAAAGCGTTCGCTACTTTTAATCTAGAAGAGCAGACTCAGATACGCGCTCATGGCCACGTTGCCCACCAGCAAGGTGATCAAGGTGGCAAGGGAAATAGCCGGGCCAAAGGGAAACGCCCCCTGCTTGCCCTGGCAGCGGCGAACGAAGGCAAAGGCCAGGCCCAGAATGCAGGCCAGAACAAGGTTGAGCAGGCTCAGGGGAAGCCCCAGGAACAATCCGGTCACGAACAGGAGCTTGACGTCACCGCCGCCCAGGGACTGCTGCTTGGCAAGGGCATCGAAGGCAAGGGAGAGCACCAGCATGCCCCCGCCCATGGCAAAACCTCCCACCAGGCCGTTCAGCGCCAATGCGGCGGAGTCCCCCAGCGCAGGGAACAGGTTTACCTGCAGCGCGGCGGGGGTCTGCCCCAGGGAGCAGATCCAGCCTGCTTGTCCCCCGAGCTCTAAGGCAGCAAAACCCACCACCTGAAGGAGCCAGATGACCATGCCCGCCAGCACAAAGCCGTTGGGAATGGTCATGGTGTCCAGATCCACCAGGGAAAGGCCCAGCAGCACGCAGGCAAGGGCGCAGTAGGCCAGCGCGTGCACGCCCAGCCCGAAGTGCAGGAACAGCAGCGCGAACACCAGGCCCAGGCCAAGCTCCGCGTTCAGGCACCGCAGGGGAATGCGGCTCTTGCAGAAGCGGCAGCGGCCCCTGCCGACCAGCCAGGAAATCACCGGGATCAGATCCCGGGGAGCAAGCACGCTCCCGCAGCTATCGCAATGGCTGCGGCCCTTCCAGGGATTTTCGCCCGAAACAAGCCGGCCCGCCACGCAGGTGATGAAGCTCCCGAACACCGCTCCCAAGACCAGCGCAAACAGCAGCACCGCAGCCGTCAGTCCCGCCCCCAGGAAGGAATACACCGAGGCCATGAGCATGGGCTACCCCTGGTCCTTTTGGTCCGCAAAGGTCAGACCGGAAAGATCGGTGGCGCCTTCCAGGGTTTCGTAGAAGGTCATGCTCACGGAAACCGAAACCCCCGCCTGGTCCTTCACCTGGTCAGAGACCTGGGACATGCCGAAGTCGTTGATCACGCAGCGGTACTGCCCCTTCTGGATGCGCTCCACCAGGGCAAGGGCTTCCTGGTAGGAGCCGGTGGTGAAGCTTGCCTGCACGGGGCGGCGCACCAGCTGCCCGGTGGCAACGGGATCGCCGAAGTTCAGCTGGAAGGAGGTGGCGTCCCTAAGGAGCCCCTTGAGCTGGTCCCATTCGCCCCGGAAGTTGTTGTAAACCTGCACCTGGGGCGCTTCCTTCTTGTTGGAAAGCTGCTCCAGCTCGGCCTCCATGGCTCGGAGCTGCACTGCTTTGACCTGCTGCTCTTCCAGGGAAATCTGCAGCTCAGCCATACGCTGCTCGTTGGCGGAAAGGGTGGCGGAGGTGCCCTGGATCACGGCAAAGTAGTAGAACGCGCCCACCAGCACCAGGGCCAGCGCCAGTATAAGCCCCTTTTCCCGCGGGGTGAACGCCCTGTTCAGAATGGCCTTTTTAGTCATGGAGCTCATCTCCCGTCAGCGCCTCGTACACGGTGCCCCGCCCAGAGCCCGCTTCCGCAGCATTGCCGGAGGCGGATTCCGCCTGCGCTCCTGCCAACGTTATGACCACCGTGTGCACCGCATTGGACGAAAGGGAGCTTTCGGCACCCTGAGCAGAGGAAACCTGGGCGCTGGCCACCAGGGGGTCGGCCTGGATGAGCTTGATCTGCTGGGAAACCCGGGCCATGCTCACTCCGGCCACGTTGGCGGTGACCACGTTTCCCGAAACCTGCATCGACTGCAGCTGGCCCAGGTCAAGCAGGTAGGAGCGCACCAGGTCGATTACCTGCTGTCGATCCACTTGCTGCAGCTCATCATCGGTCAGGCCGGTCACTACGTAGCGGGAGTATTCCTTGCTGACCTGGTCGTAGTCTTCGTTGGCAGCCACCAGCTCCTGGACCTGGGACTCCATGCGGCTCACCTGACCGTTGCTGGCCATGGCTCCCGCAAGTACGTCGATCACCAGCAGCTTGCACAGGATCGCGATCACGATCACCGCCGCGCCGAAAGCGATCAGGGTCATGGTGCGGTTCTGCGTGCCAGATACGCCCTGGGCCAGGTTGATGGCGTTCTTCTGGGGCAGCTCGGTAGGACGGCCGCCCTTCTTCTTTCCCGTGATTCCCGGGATAGCGATTTCCCTGTTCAGTCCCGCCATGCTATTCCGCCTTCAGCGTTGCGCCAACAGCCGCCGCGCAGGCGGCAAGGGATTCGTCTTGCAGCTGGCTTCCCAGCAAGCGGGACGCCGGCAGCAGCGGCAGGGGAAGCTCCTGCTCCAACAGCGCCACCAGTTCCCCCAGGTTCGCTCCGCCGCCCACGCAGTAGGCGCAGGTCAGCTCCTGCTCGGGATTGTTGAACCCGTAGAAGTTCAGGGCGCGGGTAATCTCCACCGCCATGGTTTCGAACACCTGGCCAGGACGCTGCAACTGCAGGCATTCCTTGAAGTTGGCGAGCTTGTACTCGTTGGCAAGATGCTCTTCCACGCCCATTTCGTCAGCGATGGCCCGGTCCACGTCCCGACCCCCCAGCTCGATGGTGCGGGTCACGTCGTAGCGGCCCCCGGCAAAGAAGTGCAGGCGCGTATGCCAGTGGGCGAAGTCGATCACGCAGCAATCCTGCTGGGCGCTTTCTCTGCGCTCCAGCGCGTCCTGCAGGGCGGCCACGGCGGGCAGGGCAGTTCGCAAGCGCAGTCCCGCCCGGCTGAGCATGCGGTCGAAGTCGCCTACCACGTCCTTCGGGGCGGCGCAGGCAAGCATGTCCATGCCGGAAAGCAGGCCCTGGTCGTTTAAGACAGGTCCCAGCACCGCATAATCGTAGAAGTAGCGATCCTTACCTTGCTCAATGAAATCGTGGAACTCAAAGGGCAGGTTCAGCACCAGCTCCTTGTGGTCCATTACCGGCATCTCCATGCGCCTGACCAGGGAATAGTCGGAGGGCAGCACCAGGGCAACGTCCTTGGCAACGCCACCTTGGGCCTTGACCGTGCGCTTCAGGAAATCGGCCATGGCGTCGTGGCTCACGATACGCTGCCCGTCCATCAGCCCCTCGGGAAGGGCTTCCACTGCCAGCGCACGCACCGCGCCGCCTTCGCACACGGCAATCTTCAAGGCGTTGCTGCCAATGTCTATTCCGGTATAGGCCCGCGCCATGCTGCTCCTTCGCCCCAGGTGTGCGCCGCGTCTTTGCGCCGCGATGTTCGTTTCCTCGACTCAGTATAGGCAGGGCAGCAGGGCCATGGTTCCCTGCAACGTTTTTGTTGCGTTTCGGTTGATTTTGGCCCAGGCCGCGAGCAGTACGAGCGGTGAGGGCTGCACTTCGTACAGGCTGCTGCCGCTTCGAGAGTTGCTACTTCGGGACAGGAGTTGTTGCCACGCGCCTGCCCTCGCGTTCGGCCTTCCCTCTGAGGTTGCGCCGACGAAATCAAAAGGTACCCGCTGTGCGGGGCCGGCAGGACTGTCAATTAGGGTGCCGAAAGTATGAAACCGACCCTCTATGGGGCCCTTCCCTGCCATTTTAGTGGCCGAGAGCATAATCTCGGCACCCAAATTGACACCGCCCCATGCTTTCGACCGCCGAATTGACAGCGACCCACTGATTTCCAGGGCACAAGCCCGCTTTCGACCGCCAAATTGCCACGGAGCCGAAACCACGCA
>JAQXGX010000074.1 GCA_029006935.1 Eggerthellales bacterium | reverse complement strand
CGTGGTGGCGCCGGCCTGCGTGGCCCAGATTAAGGGTCACGGTACGGCAGGGTATTGTGAAGCTCTTGACGGGCTCCTTGAGGGCTGGTCCACCCGGTTGGGCGAAGGGTTCGAAAAGAAGGCCCAGGGCCAGGTCATAGTGGGAGGTACGTTTTGATGAAAACGGCCGATTCCATTTCGGCTGCGCAGCAGGAAGCCCCTGCGGAGCAGCCTGCCTGCGTGGCGCGACTGCAGCGTCTGCGCCGCGCGTGCTTCGACCAGGGGGTGGATGCCTTCCTTGTTCGGGGAACTACCAACATCCAGTGGCTGACCGGCTTCGACTACGTGTTTGACGAAGAGCAGGCCCATGCCCTGGTGGTCACGGGAAAGAGCGCCGTGCTCCATACCGACAGCCGCTATTCCGGCGCCTGCCGCGCCGCGGCTGCGGGAACGCCCATTCAAGTGGACGACTCCCAGGCGACCCATGGTAGGGTGTGCGCTCAGATCTGGGAGCAGGACTGCGTGTCCGGTCTGGATTCTGACCGGGGGGAGCGGGGCTACCTGGCAATAGAGGACTCCATGACCCTGGCCGACTCCGCCAAGTTGCGAAAGGCCTTCGGTCTGGACGACGACCTGCCGGCCTCCGAATACCAGGCCAACCTGCGCAAGGCTCCCCACATGCCCCAGACCAGCCAGTTCGTGTTCAACCTGCGTGCCGTGAAGGACCAGGCCGAGTTGGCCCGCATGCAGAAGGCCCAGGACATTACCGACGCCGCCTTTACCCACATGCTGGCGTTCATGCGTCCGGGCATGACCGAGCGGGAAGTGCAGCTGGAGCTGGACGGCTTCATGCTCAGCCATGGGGCGGACGGCCTTGCCTTTCCCAGCATCGTGGCCACCGGCGCCAACGGTGCCAATCCCCACGCCATTCCCGGGCAGGCTCGGCTGGAGGCGGGCCAGTGCGTGGTCATGGACTTTGGCGCCAAGTATGCCGGGTACTGCAGCGACATGACCCGCACCGTGTTTCTGGGCCAGCCCGAAGGGCGCATGCTGGCGGCTTGGGAGGCCATGCGCCGCGCCAACGAGGAAGTCCAGCAGCTCCTTTGCCCTGGGGTGACCGGACGTGCCATGCATCAGCATGCAGAGCAGGTCCTTGCCCAGGAAGGCTTCGAAGGTCTTATGGGCCATGGCCTGGGCCACGGGGTGGGGCTGGACATTCACGAGGAGCCCTGCCTGAACCTGCGCAACAGCCGTCCTCTGGAAGCGGGCAACGTGGTCACGGTGGAGCCGGGAATCTACGTTCCGGGGGAGTTCGGCATGCGCCTGGAAGACTTCGGCGTGATCACCGACCAGGGATTCCGGCGCTTTACCCAAAGTACCCACGAGCTGGTGGTTTTGTAACGGTACGGGAACGAAAGCCCGTCAGCGCCTGCCCCCCTTCACGGTTAGTGGGTACCATCGTCCCAACAGTCGTTTGAGGGGCGGACTGAGTGCGCCCTGGAAAGGGCAGGGCCTGGCATACAAGCGTTTGGGAGACGTGCTCGTAGATGCGGGGCTGATCACCGAAGGGCAGCTGGCGGATGCGCTGGAAGCTCAGAAGCAGACCAAGCGTCGTTTGGGAGACGAGCTCATTTCCCAGGGGGTCATCTCCGAGCAGGGCCTGATCGAGGCGCTGCAGATGCAGCTGGGCATTGAGTTCGTGGACCTTTCCCAGGGCGACCTTGACCCGGATATGAGCCGGGTGATCAGCAAGAAGGTGGCCCGCCAGTACGACGTGATCCCGGTGGCCGTCACCCCTGACGAAGTGCATCTGGCCATGGCCGACCCCCTGAACTTCGTGGCCATCGAAGCGGTGCGCACTGCCACGCGCAAGCGGGTGATTCCCCTGGTGTCCACCAAGGACGCCATCCAGCGGGCCATCATGACCCTGTACGGCAACGAAGGCGCCGCCCGCGCCATCGAGGAGATGAAGCGGGACGCCCACCATACCTGGGTCGAGTCCAGGGGCCTTTCCGCCACGGACGTGGAGGACGCGTCTGCCGCGCCTACGGTGCGGCTGGTCAACAGCATCATAGAGCGCGCCGTCACGGAGCGTGCCAGCGACGTGCATCTTGAGCCTAGGGAGCATGATCTGCATGTACGCATGCGCATTGACGGCATGCTTCGCACCATCCTGAAGGTGCCCAAGGAACTGCAGGGCAGCGTGATAGCCCGTCTGAAGGTCATGGGCGGCATGAACACCTCCGAGCGTCGCATTCCCCAAGATGGCCGGGCTAACGTGCGCATAAAAAGCCAGGATGTGGACTTGCGCATGAGCACCCTTCCCACCGCCTTCGGCGAAAGCGTGGCCATTCGTCTGCTGGAGCGGGACGAAAGCCTGCTGGATGCCCAGGGCATTGGCCTGTACGGGGCCAATCTGGAGCGCTACCGGCGTCTGATCAGCGCAAACAACGGTATGATCTTGATCGTGGGTCCCACGGGCAGTGGCAAGAGCTCCACTATGTCTGCCATGATCCGCCAGCTGAACAACGACTCCGTGAATGTGATTACCCTGGAAGATCCGGTGGAGTACCACATAGACGGCGTGAACCAGTGCCAGATAAACGAAAAGGTGGGCATGACCTTTGCCAACGGACTCAGGGCCATCCTGCGCCAGGACCCGGACATTGTTGCCGTGGGCGAAATCCGCGATGGAGAAACC
>JAQXGX010000073.1 GCA_029006935.1 Eggerthellales bacterium | reverse complement strand
TGGCCCACGCTCAGCACGCCTTCCTCAACGTGGACCCGGTGCGCGGCAATGCCCTTTTCGGGAGCCTTGGTATCCACCACGGTCAGCTTAGCGGTAGCGGAATCCAGGGTGCCGGTGTCGCCCACTTCGCCGCCCATCTCGGCATAGAACGGAGTCTGGCACAGAACCACCTCACCGTCTTCCCCGTCGGCAAGCTGATCAACCAGCTGGCCGTTGCGCACCAACGCCTTGACGGTGGCCTGAGCGCTCAGTTGATCGTAGCCCACGAACTTGGTTGCACCCTGCTCCTTCAGAAGCTCAGAGTAGATGCTGCCGTAGGTGCTCCACGCAGCTTCCGCATCGTCTTTGGTGGCGGCGCGCGCACGTTCCTTCTGCTGGGCCATGCAGGTCTTGAAGCCCTCCATGTCCACGGTGACGTCGCGCTCTTCGCAGATTTCCTCGGTCACCTCGATAGGGAAGCCGTAGGTGTCATGCAGCCTGAAGGCCTGGTCGCCGGGAAGGACGGTGCCCTCCAGGGCAGCCAGGGCGTCCTCCAGGAAGGCTTGGCCCTGGGTCAGGGTCTTGCCGAAGCGGTTTTCCTCGGCCTCGATCATGACGCGGATGGTTTCCCGGTTGTCCACGATCTCCGGGTACACATGTCCCATAAGCTTCACGATCTCGTCCACGTATTCGTTCAGGAAGGGACCCTGAATGCCCAGCAGATGGCCCTTCATCACGGCACGGCGTAGCAGACGGCGCAGCACGTAGCCGCGGCCTTCGTTGGAAGGCAGAATGCCGTCGGCAATCATGAAGGTCACGGAGCGGCTGTGGTCGGCCATGATGCGCAGGCTCATGTCCACCTTGGGATCGGTCTTGTACTCCACGCCGGCCAGGCGCTCGCCCACGGCAACCAGGCTGCGCAGCACGTCGGTGTCGTAGTTGTTGGTGACGCCCTGCATGATGGCGGCAATGCGCTCCAGGCCCATACCGGTGTCAATATTCTTGGTCTTCAGCGGGGCAAGGGTTCCGTCCTCCTGGCCGTCGAACTGGGTGAACACGCAGTTCCAGTACTCCAGGAAGCGATCGCAGTCACAGCCCGGCTTGCAGTCGGGGCTGCCGCAGCCCACTTCGGGACCCTGATCGAAGTACAGCTCGGAGCAAGGGCCGCAGGGGCCGGTGGGACCGGCACGCCAGAAGTTGTCGTCTTCGCCCAGACGGGAGATGTGGTCCTCCGGCACGCCCAGGCTCTTCCAGATCTCAATGGTCTCGTCGTCGTCCTCGAACACGGTGAAGTACAGGCGCTCTGCCGGCAGGCCCAGGTAGTCGGGGTTCGTTGAGAACTCATAGGCCCAGGCGCACATCTCCTTCTTGAAGTACTTGCCAAAGCTGAAGTTGCCCAGCATCTCGAAGAAGGACAGGTGACGACCAGTCACGCCAATGTTTTCGATGTCGTTGGTACGCACGCACTTCTGCACGGTGGTGGCGCCCTCGTAGGCGTCGTCGAACTCCTTCACATGCAGGAAGTAGGGCTTGAACTGCACCATACCCGCAGTGGTCAGGAGCAGCGAGGGATCGTCGGGAATCAACGACGAAGAAGGCAGGCGCTTGCAGCCCACGCTTTCGAAGAATTGCAGATACTTTTCGCGGATTTCCGCTGTTGTCATGTACTTCATTAACCGTCCCTTATCTTCTTACGGCCAAAGCCGACTTACCACTAATGTACGTGCCTGCCAAACGCAGGCTGCCTAAAAGGCAATCGCCAATCACTCCTACTCGTCGATCACCACGCGATCCAAGCCCCGGGTGGAATGCTCGGACAGCGGAATGACCTGGGTCACCTCGGGCATGGTTCCGGTGGAATCCGGTTTTGATGCCAAAGCCTTCCCAGGCTCCTCCTGGTCCGCGCCTTCCGGTTGCGCTTCCCCTTCGTCCTTAGCCGGCTCTTCCTTCTTAGCAGGGGAAACCCGCTTAAGAAGCGCCGGCAGGCGATCGGAGATTTCGGAAAGATCCGGAGCCGCGCCCTCGGAGCGACGAGCCTCGATTTTATCAATTCGCGCCGTGGCGTCAGGATGCAACGACGTAGCATCGGCGATAGGGTCCACTCCTTCGCCCTTTGACGGCGTTCCCTGGAAGAACACGCCGTCTTCGGCGA
>JAQXGX010000072.1 GCA_029006935.1 Eggerthellales bacterium | reverse complement strand
CGCAGGCACCAAGTTCGAGTCCACCCGCCTGGAGACCAAGAAGCTGCAGTACCTGTACAACGACGGCGAGTCCTACAACTTCATGGACATGAACACCTTCGAGCAGCTGGAAGTCAACGAGTCCATGGTGGGCGACGCCGCTAAGTGGCTGAAGGAAAACGACGAGGCATCTCTGCTGTACGCTGGTGAAGAGCTGATCAGCGTGGAGCCCCAGATGTTCGTGGAGCTGGAAGTGACCGAAACCGAACCCGGCTTCAAAGGCGACACCGTCCAGGGTTCCACCAAGCCGGCCACCCTGGAGACTGGCGCTGTAGTGCAGGTCCCCATGTACGTGAACATCGGCGACATGCTGCAGATCGACTCCCGCGACGGCCGCTTCGTGAAGCGCCTCTAACCACAGGCACAGCCAAGAAAAACCTGAGCGCCGCTCCTTCGGGGGCGGCGTTTTTGCGTTCCAAGGACCGCGAGCACGCCCTCCCAGGCACGGCGCCGCGAGGTGCCGGTGGACGCGCCCCTCGACCTTCGCGTTCGGGGGCGGTTTGGCATCCCCCCCGACCGGCACGGCCCTGGCGATCGGGGCCCGATTCGGGCTAAATCCAGCCTCGCAATCGGAGGGGAGTAGCGGGACTTTCGCGCTCGGCACCGGTTTTGCCACCTCGGACCGCCGGGCTGCCCGCAAGGTCGCATTGTCCTGGGCTCCGCGGGCCCGAACCCCCCGAACGGACCTATCCTGACCTGAGGATAACGCTAGAAGGGGGTCCAGGGCGCTTTTCGGGCCATTTCCGGGCCTCGTTTCGGCCTATTGTACGAATGCGCCCGTGCCCGCAGCCTCCTGCACTGGCCTGACGTATATTATCTAGCTAGTGAAATAATCCTGACCAGGGACTTCCCAAGCACGCTTTTCGCCCGCAACCCCAGAATCAGCAAATCGGGGTATTGTACGAATGCAGAATCGTACAATACCCCGATTCGAGCACGGAAAACGCCGCGATTTCCGCCCTGGCCTCACAATCGCAATCGCGAGACCAGGGCAGCGCGCCGCCGATGACGCGAATCTATCTTGCCGCTAGACCTGGAACATGGCGGCGTCGAACCCGGCGCGGATGGCCTGCTGCACCTGTCCAGGGGCGACCACGTTGCCCGCAACGATGAAGTTGTCCACGCAGTCCCGCAGGGTCTCGGACTCCTGGGTCAGGGAGCGCATACCGATGGCAATCACCACCACGTCGGCGTCGATCTGGATCATCTGGCCGTCCTTTTCCGCCAAGATGCCGTCATCGGTGATCTCGCAGCACTTGGTGGAGGTCATAACCTGCACGTTTTCCTTTTCCATTTCCCAACGGTAGGTGCGGCCGTAGCGGATGTTGGCGTCGTTGGCAATGTCGGGCAGGAACTCCACAACGGTCACGTCCTTGCCTTCCTTGGCCAGGTGCAGGGCGGCTTCGATGCCCACCAGACCGCCGCCGATCACCGCCACCTTCTGGCCTTCGAAGTTCAGCTCGTGGGCTTCTTCGGCCATGAGCACATGGGGCTTGTCCATGCCGGGCCAGTTGGGCCGGATGCACTCGGCGCCAATAGCGCTGATCAGGGCGTCGGGAGCCTGCTGAGCCACCAGCTCCGGCGTGACCGCGGTGTTCAGCACCACCTTGGCACCCGCTTCCTCCATTTCCGCCGTCATGGAGCCCACCAGATGGTACAGGTCGGACTTGAAGGGCACGCTCTTGGCAAAGTTCAGGGCACCACCCAACCGGTCGGACTTTTCGTACAAGGTCACATCGTGACCCCGCCTTGCCGCAGTAATGGCAGCCTGCATGCCGGCAGGACCGCCACCGGCAATCATGACCTTCTTGGGCTCCGCGGCCTTTGGCGGCATGAACTGCATTTCGTACTCACGGCCGATCTCGGGGTTCAGGGAGCAGCGCGCGGTGCCACGCTGGAAGCGGTTGGACTGGCAGGTAGCACAACGCAGGCAGCGGCGGATCTGGGCTTCCTTGCCGGTGCGGCCCTTCAGGGCAATGTCTGGGTCCGCCAGGGACTGACGGCCCAGCGCTACCATATCCGCCTGGCCGGTGGCAACGATCTGCTCCATCATGGGCAGGTCCGCAAGGCCGCCCACGCAGCACACCGGCTTGGACACGGCCTGCTTCACCGCCGTTGCCAGATGCACCAAGTGCCCGCGCTCGCGGAAGATCGGGGACTGCATGATGTCCTGCTGGGGCGGGTACATGTGCAGGCAGGAGGAAATGTGGAAGGAATCCACGTAGGGCTCCAGGATCTTAGCGATCTGGGCAGCCTCCTCCACCTTCAGGCC
>JAQXGX010000071.1 GCA_029006935.1 Eggerthellales bacterium | reverse complement strand
GTAGGAGCTGCGGCCGTCCAGCGGCTCCACCAGTTTCACCACCGCTTCCTCTCCCTTAAAGCGGGCGAAGTGCTCCAGGGTGCGCAGGGGACGGTCGATGCCCGGCGACGACACCTCCAGCGTGTAGGCGCCGGGAAAGGGATCTTCCTGGTCCATGAGTTCGTTGATCCACACCTGAGCGGCAGCAAGCTGGTCAAAGCTCACTCCCTCGGGTGTGTCGATGTAGACCCGCACCGTAGGGGCCTTCTTGGAGCCCACCACCTCGACGGTGACGATCTCCACCCCGTTGGCATCAGCCTGGGGGGAAAGCACGTCAAGAAGCTTCTTCTCTCGTCCGGTCAGCACGGTTCCTCCCCTCTGTTTTTTGCCTAACATAAAAAGAAAGCGGGACATGCCCACTTTCTGAATGACGAAAGTATGTTGGTGCACACGAAACCGCACGCGGTTGCATGTTCGCTAACGTTTATACCACAGCTGCCAAGGTTTGCCAAGACCACGGTTCCGGGCGTTTCCCTATTTTTCCACAGCGTCCACGGCCCGTCCGTGCGAGCAGAGCCTCGGTCGCTCCCCCCCGCCCTCACCTGGGAAGGCAAAGCAAGGGTATAATCCCATACACATGCGCCATTCACGACCCCAAGGAAAGGGATCTTTTATGAACGTTATCGTATGCACGGACTATGCCGAAATGAGCCGCAAGGCAGCGGACATCATCTCCGACCTGGTCGCCGCCAAGCCCGACTGCACCCTGGGACTTGCCACCGGCTCCACTCCCCTGGGTCTGTACGCCGAGCTGGTGAAGGACCACCGGGCGGGCAAGATCAGCTTCAAGGACGTGGACACCTTCAACCTGGACGAGTACCGCGGCCTGGACCCGGACCACGTGCAGAGCTACCGCTACTTCATGCGCACCAACCTGTTCGACCAGGTCGACATTGACCAGAGCCGCACCCACGTGCCCGACGGATCCAACCCGGACGCAGATGCCGCCTGCGCTGAGTACGAGGCCGCCATCAACGCCCACGGCGGCGTGGACCTGCAGCTGCTGGGCCTGGGACACAACGGGCACATCGGCTTCAACGAGCCCAGCGACTGCTTTGCATCCGCGACCAACTGCGTGGATCTGACCGAGTCCACCATCACCGCCAACAGCCGCCTGTTCGACTCCATCGACCAGGTTCCCACCCAAGCCTACACCATGGGCATTGGCACCATCATGAGCGCCAAGAAGATCCTGGTGGTGGCAAACGGCCAGGACAAGGCGGACATCGTGGCCCGTGCCTTCTTCGGCCCCGTGACCCCGCAGGTACCGGCCTCCATCCTGCAGTTCCACCCCGATGTGACCGTGGTGCTGGACCAGGCGGCAGCCAGCCAGTGCCCGACGGAATAGGTTTTGCGCGGAGGCCGGCTCTTCGCCTGAAGGGCCGGCCTCCCTCTTCGCTTCCCGATCGGCCAGGGGAAGAAAGGAAGGCTTTGCATGAAGATCATCAACGGGCAGGTGCTCACGGGCAGCAAGCTCCAGGAGCGCAGCGTCTGCATGCAGGATGGGATCTTCGTCCCTGAGGAAGCGTACGTCGACGACGGCGTGGTCGTTGACGCGCAAGGCCGAGTGGTGGCGCCGGGTCTGATCGACCTGCACTTCCATGGATGCGTGGGCCGGGACTTCTGCGACGCAAGCACGCCGTCCCTGCGTCAGATCGCCGCCTACCAGGCTTCCCAAGGCGTTACCTCTATCTGCCCCGCCACCATGACCTTCCCCGAGGAAACGCTGGGAAGCATCATGGACGTTGCCGCGGCCTTCCAGCCAGGTCCGCAAGAGGCGGCGCTGGTGGGCATCAACATGGAGGGGCCCTTCATTTCCCCTTCCAAGGTGGGAGCCCAGAACCCCCGCTACGTGCAGCGGGCGGACGCCGCCATGCTAGGGCGCCTGCAGGAGCGCGCCGGCGGGCTCATCAAGATCGTGGACGTTGCGCCGGAGGAGCCGGGCAACCTGGACTTCGTCCGCAGCGTTTCACGGGACGTGCGCATTTCCCTGGCCCACACCTGCGCCGACTACGACCAGGCCGCAGCGGCCTTCCAGGCCGGGGCCCGGCACATGACCCACCTGTTCAACGCCATGCCGGGGCTGCATCACCGCAATCCCGGCCCCATTGCCGCGGCGGCCGAGCGCGACGACGTGACGGCGGAGATCATCTGCGACGGCGTCCACATCCACCCCGCCATGGTGCGGCTGGCCTTCAGCCTGTTCGGGCGCGACCGCATGATCTTGATCAGCGACACCATGGAGGCCGCCGGACTGGACGACGGCGAGTACTCCCTGGGCGGTCAGCCCGTGACGGTGCGGGGCAACCGCGCCACCCTGCACGACGGCACTCTGGCGGGAAGCAACACCAACCTGGCCCTGTGCCTGGGGGTCGCGGTGCGGGACATGGACATACCCCTGGAGGACGCTCTCCTTGCGGCAACGGCCAACCCTGCCCGGGCGCTGGGAATCTGGGAAAGCCGCGGCTCCATTGAGCCGGGCAAGGTGGCGGACTGCATCATCCTGGACGACCAGGTCCGCGTTGACCAGGTGATCCTGCGGGGCAGCCTGCTGTAGGGGGGCGCGGAGCTGCTAGATTCGCGGTTTTTCCGCTCCGCCCGCCTTGGCCTTCGTCTGCTGCTGCCAAACCTGCATCCGTTGCCACCCCAGCTGCCGAGCCGCTGCCAGTTCGGGCGTTGTTGC
This sequence comes from Eggerthellales bacterium, assembly GCA_029006935.1. Lineage (GTDB taxonomy): Bacteria > Actinomycetota > Coriobacteriia > Coriobacteriales > Eggerthellaceae > SUG1186. Next base: position 8,286 of record JAQXGX010000071.1, on the reverse strand, counting down.
CACTCCAGCCGACCCTTCCCTTCGCCGTCAACGCGCCCTCCCACCCCCGGAAGCTGAAAAGTCGTTCGCGTATTGGCCCAGCCTCGATACACGAACGGTTTTCCTTCCCAAAGTCGTTCGCGTATCGACGCTCCCTCAGTACACGAACGGATTGTGCCCGGACGGGGCCCTGATCGGGGCGAAAAACGGGGGTTTTGCACGATAATCACCCCCTTCCGGGCAGCTCGGCGAGGGTCGAGTCGTTCGCGTATTGGCAAGGTCGCGATACACGAACGACTATTTCCCGCAGAATCGTTCGCGTATCGACGAATCCTCGGTACGCGAACGACTTCGTCCCGCAGCCCGCCGCACCTCAGGAAAATCAGGCGCAAACCAGGGGCGAAGCAGCTGCGGCCGCCGTGCCCTCTTCGCCTGCAGCCCCTCTCCGCAGGAGGCCGCCGTAGGCCGGCGTGCCCTCTTCGACCGCGCTCCAAGAGCGTCACCACCCTATTTCATCGCCTCAATGTTCATGTAGGCATTAAGCACGCCTTCGCTGTAGTAAACCCGGTTGCGCTTCGAAGCTCCCTGCAGCTGGATGGCCCCGCTCTGGGGTCGTTGGCGCGGCCTGGCTGTCCGCCCCGTTGGCGAAGAAGAACCCTTCCACCGAAAGCGCTGCCACCATCTGGGGCTTTTCAACGGAATAGACGAAGGCAGTGAGCGTAATGACAAAGATGGCGACAATCGCCATGTCCTTGCCGTCGTGGATGAGGTCCTTGTCATTACGTTCAGTTCTTTCTCTAGATGAGGGCCTCCCCCCTCCAGCGGGGAGGGGGGAGGCCCTTCGGTGGTGCTGATGGGACCGGACCGCTACTTCACCCGTACGGTTACGGTGACAGTCTGGGTACCCCGGGCGTTTTTCACCTTAACTTTAATGGTATACATGCCCTTCTTAGTGCCTTTCACCGCCTTGGACAGCGAAAACCAGCAAGAGCCAACTAAAGTCGAGGCCGAAAAGCCAGACGAAACCCCGCCCTACTCCACGGCGTCCACGAACCAACGGGTGATGGACGTAGGATGCGTGATGGCAGTCCCCACCACGCAGGCGAAGGCACCGGCTTCCATGGCGGCAGCCGCCTGCGCGGGATTGTGCAGGCGGCCTTCGCAGATCACCGGCACGCCGTTGGCAATGGCCACCGCTTCCCGCAGCAGCTCCAGGTCGGGGCCTTCGGTCTTGGGGCGGCCGCCGGGAACGTAGCCGGCCATGGTGGTGGACACGATGTCGCATCCCGCCTCCAGGCCGCGGCGAATATCCTCGATGCAAGAGCAGTCCGCCATGGTCAGGATGCCCTCCTCCTTGCAAGCGGCCACGATGGACTCGAAGGTTTCCCCGTTAGGACGGGGACGGTCGGTGGCATCCAGGGCCACCACGTCGGCACCGGCAAGGCTGCATGCGCGGGCATGTCGCAGGGTGGGAGTGATGTAGACGCCCTCATGCCCTTCCTTCCACAGGCCGATGACCGGCACTTCCACCTGGCCCTTGATGGCCGCAATGTCCGCCAGACCCTGGCAGCGGATGGCAGCGGCACCACCCTGCTCGGCCGCAAGGGCCATCTGAGCCATGGTCTCGGGATGGCGCATAGGCTCGCCAACGTATGCCTGGCAGCTCACGATGAGCTTGCCCTCCAGCTGCTGGATAAGGGGATGGATCATGGAAGTGCCTCCGTTTCAGTACAATCAATGCTGACCATCCGATTTTAACCCAGCAGGACCTGGCGAAAAACCCGCCGCATTGCATCCTCAGAACGTGCCAATTCGCAAAAAACCGCAGTATTGACTGTAAATTCCGCCGTGATACAGGCATACTTATAGCTGCTTTGAACCGAGGGCGCGCAAGCTGCCCGCAACACAGAAACAGAGGTTTTCCCATGGCTGATCCCCGATTCCGCGGTGTTATCCCGCCGGTGGTAGTTCCGCTGACCAAGGACCGCGAGCTGGACGTAGCGTCTTTCGAACGCTCCATCAACCGCATGATCGACGCCGGCGTTCACGGCCTGTTCTTCCTGGGCTCCAGCGGCGAAGTGGCCTTCCTCAACGACGACCAGCGCTACCAAGTGCTGGAAGAGGCCGTTCGCATCGTGGACCACAGGGTGCCGGTGCTGGCAGGCGTCATCGACATGGAAACCGAGCGCGTGATCAAGCAGGTCGAGCGCACCCAGACCTTCGACGTTGATGCCCTGGTCTGCACCGCCCCCTTCTACGCGCTGGGCGGCCCCAAGGAAAACGAACGCCACTTCCGGGTGATCCGAGAGCATGCCGAGCTGCCGCTGTTCGCCTACGACCTGCCCGTATGCGTGCATACCAAGCTGGATCCCACCATGCTGGTGCGTCTGGGCAGGGACGGCGTACTGGCCGGCGTGAAGGACTCCTCCGGCGATGACGTGCAGTTCCGCTGGCTCATGCTGGAAAACGAGGACGCGGGGCATCCCCTTTCCCTGCTCACCGGACACGAGGTAGTCGTGGACGGCGCGTACCTGGGCGGCGCCGACGGCTCCGTTCCCGGCCTGGCCAACATTGCCCCCGAGCTGTACGTGAAGATGTGGGACGCCTACCAGACCAAGGACTGGGACACCGTCAAGGAATGCCAGGACCTGCTGGCCCGCCTCATGTTCATGACCCGTCACGTGCAGGCCACCGTGGGATTTGGCGCCGGCGTGGGCGCCTTCAAGACGGCCCTGTGGCAGCTGGGCGTGTTCGAGACCAACGCCATGCGCGAACCCGTCCAGCCTCTGGTAGGCGATGACGTAGTCCAGATCGTGCGCACTCTGAAGCGCTGCGGATTCCTGGACGTGACGGTGGCCCCCCGCATCTAGCCCCTCCCCTTCCCAAGACCTTCAGGGGCATGCTTCGGCGTGCCCCTTTCTGTACGCAGCCCAAGCACTGCGTTCCCCTGAAACGAACAGGAGCCCCTATGAGACCCTGCAACGTGGTCAGCATCGACCTTGGCGGCACCAAGATCGCCGGTGCCTTGGTCCGCTACGAATCCGAAGGGCAAGCGCCCTCCATCATCGCCCGCACCAGCACTCCCACCAACGCCGCCCGAGGCGGCACGGCGGTGCTGGACTCCGTGGTGGCCGTGGCCCGGGAAATGGCGGCAGCGTCCCCGCAGCCCCCGATCGGCGCAGGCATCGCCGCCGCGGGTTGCATCGACCCCAAGGACGGCAGCGTCCTCTACGCCAACGAGATCATGCCCGGATGGACCGGCCAGCCCCTGGCGGCAGCTGTCAAAGAGGCGCTGGGGGTCCCCGTGGCCGCCATGGGCGACGTGCACGGCCATGCTCTGGGCGAAACCCGCTGGGGCGGGGCAAAGGGTCGCTCCAGCTGCCTGTTCGTGGCCGCCGGCACCGGCATGGGCGGCGCCTACGCGGTAAACGGCAGGGTCCTGGTGGGGGCCCATGGCGCAGCGGGACACATCGGACATACGGTCCATCCCGCCGCCGCCGGGTTCACCTGCGCCTGCGGAGGAGCGGACCACGTGGAAGCCGTGACCAGCGGAACGGGCATCGGGGCCCTGTACCAGGGCGTATCCATGACCGATCCGGCCTTCGACCCTTCCGTCAACGGCGCCGAGGTTTCCCGCCGCGCTCAGGAGGGCGAAGGAAAGGCCCAGGAAACCCTTCGACGCGCCGGGTTCGCCCTAGGTCAGGCCATCGGCTCCTGGGTGAACATCCTGGACCCGGAAGCGGTGGTGCTCACCGGAACCGTGGTGAACGCAGGACCTCTTTGGCGTGCAGCCCTGGACGAAGGCTTCAGGTCCCAAGCACTGGTCCCGCTGCAGAGCACGCCCATCGTCCCCGCCGTGCTGGGGGGCGACGCTCCCCTGATCGGCGCTGCGGAGCACCTGCTTGACTCGCTGAGGTAGCCAAGGACTCCACCTGCAGGCAAAAGGAAGGGGCTGTACCGAACATGCGGTACAGCCCCTTTTCAGTTCCCTCTTGCAAAAGGTTACTTGAGGAAGCTCTCCTCGCCAGGATGAAGCAGCGAAGGAGCTGCACCCAGCAGCAGCTTGGTGTAGGGATCCTTCGGATGCTCGAAGACTTCCTTGGCCGAGCCGCGCTCAACGATTACGCCCTTGTTCATGACGATCAGGCGGTCGCTGATGTAGCGCACGGTGGAGATATCGTGGCTGATGAACACCATGGCCAGGTTGAGCTCCTTCTTCAGATCCATGAGCAGGTTCAGGATCTGGGCGCGCACGGAAACGTCCAGCGCGGAAGTGGGCTCGTCGGCGATGATGGCCTCCGGCTTCAGCGCAAGGGCGCGAGCGATAGCCACACGCTGGCGCTGGCCGCCGCTCATCTGACCGGGCAGCGCCTCCAGGCAGGAGGTGGGCAGACCTACCAGATGAATCAGCTCGCGGATGCGGGCCTCGCGCTCAGCGGGGGTTCCCACATTGTGCACCACCATGGGGTCCAGCAGCTGGTCATGAACGGTCATACGGGCGTTCAGCGCCGTTGCCGGGTCCTGGAAGACCACGGACAGCACACGGCCGATGGTTTTGCGGTCGGCGGCGGTGCGCTTGGTCACATCCTTGCCCTTGAAGTACACCTTGCCGCTGGTGGGGGCCTGAAGGCCGCACAGCACGTTGGCGGTGGTGGACTTGCCGCAGCCGGACTCGCCCACGATGCCGATGGTTTCGCCCGGCATGAGCTTGATGGTCACGCCGCGAACAGCCTTGACCTTGTTGGGATGAAGAAGCGAACCGGTACGGGTCTTGAAGGTCACGTGAATGTCGTCCAGGAACACGATGGGCTCGCGGCCGTCATCCGGGGTGTCGTCGGGGACGCTGGTCTCCGGAATGGGAATGGCCTGGAGCTGCTCGCGCACGTCACGACGACCAGCCATGGGAGCGGCGAACACGTCTTTCTCAACGGGAAGCACGGCGTTGTTGTTTTCCGTCATTATTCCCTCCCCTCCTTCGGAACCAGCGGCTCAAGGCCTATGCGCAGAAGCTCGCTGTCAGGCAGCTCGGCATAGTAGTGATCGGTGCCCTTGAGCTGCTTGAGCACGGGACGCACGTTGGAAACGGCGTCCGGATGGCTGGAACGCGGTCGGAAGCGATCGCCCTCGGGGAAGTCCTTGGGGGACGGCACGGAACCGGGGACCTGGTGCAGGCGGTCGCCGCCTTCCTCGATGGAAAGGACGGAGCCCAGCAGGCCGCGGGTGTACTCGTGAATGGGGTTGGTCATGAGCTCGGTGACCGGACCCTGCTCCACCACCTGGCCTGCGTACATGACCGTGATGGAGTTGGCCACCTCGGCAACCAGGGCAAGGTCGTGGCTGACGAAGACCATGGCAAAGCCCAGCTCGTGCTGGAGGCGGTTCAGCAGGTCGACCACCTGCTTCTGGACGGTAACGTCCAGCGCGGTGGTGGGCTCGTCGGCGATGATGACCTTGGGGTCGCGGGTCAGGGCCATGGCGATGAGCACGCGCTGGCGCTGGCCGCCGGAAAGCTCATGGGGATAGGACCCCAGCACGCGGGCGGGATCCAGGCCTACCAGCTCCAGCAGCTCCTCGGCGGTGCGGGTACCGCCGCGCTTGGTCAGCTGCTTGAACTGGGAGCGGATGAGCATGGACGGGTTCAGGGAGGAAAGCGCGTCCTGGTAGACCATGGCGATTTCCTTGCCCCGCAGCTCGTTCATGGCCTTGGGATCAAGATCCAGAAGGTTCTGGCCGTTGTACAGGATCTGACCGGTCACCTGGGCCTTTTCGTCCAGCAGACCCATGATTGCCAGGGAGCTGATGGACTTGCCGCAGCCGGATTCGCCCACCAGGCCCATGGTCTGACGGGGACGGACCACGAAGTTCAGGTGATCGACCACGTTCACGTCACCATGACGGGGGAACTTGATGCACAGGTCCTTGACCTCCAGGATGGGAGGCACGTCGGTGCGGGAGGCAAAGCGGTCGGTGCGACGGGTCTCCACCTCGGAAAGGGCGGCCAGGCGGGCCTTCAGGGACTCGGCCTGGGCGGCATATGCCAGCTTGGGGTCAGCCACCAGGCGGTCGGCCTCGCGGTCGGAATCGAGCTTGTCGTCGCCGGCCTCGATGGGAGCGCCGGGAGCAGCTGCCATGGCATCGGTCACGCCCTCGGAAAGAATGTTCAGGCACAGCACCGTGATCATGATCATCATGCCCGGGAACAGCGCCTGCCACCAGCGGCCGGAAAGCACGCCAGCGCGGGCGTCGGCCAAGATGTTGCCCCAGGTGGGAGTAGGCTCGGGAATACCCGCGCTGATGAAGGCCAGGGATGCCTCGAACACGATGGCGTCAGCCACGCACACCACCGTGAACACCAGAATGGGTGCCAGGCAGTTGCGCATGACGTGCTTCCACAGGATCCAGGGAGCCTTGGCGCCGTTGACCATGGCGGCGCGGACGTAGTCCTGTCCGTATTCGCTCATGATGTTGGCGCGGACCACGCGGGCGATCTGAGGCGCGTACAGGATACCGATTGCCACGATCAGGGACGGCACGGATGCACCCATGACCACCACCACGGTGGCTGCCAGGGCAATGCCCGGGAAGGACATGATAACGTCCATGACACGCATGATCACTTCGCTGATCCAAGTGCGGGTCACCGCGGCAATAGCGCCGATGATGGCACCGGAAACCAGGGCGAAGGCCGTGGATCCCAGGCCGATGACCAGGGAGTAGCGGGCGCCGTACATGACACGGGAAAGAACGTCGCGGCCCTTGTCGTCGGTACCGAACAGGAAGTCGGCGTTGGGAGCGGTACGGGCGGTGAAGATCTCCAGCGGATCGTAGGGGGCAAGGACGCCGGCAAGAATGGCCATGAGGGCGATCAGGATCATGACCACCAGGGAAATGCGTCCGCCCAGGCTCATCTTGCCAAAGGACTTCAGGCTGATGCGCTTGCCTGCGTTCTGCTCCAGCTTCTGGGTGGTTTTCTCTCTAAGCTTCACCATGGCTACACCGTCCTGATTCGGGGATCGATCAGGATGTAGAGCATATCAACGATGATGTTGATGATGATGAAGGCGATGGCGACCACCAGAACCACGCCCTGGATCAGGGTCAGGTAGTTGGCCTGAATGCCGGAAAGAATGGCCATGCCCATGCCCGGAAGGTTGAAGATGACCTCGATGACCACGGCGCCGCCGATCAGGTGGGCAATGCGCAGGCCAAGGACGGTGACCGGGCTGATGAGGGCGTTGCGCAGCACGTTACGGGCAATGACCGTGCGGTACGGGATGCCAAAGCCCATGGCGGTGCGCACGTAGTCCTTGTCCAGCTCCTCCACCATGGAGGTGCGGATGACGCGAGTCATCTGACCGATCACCGGCACCGCAAGGGCAATGGAAGGCAGCGCCATGCGCAGCATATGCCCTGTGGGATCTTCGAAGAAGTCCGGCAGCTGACCGGAGGCGGGCAGGAAGCCCGAAACCGCCAGGATCAGCAAAACAGCCAGCCAGAAGGAAGGCATGGCCAAGGATACGATGGAAAGTATTCGCAGCAGCTGGTCTGGCCACTTATCGCGGTAGACCGCGGACACCACGCCGAAAATCGTGGAAAAGATCAGGGCGATGATCAGGCCCAGGAAGGTCAGCTCCAAGGTGATGGGCAGAGCCGATGCGATCTTTTCCGCCACGGGGGTCCTGGTGGCGCCGTACACGCCCAGGTCGCCCTGGCACAGGTTGCCCATGTACGTGAAGTACTGGACCAAGATAGGATCGTTCAATCCGTGTTCCTCACGATACTGCTCCACCTGCGCCGGGGTGGCGTTTTCGCCCAGAACCGAATAGGCCTGGTCAATGGGAGAAAGAGACGTGATGAAGAACACGAGGATGGTGACGCCTATGACCATGATGGGAAGCGCGATCAAACGCCGTCCGATCAAGCGGATAAGGTTGTTCACCCGTCCTCCTCTCTTCGCGGATAGTGCAAATAGAAGTGGAAGGGCGAAGCCATGCCCGATGGATTCGCCCTTCCGTGATCAACTCATATGAAATGAAGAGCCTGCGATTACTTCGCGGACTTTTCGGTGCAAGCGGCATCCAGGAAGTACAGACCCGTGGTGGAAACCGGCTTGAAGCCAGCCAGCAGCTCAGGCCACCAGGCGGAGGTCACCTGACGATGCATCAGCGGATACAGCGGCACCTGCTCGGCGATGAGGTCGAAGCACTTGCCGAACAGCTTCTGCTGGTCGTCGCCGGAAGCTTCGCGTGCCTGCTGCAGCAGGTCCTGAAGCTCGTTGAACTTCTTGGGGTCGGAAACCTTCCAGAA
>JAQXGX010000070.1 GCA_029006935.1 Eggerthellales bacterium | reverse complement strand
CCGCCTGATGGCAGGCGATCACGTCCGTATAGCCTTCCACCACCACGGCAACGCCGGTGGAGGCCATGGACGCCTTGGCCTTGTCAAGCCCGTAGAGCACCTGGGACTTGTGGAAGATGGGAGTTTCCTGGGAGTTCAGGTACTTGGGCTCCCCCCGGCCAATGATGCGCCCGCCGAAAGCAATGGGCTCGCCTGAAACGTCCCGGATGGGGAAGATGACGCGGTCATAGAAGCGGTCCCGCACCTTGCCGTCCCGCCCGGTGGTGGCCACGTTGGCTTCCAGCATCTCCTGGTTGCCAAAGCCCTTAGACCACAGATGGCGAACCAGGGCACCGCCGCCGGGGGCAAAGCCCAAATCCCAGGTCTTGGGGATTTCCCCGCCCAGATTTCGCCCACCCAGGTAGGAGCGAGCGCGGGCAGCGCCGTCGGAGCGGCTGCGCATGAGCTGCAGATGGTAGAAGGATGCGGTCTCCTGACAGATGGCTTTCAGGCGCGCCTTCTTGCTGGAGCTTGCGGAAGAGCCGCGCCCGGGGGCTTCGGCAATCTCCACGTGAGCTCGCTCAGCCAGCTTGCGCACGGCTTCGGGGAAGGTCAGGTCCTCTGTCTTCATGACGTAGCCGAAGGCGTCGCCGCCTTCTCCGCAGCCGAAGCAATGCCACAGCTGAGTCACGGGGTCCACCTTGAAGGAGGGGGTCTTTTCGCCATGAAGCGGGCAGCAGCACCAAAAATCCCGGCCCTTCTGCCGCATAGGGGTGGTTTCGCCAATGTAGGCGACCAGGTCCGTGGCCTCCCGGACCTTCGCGATGTCTTCGTCGCTAATAAATCCTGCCACCGGTGCTTCGCCCCCTTCAGCCGCATCCGCCCGACCAGACGGGCCAGACCCCAGAATCTTGCGGATAGCAGGAAAAAGGCGCTATCCGCCACAATCACATGTAACTGATTGATTATAGCGCAGCGCAAGGGCGGCGCATTCCCAGGTTTGGAGGCCTTGGGTCCCGGGCTTCGTCTTCTTGGGGCGCTGATCATGCGCCAGACAAAGGATTCGGCGGAAAGCAGCGGGCGTGCCTCTGCCCTGCCCGCAGATTCTTCGCCCCGATCAGCTAGTCCCGCTTGGGTTCCACGAACACCACACCGGCCGCACCAGGGCCCACATGGGTGCCGATGACTGGACCAATCTGCAGGCGGCGAGTGGCGATGACGCCTTCCTTTGCCAGCTTGCGCTCAAGGAGCTCCACGTTTTCCGTTCCGTAGGAATAGACGGAGTAGACCGGATAGGAGGAGTCAAAGCTGCACTCCTTGAAGCGCTTCACCACGTTGGCGACCGCCCTATTGGCGCCAAGAGTGGCAGAAAGGACCCCGACCGCACCCTTCTGGTCAACGGAGATGATAGGCTTCAGCTGAGCCCGATCCCCCACCGCCGCCGCCGTGGCGGGAATGCGACCTCCGCGCTTCAGGTACTCCAGGGTGTCCAGGCTGGCGAAGATGCGCACCCGGGAGCGCAGATTCTCCAGCTCACGGACAATCTGGGCAGCGGGCATTCCCTGGTTGGCCAAACGCAGGGCCTCATCCGCCAGTATGCGAGCGCCAGCAGTGGCCGAACGGGTATCCACCACGTGAATATGCTCAGAATCCACCATCTTAGCCGCCAGCTCCATGCTGTTGAAGGTTCCGGAGAGCGCCGAGGACAGGGTCATGCACAACAGCTCGGGTGCATGACCCCGCTCCTTTTTGCCCTCTTCGCGAGCTTCCACCATAGCATCCACCGCCGCCTGGGGAGAAACCTGGGACGTCTGGGAAAAGGCGCCGGTACGCTCGAGCAGGGCAAAGAACTGGTCGCTGGTCAGATCCACGCCGTCGGTGTAGCCTTTTTGGTCCACCGTGTAGGTCAGCGGCACCACCTTGATGCCTTTTTCGGCAGCTTCCTGACGATCGTAGTCCGAAGCCGAGTCGATGATAATCCGCGTCATGTTCTCCCCTGTCCGAAGACCGTTTCTTGGTCGTAAATACTTAGATTAGCTAACTAATTTAGCATCGGGGAATACTATCTCTTTTCCAGGGGAAATGCAACAAGAAAGCCCCTCATTCCCGGTTGTACGGAAATGAGAGGCTTTCGGATCAGAAGGGTTTTTCGCGGGCTCTACGACTTGCCGGGAAGGAACCGACCGCCCGACTGCAACCCAAAAGTCAAGGCTGTCCTACTCCTGGTCTTCGTAGAAGCGGTCGCGCAGCTTCACCGACTTGACCACCACGCCGGAAAGGGCGAACAGGGCGATGGCGTTGGGCAAAACCATGAGCTGGTTGAACATGTCTGCCAGCTCCCACACTAGATCGTTGGAAAGGATGCAGCCCAGGAACACGAAGGCCACGGCGATCACGCTGAACACGGGGATAGCCTTGCGACCGAACAGGTAGTCAACGTTGATTTTGGCGAACAGGTTCCAGCTGATGATAGTGCTAAAGGCAAAGAACAGCAGGCAGATGGCCACGAAGGCGCCGCCCAGGCTTTCGCCCATAAGGGAGCCGAAAGCAAGCTGCGCCATGTTGGTCTTGTCGATGCCCTCGTACATGCCCTGGGCGATGGCGCCGTCACCTACCCACAGGGTGCACAGAACCACCAGGGCGGTGATGGTGACCACCACGAAGGTGTCGATGAACACGGCAACCAGGGCAACCACGCCCTGGTCGTGGGGGCACTTGACCTTTGCCAG
>JAQXGX010000069.1 GCA_029006935.1 Eggerthellales bacterium | reverse complement strand
ACGCACACCACGTTGCGGCGGATGCGCTTGTACAGCTGGGGATCCCTCTCCCGCAGGTACTCCCAAATGTCCTGGCGTTTCTGCTCGGACTCGGGCGTATGCTGCATGCGCAGGAAGATAGAGCAGATGCTCATCATCATGGAAAGGTAGCTTTCCATGTAGACCCGCAGCTGCTTGGAGGGCACGTCCTGGGGCAGCTTCACCGCGTCGATCATGGTGCGGGTCACCCGCAGCTGCTGGTCCATGCGGCCCATCATGACCTTTTCGTTCACCGACTGGTCTTCACGGCCGATGAAGTAGCGGTACATGTCCACGTTCAGGTAGTAGATGGTGCGGACTTTGGGAAGGGGCACGTACACGAAGATGTTGTCCACGTAGAAGCAGTGCTCCGGCAGCTTCAGGCCCATGTCCTTCAGCAGGTCGGTGCGATAGATGACCGAATGCATGAGCAGGTACTGGCTGGGGTTGAAGTGCTTGGTGTCGGACCAGGTGAACTCCACGCCCTGGGGGAACACGTTCTTGTAGTGCATGACCTGGCGGGTGCCCTCATGCACCTTTTCGTACACGTAGTTGGCCACCACCATGTCGGTGGGATACTGCAGCTCGCACTGGGGGCGCAGATAGCGCATGACCCGCTCCATGGCCTGGGGATCCAGCCAGTCGTCGGAGTCCACCACCTTGAAGTAGCGGCCGGAGGCGTTGGCCAGGCCGGTGTTCACCGCGGAACCATGACCGCCGTTTTCCTTATGCAGGGCGCGGATGATCCCGGGGTAGCGGGCCTCCCACTCGTCGGCCTTTTCGGCGGTGTTGTCCTTGGTGGAGCCGTCGTCCACGATCAGGATCTCAATATCTTCGCCGCAGGCCAGAAGGGACTGGATGCACTTGTCCATGTACGCCGCGGAGTTATAGCACGGCACGGCAAAGGTGATGGTCTTGGTTCCGGTCATGAGGCCCTACTTTCCCATGATCTGGCGGGAAACCTTCAGGGCCCGCTCGATGATAACGTCCATGTTGTAGTACTTGTACTCCGCCAGGCGACCCAGGGGGTAGAAGTTCGGCAGCTGGTCGAGCATGCTCACGTAGCGCTGGTAGTGCTCCTGGTTCTGCTCGTTGATGATGGCGTAGTAGGGAATCTGCGTTGCCGGGTCGGTGTAGGGCCGGCTGTATTCCTTCATGATGGTGGTCTTGTTCTGCTTCTTGCTCAGGACCATGTGCTTGAACTCGGTGATGCGGGTGAAGTCTTCTGAAACCGTGTAGTTCACGGTGCCGCAGGGCTGGTAGTACTCCACGTCGTGGGTTTCGTACACAAAATCAAGGCTGCGATAGGGCAGACGTCCGAAGCGCTCCCCCAGCAGCTGGTCCAGGGGACCGGTGTACACGATGGGGCCAGTGAAGGGCTTGCCCTGGATGTTCACAGCGGTCACCTTGACGTTTTCGCCCTGGCCTTCGTAGCTCAGGTCGAACACGTCCTCCGCCTTGGTGTTCAGGCACACGGTGATGTTTTCGTGATCGAGCATGTTTTCGAAGAGCTTGGTGTAGCCGAACACCGGCATGCCCTGGTAGGCGTCCTGGAAGTAGCGGTTGTCGCGGCTGATCAGCACGGGAACCCGGGCCACCACGGAAGGATCCACCTGGTCGGGGGTCAGGCCCCACTGCTTCTGGGTGTAGTACAGGAACACGTTCTGGTACACGAAGTCAGCGACTTCCTTCAGGTCGGGGTCTTCCTGCTCCCGCAGCTGGGTGATGGTCACCCGGGTGTTGTCGCCGAAGGTATCGATGAGCTTCTGGATCAGCTCCTCGGCACGCTCCTGGCCGAAGGCTATCTCCATGGAGTTCTTGTTGAAGGGAACCGGCAGGTAGGTGCCGTGCCAGTTAGACAGCACGTTGTGCTGGTAGCCGGTGAAACCGCTGAACATGCGCAGCCAACGCCACACGGTGCCGCTGTTGGTATGGAAGATGTGGGGACCGTAGCGGTGGACCAGGATGCCGTTTTCGTCCTCCTCGTCGTACATGTTGCCCGCGATCTGGGCACGCTGCTCGATCATGAGCACCCGCAGCCCGCCTTCCGCGAACTGGTTGGCGCTCACCGAGCCGGCAAAGCCGCAACCTACCACCACAGCGTCATAATCCGAAACGTTGACGTCCCTGAAATCCGCATACGCGACCGTCATCCGTAGCATTCCTTTCTAAAAAGCGGCGCACGAAACCACCGCTTCCTGGCGTATAAACGTTCCCATTTTATCAAAGAGCTTCATGGCCTCAGGGCCACATGACCAGCCACACAAAACGGACACCATAGGACGAATACGGCTACGCCCGCTCCCCTTCACGGGAAACCCTCATGGCACGCATGGCGTTGAGAATGGCGATGACCGCCACGCCCACGTCGCCGAACACGGCCAGCCACAGGGTGGCAACGCCCAGTGCCGCAAGAGCCAGGATCAGCACCTTCACGCCGATGGCGAAGACGATGTTCTGCCACACGATGCGCATGGTCTTGCGGGAAATGCCGATGGCACGTGCGATGTTAGAGGGCTTGTCGTCCATGAGGACCACGTCCGCTGCCTCGATGGCGGCATCGGAACCCAAGGCTCCCATGGCAATGCCCACGTCGGCGCGCATGAGCACCGGGGCGTCGTTGATGCCGTCGCCCACGAAGGCCAGGTTGCGGTCAGCGGAGTTGCTGGCCAACAGCTGCTCCACATGCTCCACCTTCTGTTGGGGAAGCAGCTGGGAAAAGTGCTGGTCAAGCCCCAGCTCTGCGGCCACGCTCCGAGCCACTTCCTCACGGTCGCCGGTAAGCATCACCGTGCGGGTGACGCCCGCGGCATGGAGAGCGTCGATGGCATGCTTGGCATCAGGCTTCACCACGTCGGAAATGATCAGGTGGCCCAGATACGCGCCATCGCGGCTCACGTGAAGGATCGTGCCTATGGCGTCGCACTCTTGGAAAGCCACGCCGTACCGAGCCATGAGCTTGGCGTTTCCCACCAGCACCTCGGAGCCATCCACCAGGGCGCGGACACCGTGGCCGCTTTCCTCCTGGGCAGCGGCCACGCGCTCATCGGCACTTTCGCCCGAAGCTGAGTCTTCGTAAGCGCGCTTCACCGACAAAGCGATCGGGTGATCGGAGTAGGACTCGGCCAGCGCCGCTTGCTCCACGAGCTCGCCCTCGCTCACGTCTTCTGCCGGACAGATCTTGCTGACGGCAAAGGAACCGCTGGTCAGGGTCCCGGTTTTGTCGAACACGACGGTGTCTACCTTCGAAAGGGCCTCAAGGTAGTTGCTGCCCTTCACCAGAATGCCCAATCTAGACGCACCGCCGATGCCGCCGAAGAAGGAAAGCGGCACGGAGATCACCAGAGCGCACGGACAGGAAACCACCAGGAAGATAAGGCCGCGCTGGATCCAGTCAGACCAGCTCTGACCCAGGGCCAGCGGCGGCACCACAGCCAGCAGCAGGGCGGCGATCACCACCACGGGCGTGTAGTAGCGGGCAAAGCGTGTGATGAAGTTTTCGGTGCGGGCCTTCTTTTCGCTAGCGTTTTCCACCAGCTCCAGGATGCGCTGAACGGTGCTCTGGTCATAGGGCTTCGTGACCTTGATCTGGATGACGCCCGTCAGGTTCACGCAACCGGAAATGCAGCCTTCACCCGGACCGACCTGCCGCGGCACGGACTCACCGGTTAGGGCAGCGGTGTCCAGCTGAGAAGAGCCGCTGACCACCTGTCCATCCAGGGGAACGCGCTCGCCCGGCTTGACGACGATGATGCTGCCCACCTGCACTTCAGAGGGATCGACCTGAATCAGCTCACCATTGCGCTGAACGTTGGCGTGGTCGGAAGCAATATCCATCATCTGGGCGATAGACCTGCGGGACTTGCCTACCGCATAATCCTGAAAGAGCTCGCCTACCTGGTAGAACAGCATGACCGCCGCACCCTCCGCCATATGCGGGTCGGAGTCTGGGAAAAAGACCAGGCCGAACGCGCCTACGGTAGCTATGGCCATAAGGAAGTTCTCATCGAAGACCTGGCCGTTCACCACACCGCGGACCGCGCGCAGCAGCACGTCGTATCCGGCGAGCAGGTACGGAACCAGGAACAGGACGAACTCGGCGTACAGAGCCCAGGGCTGCGGCAGCAGATCATCCAGGGGAATCAGGTAGATCACGAAGAAGAGCAGCAGCGCCACGCCAATGCGCTTTGCCGTCTTGCGCTGCTTCTTCGTAAGCGCTTCAAGGAACTTCATGGGTGCACCTTTCCAGGACCCACCAACGGGCCTTTGGGATTCGTATGACGTGCAGGGATTCGGGCCCGATGCCTGTGCGGGGCCAGCTCTGCCAATCAGCCACTACGCACGCAGCCGCTGGGCCCTTCCCTTGCACGGGGTCGTCTAGCGAAGGATCGTGCAGTCGGGTTCGATCTTGGCGAAGATCCTTTCCGCCCGGCTGAACGCTTCCTCGAAGGCGTCATCACGCGCGTCCAAGGTGAACTTCTGGGTAAGGAAGTTGACGCTGACGGAGTTGACGCCGTCCAGCTTGGAAATGCCATCCTGAATCTTTGCAGCGCAGCTGGCGCAGCACAGATCTTCGAGCTTGAATACCTTGCGCATGGTTGGACCTTCTTTCGGGTGGTTGAGGAACTGGAGCCGCGGCAGTTTCAGGCAGCCGCGGCCGAAGAACGCAGGGCCTTGGCCCTACTCGCAGATATGGCTCATGCCCTGAGCCAGCACGGTGTGCACGTGGTCGTCGGAAAGGGAGTAGATGACCTGCTTGCCTTCGCGACGGAACTTGACCAGACGCGCCTGCTTGAGAATGCGCAGCTGATGGCTGACGGCGCTTTGGGACGCCCCCACCGTTTCCGCGATGCAGGCCACGCACATGTCGTCGATCATGAGCGCATACAGGATCTTGATGCGCGTGGTGTCGGCAAAGACCTTGAACAGGTCAGCCAGGTCATAGAGCATTTCTTCGTCCGGCAGGCTGTCGGACACGCTTTCCCAGGTATTCGGCGCGCAAGCTGCGGGGGTTTTCTCGGGGACGGCTTGCGCTGCGATCGGCGTTGCAGCCTCAGCCGAGCTTTGTACCATGTCCTGGGATTCGTTCTTCTTTGCCGTGGTCACAGGGACTCCTTTCGATTAAACATATGAATGTATGTTCATATGTTGTAAAAAAGTATACTCCTGAACATCGGCATGTCAACATACATATGAATGATTGCTCATATATTTTCACGCTTGGCTGCGCTTCCCTGCCTTTCTCCCACTGCTTCCCGCACTCCCCCGTCCCAAAACGCAGCGAAGCCGCCCGAAGGCGGCTTCGCAAGCTCGTTACGCTGAACGCAGCTAGAGATACTACTTGTTCTCCAGCACGGCCTGAGCAGCGGCCAGACGTGCCAGGGGCACGCGATACGGGCTGCAGGAAACGTAGTCAAGGGCGATCTTGTGGAAGGTCTTCACGGAATCCGGATCGCCGCCGTGCTCGCCGCACACACCGCACATCAGGTCCGGGTTACCCTCATGACCCAGCTCAACGCCCATCTTCACCAACTTGGCAACGCCCGGGTCGATGGTAGCGAAGGGGTTGTAGGGCAGCAGGTGCTCCTGCAGGTACTCGGGAATGAACTCGGACTCAACGTCGTCGCGGCTGAAGCCGAAGGTG
>JAQXGX010000068.1 GCA_029006935.1 Eggerthellales bacterium | reverse complement strand
AATGGTGCGGGTGAAAGGACTTGAACCTTCACGGGGTTGCCCCCATACGGACCTGAACCGTACGCGTCTGCCAATTCCGCCACACCCGCAAGTGCTTCGTTACTTCCGTAACAGGCAGGGATTAACTATACGCTTGGCACGTTGCTTTGGCAAGTAAAATTTGGAAATTTTTCCGAAGCAATCATGCCGTCGCAATGCCATGCGATTCGTAGCGCAAAGCCTTACTCCCTGCCGCCGCAGCGCCTCGCAACATGCTCTTATCCCTGGGCCTTTTCCTCGTACTGCAGCATCTGATCAACGGTGATGAAGGAATAGCCCTGCTCGATCAGCTCGGGGATGGCGCGCTTCAGGCCCGCGATGGTCTGGGTGCGATCACCGCCGCCGTCGTGACACAAGATCACCGCGCCAGGATAGGCTTCCATCATGGCGTTGTAGATGGCGTCTGCTCCGGGCTGCTGCCAGTCCTGAGTGTCGATGTTCCACCCGATCTCTGCGGTGACCAGGTCCTTCAAGTTCAGCACAGTCTGGGCGTCCAGGTTGCCGCCGGGGCAGCGAATGACGGAGCTAGCCTCCTGGCCGGTTGCGGCGGAAATGGCATCCATGCCCTTCTGGATTTCCTGGACCTGCTCATCGGCGGACATGTACGTAATGTTCACTCCCTGGCCCGATCCCTCCGCGTGGTCGTAGGAGTGGGTGCAGACCTGATGTCCTTCCTCCACGGCGCGCTTGACGGCGTCGGTGCCGCCCTTCTGCTGCTCTATGTTCTGGCCCACCACGAAGAACGTGGCCTTGGCGTTGTTTTCCTTCAGCACGTCAAGAATGGCGTTGGTGTACTCCCAGGGGCCGTCGTCGATGGTCAGAGCAATCACCTTTTCGCCCTTGGTATCGGCGTCGTAGCGATGGCAGATCACGTTTTCGGGCTCGGTAGTCACCTTGGTCACGGTCTTGCCAGAAACCTTGCCGGTCATGGCGGTGGAAACGCCGTCAACGCCCTTGCCCACGAACTTGTGCAGGGCGCCCACGCCTTCGATTCGCGCCTCCCAGGGCACGGGGGTGTCCACGCCGTCGTAGTCTTCGGTGATGTTTCCGCCGTCGGTGAACTCAAGCACGTCACCACTGCGGAGCTTGGTTTCGGGGTCGACGTCCTCCTGGTCGTTGAGCTTGCAGCTGAAGGTGTTTCCCTTGCCTTCGCTGAGCACGGTGTCGTCCACGGCCACGTAGTTGCCGGGATTGACGGTCACGCCGCTTTCCTCATACGCCGCCTGCACGGTCTTGCTTCCTCCCACGGAAAGCTCCTGGCCGTTGACGGTGACCTTTACCGGGGCAAAGGTCACGAACGCCCCCACGCCCAGGGCGATCACAGCCACTGCCACCACGCCCGCGATGATGGCCTTCAGCTTGCTGCCTCCTCTTTGCTGGGGACGGTTGGCGCTGTAGCGGGTGCGGTCCTGATAGCGGCGGGACCCCTGGTTGCCTCTGCGGGCGAAGTCCACGGTGTCGCGCTTGCCGTAGCTTTCGCTCTCCTGCCCCCGGGGGGTTTCGCCCCGTCCTTGTCGGGAGGCGCTGGAGTAGTTGCTCCGGGAATAGCTGGAAGCGCGCTGGTCGGTTACGGGAAGGGCGTTTCGCCTGCTCACCTCCACGTTGTGGGTTCGGGATGCTCGGTTGATGGAGGGACGGGAAGACGCTTGGCTCGCATACGTGCCGCGGCTTCGGTTGGCTCCGTAGTCCTGACGGGAGCGGGATCGCATGACCTGGGGGCTGTTGCCCAGGCCGCTGGGGGATACTTCGTTTTCTACGTGGTACCGAGAGCTCTGCTGCCGTGCGTTGTATCGCGCGGTGCGGGCTGCTTCGAAATCCTGCTGTGTGCTCATAATGGTTCGTTTCTGCTGCGTGTTCGATGGAAATAATGGGGTATAAGGACCCTAATTACGGGCAGTATACACCATCGAACAGGGCCGAACCCAAGGGTGGGGAGGAGTCACGCTTTGCCCACAAACCTGGCTGCACGCTGCAGCGTCAGGTTGCGAAAGATGGCGCATTTGCCCCCTTGCGCCGGGGAGCCGTATGGTGTATTTGTGCGCGGCTTGCAAAAATGCGAACACTTTTGCAACAATTGCACCCTATGCATACCTTTGGAGGTGCACTATCAAATGACATTTCGCATGGCGCGCAAGAACAGCCAAACGAATCAGGCGCCTATCAACGAATACTCCCGCGAAGCGAAGAGCGGGGAATACTCCCAGACCCGGAAGAACCGCGGTCGCAAGAAGATCCTGACCATTGTCGGCGTGGTTGCCCTGGCCCTGGTGCTGGTGGGGGCAGGCGTGGGCTTTGCCTTTGTCGGCTCCATCAGCGGCAAGCTCCACAGCGGCGTGGATGACGACCTGCTGGCGGCTCTGACCGACACCGCTCGCCCCGAAGACCCCTTCTACATGCTTCTGCTGGGTGTGGACAAGTCCGAGTCTCGGGAAAACTCCGACAAGTACGCCGGGGACTCCTTTCGCTCGGACAGCATGATCCTGGCGCGGATCGACCCCCAGGAGCGCAAGGTCACCATGGTTTCCCTGCATCGTGACACCATGATCGACATGGGCGCCAACGGAACCCAAAAGCTCAATGCCGCCCATGCTATCGGCGGCCCGGCGTATGCGGTGAAGGTGGTTTCCGAAATGGCCGGGGTGCCCATCAGCCACTATGCCGAGATCGACTTCGACGGATTCAAGGCCGCGGTGGATGCCCTGGGAGGCGTTGAGGTTGACGTGCCCATGGCGATTGACGACAGCCACGTGGGCGGCCACGTGGATGCGGGCCTGCAAACCCTTAACGGCAAGCAGGCACTCATGGTCTGCCGCAGCCGCCACGCCTACGACGCCTACGGTGACGGCGACCGCTATCGTGCGGCCAACCAGCGCCTGGTCCTGGGCGCCATTGCCAAGAAGCTGCTGAACTCCGACATCCCCACCATCACCAACACCATCTCCACGGTTGCCGAGTACGTGACCACCGACTACAACGTGGCTGACGCGGTGGGCCTGGCCGTGTGCATGCGCGGCCTGGATCCCTCCACGGACATATACACCGCCATGGAGCCCACCACCTCCGAGTACATCAACGAAGTATGGTACGAGCATCTGAACGAAGCCGCCTGGCAGACCATGATGCAGCGCGTTGACCAGGGCCTGCCGCCCACTGAATCCACGGTGGTGGACGAAACCGGCTCCGTGCTGGAGTCCAACGGCGATGGCTCCACGGCCTCCAAGTACGGCGGCAGCAACTCCTCCTCTTCCACTTCGGGTTCTGCTGCCAGCGAGTCCGCCACCTCCAACCTGGACCACAACGGCCTGGTGGTGGTGAAGAACGGCTGCGGTACGGACGGCGTTGCCGCTGCTGCCGGGACCGAAATCCAGACGCTGGGTTGGAACGTGGAGGTCGGCGCGGCCGACGACTACGAGTACAAGCGCACCCTGATCGTGTACGACGACCTGAACCGGGCGGACGAGGCCGAGGAAATAGCCCGCACCATCGGATGCGGCAGGGTCATCAAGAACGACGGCACGTATAATGTGGAAAGCGACCTGCTGGTCGTTATTGGCCCGGATTACCAGTAGCCCGGGGTGTCGCGGCGGCATGGTCGCAGGAATGCCGCATTGAACAGGGAGGACGCGCATGGCTGAGCTCAGGACGAAAGAAGTTGACGACCTGCTGAAGGTTTTGGCGTCCTTGGATGACGAGGACGTGATCTTCACCCTGCTGGAGGACCTGTTCACCATTCGCGAAATCCGCGAGACGTCCCAGCGCCTGTCCGTTGCCCG
>JAQXGX010000067.1 GCA_029006935.1 Eggerthellales bacterium | reverse complement strand
GAAATGGACCTGTTCATGCTCCGGGACGAAGCCCCTGGCTTCCCCTTCTTCCTGCCCAAGGGCATGGAGGTGTACAACGCCCTGCTGGCCTACTGGCACGAAATCCATCGCGAGGCCGGCTACGTGGAGATCAAGACTCCGCTGATCATGACTCGCGGCCTGTGGGAGACCAGCGGCCATTGGGACCACTACAAGGACAACATGTACTCCACGGAAATCGACGAGGATCCCTTCTGCATCAAGCCCATGAACTGCCCCGGCGGCGTCATGGTCTACGCAAGCAAGCCCCACAGCTACCGTGAGCTGCCCATTCGCGCCGGTGAGCTGGGTCTGGTGCATCGTCACGAAATGCGCGGCGCCCTCCACGGCCTGTTCCGCGTGCGCGCCTTCACCCAGGACGATGCCCACATCTTCATGCGCCCCGATCAGATTGCGGACGAAATCCAGGGCGTGGTGAACCTGATCGACCAGGTCTACACCAAGTTCGGCTTCGACTACTTCATCGAGCTGTCCACGCGCCCCGAAGACTCCATGGGCTCGGATGAGGACTGGGAAGTGGCCACCAACGGCTTGCGCACCGCCCTTGAGCGCATGGGCCTGGACTACATCATCAACGAAGGGGACGGCGCCTTCTACGGTCCCAAGATCGACTTCCACCTGCGTGATTGCCTGGGCCGCACCTGGCAGTGCGGCACCATTCAGCTGGATTTCCAGATGCCGCTGAACTTCGACTTGGAGTACGTCGATGCCGACGGTCAGCGCAAGCGCCCGGTTATGATCCACCGCGTGTGCTTCGGCTCCATCGAGCGCTTCATCGGTATCCTGACCGAGCACTTTGCCGGCCGTTTCCCTACCTGGTTGGCACCGGTCCAGGTGAAGGTCCTGCCCGTTTCCGAAAAGAGCATGGACTACGCCCGCAACATCTACGACCAGCTCTTCGCTGCCGGCGTGCGGGTGGAGATCGACGAGCGCGGCGAAACCATCGGGTACAAGATTCGCGAGGCCCGTCAGGTGGATCGCGTTCCCTACATGCTCATTCTGGGCGAAAAGGAAGTGGAAGCCGGCCTGGTGTCCGTCCGCGATCGCGCCACGGACAAGACCTCGACCATGACCTATGACGAGTTCGCCTCCATGCTTCTGAAGGAGATTGCCGAGCGCGCCTAGCCGTGGCAGACAGAGCAGCAAAGCTGAAGACCGGGACCAGTTCCCGGTCTTCTTGCGTTGACGGGCGGTTTCTGCGCGAACTGCAGAGTTGTGTGCACTATTTGTGAATACTTCGCTTACTATTCGGAATAGCCTTTCGACCGCTGAGGGGCGGTCTTGTCGTATTCGGGGACTTTGCTGCGGGGGCAGCGAAGTTCGTTTGGAAAGGAATAAGTCTATGAGTGAAAAGCTGGCTGCCACGAAGTCTCGTGCTTCGTGGAAGGGCAAGTGGGGTTTCATCCTTGCTGCCGCAGCGTCCGCCGTTGGTCTGGGCAACATGTGGCGCTTCCCGTACTTGGCTGCCAAGTATGGCGGCGGTACGTTCCTGATCACCTACATTGTGCTGGTGGTGACCTTCGGCTTTGCCCTGATGATGGCGGAAACCGCCCTTGGCCGAATGACCAAGCAAAGCGTTACCGGTGCGTTTTCCCACTTCGGAGGTAAGTTCGCCTTCATCGGCATCCTTGCCGCCCTGGTTCCGCTGATTATTACCCCGTACTACTGCGTCATCGGCGGCTGGGTTACCAAGTACATGGTGTCCTACCTGACCGAGCTTCCTTCCCAGATCGCAGCTGACGGCTACTTCACCGGCTTCATCCTGAGCCCCGGCCCCGACACCTTCCTGTGGATGCTGGTGTTCGTGGCCGTGGTGGTCATCGTGGTCTCCCTGGGCGTGAATCGCGGCATCGAAAACCTGAACAAGGTGCTCATGCCTGTCCTGATCCTGATGGCCGTGGGCATTTCCGTGTACTCCCTGACCATTCCCGGCGCGCTGGAGGGTCTGAAGTACTACCTGATTCCCGACCTGTCCAAGTTCAGCGCTGAACTGGTGCTCGCCGCTATGGGTCAGATGTTCTTCAGCCTGTCTTTGGCCATGGGTATCATGGTTACCTACGGCTCCTACTTCAGCAAAGACGACGACCTGGAGTACTCCGTCCGCCGCATCGAGATCTTCGACACCGCCATCGCCATTCTTGCGGGCTTCATGATCATTCCCGTGAGCGTTGCCGTTATGGGCAGCGCCGAGGTGGTTGCCACCAAGGCTGGTCCTGGCCTGATGTTCGGCGTGCTCCCTGTGGTCTTCAACGATCTGGGCGTCGCTGCCCCCATCCTGGGCTTCCTGTTCTTCCTGTTGGTGTTCTTTGCTGCTCTGACCAGTGCCATCTCGCTGTTCGAAACCATCGTGTCTTGCATTCAGGACTTTACGCACTGCTCCCGCACCACGTCCATTATCCTGAACGCGGCGTGGGTCGTGGTCCTGGGTATTGTTTGCAACCTGGGCTACAACGCATGGCTGGGCATCGACCCCATGTACTCCATCTTCGGCATCGGCGCATACCAGGATCATCAGATCCTCGACTTCATGGACTTCATCTCCAACACTATCATGATGCCTGTGGTTGCCCTGCTGACCTGCGTCTTCATCGGCTTTGTTATTAAGCCCCAGACCATCATCGACCATGTGAAGACCTCCTCTGCCTTCAAGGGCGAAAAGCTCTTCACCGTCATGATCAAGTACGTTGCTCCGGTGTTCGTGGTCGCCATTCTGATCGCATACGTTATGAACACTATCGGCATGATTCAACTGTAGGTACCGCTTTGCCCGCAATGAGCTAAAATGATGCTCAAGAGCGTTTCTGCGGATGGATTGCCAGCCCTGACATGGTGATTCATCCACCTGGTCCTGCTGCCCTGACCAGCAAGGCAAGGAGCCGCTTTCGAGCGAAGCGTTAAGCCTTCCCGCTGCGGGAGGCAATGCACAGCCCTGGTAACCCCAGGGCTGTTCGTTTTTCGGACCCGTGGTTTGATTGATTCGGCGGATTTCGCCCGCTTCGCTCATGTTGTGGGCCCGCGGCGTGTGATTTCAAAGGTGGGCGAAAACCGGCGACGAACCGCAGTTCCACTATGCGACGGCTTGCCAGGCGTGGGCGGTCTGCGGGTCCTCTGCCGGCCAGGGCAGTTTTTTCGCCCTTTTGAGGCATGAAACCGCGAAACTGTACGACGATTGGCCTCAGGGCAGTATAATAAGCCGCTGTTCTGCCATGATTGAAGTATTCTGACAATGCGATGACCTGGTCTTTTGCAAAACCGCGCCTCAGACGTGTCCGCCATGACAACTGAAGGCCCCTGGGAAATCGTACAGTTCCCCCGTTTGACACCCCAAAAAAGCCAGGTTTTTTGCCCTGGATGGGGCATTCGTACAATACCGCCATTTGCGAGGTTCGCGCGGAGCCCCGCCCCTGGGTTTTGGTCGGAGAAAGCCCTGCCGGGAGCCTCGTTCCCGGCTTGCGTCCCATGCCCAGGCAAGGAGCCTCGGCTGGAGTCCCGCCCTCTGGACTTCGCCCCGGATCCGAGTCTTCGGTACTTCCATGGGCGCTCCGGGGAAGAGGCTCGTGCTCGGGCGATCGACCTGCTTCGGGAAGTGGGCTTACGTGAAGACCATCTGCTTGCCCTGCCCCATCAGCTTTCCGGCGGGCAGCGCCAGCGCGTCTGCCTTACCCGCGCTCTTGCGGCAGACCCTCAGCTGCTGATCTGCGACGAGGTCACCTCCTCCCTTGACGTGGTGGTGCAGGGTGCCACGATCGACCTGATCAAGCGCCTGCAAAAGGAGCGCAACCTGACGGTCCTGTTCATTACCCATGACTTCGGCCTTGCCCTTCAGATGGCCGACCGCACCATGGTCCTGTACAAGGGGGAGTTGGTGGAGGAAGGGCCTACCCGTAAGCTCATCGCCAATCCGCAGCATGAGTACACCCAGAACCTGGTGATCAGCGCCCAGCTGGGGGAGTAGGGCGCATGGGCGCCGCGTGCGGCTTCGATGGGTCCGCAACGGGCCGGCGTTTGCTATCATAGGGAGACTGCCCGAATACCTGAGCTGCAATCTCAAGGAAGAGCGGCTCTTCTCTTTTGCAAAGGACACACATATGGCACTTTCCATCGGCATCGTGGGCCTGCCCAACGTAGGCAAGTCCAGTCTGTTCACCGCCCTTACGAAGAAGGGCGGACTGGCGGCGAACTATCCCTTTGCCACCATCGAGCCCAACACCGGCATGGTTCCCGTGCCCGACAAGCGCCTGGATGCTCTGGCCGAGTTGGACAAGCCGGCAAAGATCATTCCCGCCACGGTGGAGTTCGTGGACATTGCGGGTCTGGTGGAAGGTGCCAGCCACGGCGAGGGCCTGGGTAACAAGTTCCTAGCCAACATCCGCGATACCGATGCCATCTGCGAGGTGGTGCGTTTCTTCACCGATCCCAACGTGGGGCACGTTTCCAAGAAGGTGGACCCCCAGGCGGACGTGGATACCATCAAGACGGAGCTGATCTTGGCAGACGTGGCAACCATCGAAAAGGCCCTGCCCCGTCTGGAAAAGGAAGCCAAGCGCTTTGGAAAGGAAAAGGAGCTCACCTACAAGACCGCCCAGAAGGTGTTGGCGGGCTTGCTGGACGAGCACCGTGCCTTGAGCCAGGATTTGACGGAAGAGGAGCGCACGTCCATTCGGGAGCTGTGCCTGCTTACCATGAAGCCCATCCTGTACGTGGCCAACGTGGACGAGGACAAGATCGGCGAAGAGCTGCCGGAGATCGACGGCCAAAAGCCCCTGCCCCTGTGCTCCAAGACGGAGGCGGAGCTTTCCGAGCTGGATCCCGAGGATGCGGCTCTGTTCATGGAGGAGCTGGGGCTGGAGGAGTCCGGCCTGGCCCGCCTGATCCAGGCTGCGTACAAGCTCCTGGGCCTGCAGAGCTACTTCACCTCCGGTCCCGATGAAACCCGCGCCTGGACCATCCCCGTGGGAGCCAAGGCTCCCCAGGCTGCAGGAGTCATTCACTCTGACTTCGAGCGCGGCTTCATCAAGGCGGAAACTGCCAGCTTTGAAGACTACATTGCCTACAAGGGCGACAAGGGCTGTAGGGACGCTGGCAAGCTGCGTCAGGAGGGCAAGGACTACGTGGTCCAAGACGGCGACGTGATGCACTTCAAGTTCAACGTGTAGAACCAAGAACCTTCCAGAATAATCAAAGAACAAAGGCATTGGGTGCTGCTCCGCTATCCATCAGTTAGCTTCCCATTTCCCGACGCCCATTCGAACGGGTGAGCCCTGGTTTGCGCAAATACGCTGGTACAATTTTGCGTAGGTAGGCAAGAACCGCAAAGGGGCTCTTCTTGGGAAAGGATTGGAGGATCGGATGAGAAGCATGAAATCTTGGCTGAGGCTGTTCTGCACGGCCTTTGCCGGCGCCCTTCTGGTTGCATCCATGACCACGGCCTTCGCGTTCGGAGGGGGGTCTGGTAGCGGCATTTCCGGCGGCGTGATTACCTTCGACGGAGAAACTCCGGCGTCGGATAACGTCCTGGTGGGCGACGACCTGAAGGATGAAGGCCACCATATATGCACCCATAAGCTGGTCAACGCTTCGTCCAAAGAGCTGACCGTCACGATGACCGTCACCAATGCGACCGGGCAACAAGGCTATAGCAACAACCCATACTACGGTGCTCCATACGACGAGAGCACCATGCATGTTACCTGGAAGCTGGGAACGAAATCATCTGTCGATCTTCAAGTGGGCGATACCCTTACCACGGTGATTCCTGCAGGCGGCTACATCACCCTCGAACTTACCGGTGCTGGTTTTGTGAATGTCGACCCCGAGCAGTATGACGGGTGCCCGAGCTTCAATTACCAGGCACGCCTTACCGCGGTGGAGCCCATGGACGTCAGCGACGTGCAGTCCTGGTGGTGGACTGACAACGGCAAAGCCGAGACCCTTTATCCCGGCGATCTTTGGTACACCAACCTTACCGGCACGGGCTGGGGCCACTACTGGGAAGTGAAGACCGACTACAGAAAGCTCAGCGACAGCAACGCGCACGTCTATGACCTGGTATCTCTTCAGGAGATGCCCATCTGGAAGCATCTCTTGCCGCCCACGGACAAAGATGTGGATTACGTCAACCTCAATCTCGATGGTTTCTTCGGCAAGACCATGCACCTTATCGCCACCAACCGTGAGCTCAGCTATTCTGAGCTCCGTGTCCTTCAGGGGCAGATGTCCAGCGAAGACTACTACACCCTCACCATGCCCACTGAGGAAGCCTTCAGGCAGTACCTTGAAAGCGAAGGATACGTTGCTGGCGGTAACTTGAACGTCAGCTCTGGTTCTTCAACCTGTGGTACGGTTTCCGGCTACTACACCATTGATGCCAGCGGGCTCAACACCAGCTCCACTTCCTATGTTCTGTACGTGGATGGCGTGAAGGTGAAGTCTGGCACTGGCGATGGCATCGTGAACAAGTACTTCAGCAAGTCCGGTTTCAATCCCAGCACCAGCCACACGGTGAAGCTGGTCATCAACCGTACGGTTGAAGGCTTCAGCACCAGCAAGACCTATACCAAAACCCAGAAGACCGCATCCTTCGGCAAGGCAACGATCACCCCGGTGAAGCTCAGCTCCAGCAAGGTGTCCATCGGCGTCACCGTTCCTGCCAGGGAGTGCGGCAAGGGCCTGACCTACGTCAGGGTCTACAAGGGCTCCAAGCTCATCAAGAAGTTCACCACCTCTGGCAAGGAAAAGTACATCTTCACCTACAGCGCGACGGGCGCCTCCAAGGCATCCTACAGGGTGAAGGCCTACTGGGCAAAGAAGACCTCCATTAGCGCCACCAGCAGCTACGCCAAGGCCAGGAGCAACTCCAAGAGCTTTTCCGTGAGCGCCAACCCTGCCAAGTATGCCAAGTACAACCATTACTTCAAGCTGAAGAGCATCAGTCAAAGCGGCAGCTACGTGGTGGTGAAGGGATTCTTCATGAACACCCATTACTACCCCGTCAAGATCAAGTGCAACTTCAGCTTAAGGGTGAACGGCACCACCATTGCCAAGAAGTCCCTTACCAGCAAAAAGCTAAGCCAGAACAGGGTCCAGTACGTCACCTTCAAGGTCAAGCCCAAGAGCATGAAGGACCTGTACAACTACACATCTGGCGGCAAGTGGACGGTCCACGAAGTCTAGCCTGTACGGATTCGAATGCGTCGGCATGGTGCTGACGTAGTTGCAGATGGAGGGCCGTTGCCAATCAGGCAACGGCCCTTCGCTATTCAGTGGGCTAGTTTTCCAGGTTTAGACTTGACCAGCTCCTTGATTGCGGTATACTAGCAGGGCTGCTTTTTCAAAGTGGCTAAGAACAACTAGTTCCGCTGCCAAAGACAGCCGGTACCGCAAGGTTTAATCGCACCCAGTGTGGCCCGCCGAGGTGGTCGATGAAAGTATGCGCTTTTGCGACCCCTGCTGTCCTAGGACGGCAGGGGTCGTTTCATTTGCAAATGATCCCTCCACTGCGCGGAACGTGAGCGCATGTGGAAGGAGGTGCACGAATATGGCAAACGCACAGAACATCGAGTCCCTGGCTGCAATCAAGGAAGACCTGGCTGACGTCACCGCTGTTTGGGTGGTGGACTACCGTGGTCTTACCGTGAAGGAGATCCAGAAGCTTCGCCGCGCTATTCGCGAGGCTGAGGGCGTCATGAAGGTGTACAAGAACACCCTGGTGAAGAAGGCCCTGGCTGAGCTGGATCTGGTGAACATGGACGAAATCCTGGAGGGTCCCTCCGCCTTCGTCTTCACCAAGGCTGATCCGGTTGCTCCGGCAAAGGCTCTGAAGGACTTCGCTCAGGAGTCTGGCAAGATGGAGCTCAAGGGCGGCATGATGGAAGGCGAGTTCCAGGACGCAGAGGCATTCAAGCAGATCGCATCCCTGCCTTCTCGCGACCAGCTGCTTGGTCAGATTGCTTGCTCCCTTACGGGCGTTGCTTCCCAGCTGGCAATCGCTATCGGCGAAATGTCCGAAAAGGAAGCTGCATAATGCTAAGCCGTCATCTGGCGGCATAGGAAAAGAATTGTTACGTGACGTCGCCTGAAAAAGAAGGCGACCGTTGAAAGGAAAAAGAGAATGGCTCTTACCAACGAAGAGATCATTGCTGCTCTGGGCGAGAAGACCCTTCTGGAGCTGGCTGAGCTTCGCGATCAGATCTGCGAGGCATTTGGTGTTACCGCTACCGCTGCTGTTGCTGTTGCCGCTGAGGGCGCTGCAGCTGTTGAGGAGCAGACCGAGTTCGACGTCATCCTTGAGGGCTTCGGCGACAACAAGATCGCTGTCATCAAGGCTGTCCGTGAGATCACCGGCCTGGGCCTGAAGGAAGCCAAGGCTGCCGTTGAGGCTGCTCCTGCTCCGCTGGTTGAGGCTGTTGCCAAGGAGAAGGCTGAGGAAGTCAAGGCTAAGCTGGAAGAGGCTGGCGCTGCTGTCACCATCAAGTAATCTGGCTGCAGCTCTGTGAGCTGCGCAGGCTTGAGTCCTTTCGGGGCCGGACGCGAAAGTGAACTGCGTCCCAAAACTTGGACGGGCTAAATAGAAACTAAGCCGCAAAGGACTGGCTCCGGAACTCCTCCGGGGTCAGTCCTCTTAGTTTAACTTGACGGCGCCTCGTGTTCCAATGGACGACGTACGCGTCGAGGTCGCGCTTGAACTCCTCGAAGCTGGACCACGCCCTTCCCTTGAAGAATTCGTCTTTCATATGGCCGAACACCTGCTCCGTCGCCCCGTTGTTGATGCAGTTGCCCTTCCTGGACATGCTCTGCACGACACCCGCCTCCCTGAGGCGGTTGCACCAGCTTGCCTGCTGGTATTGCCAGCCCATGTCTGAGTGCAGGACCAGCGCGGAACCTTCGGGCATTTTGGCCAGGAGCTGGTCGAGCAGCTCGTGCTGCTGGGCCATGTTGGGGCTCAGCGACGTCGACCATGCGACGATCTCCTTGCTCCCGAAGTCGTAGATGGGCGCGAAGTACGCCTTGCCCCAGGGCTGCTTGAACTCGGTGACGTCGGTGCCCATCTTCTGCCACGGCCTGTCGGCTGCGAAGTCCCTTCCGATGACGTTCTCGAAGGTCCTGCCGACCAGGCCCTTGTACGAGTTGTACCTGTGGTAGTCGGTCTCTCGGCGGATCCCGCAGCTGATGCCCATATCGCGCATCATCTTGAGCACCGTCTTGTCGGCTATGCGCACGCCCTGCTCGGCGCGCAGGCACATGGCGATCTGCCTGTGGCCGCATCCGTTGGCGGTGCGCGAGAATATCTCCGCGGCGGCCTCCCAGAGCTCGGGCCTCGTGGGCGCTTTCGGGTGCGATAGCGCGTAGTAGTAGCTCGACCTCGCCAAGTGCGCGCATTCCAGCAGGTCGGAAAGAGGGTACCGCCCTGAAAGCTCGCTCACGGCCGCGGCCTTCTCACGGTTCGAGAGCGCTTCTCCGCCTTCAGGGCTATCGATTTTTTTAGGTAGGCGTTCTCGGCCTCGAGCTTCTGGATGCGCCGCTCGAGCTCCTGCTCGCGCGTGAGCTTCGCGGGCGCCGAGCTCGCACCCTTCGGCCTTCCCTTGGGCTTCGGCCTGAGCGCCTCCGGACCGCCCTCCCGGTACAGCTTGCACCACCTGTTCAGGGGTGAGCGCGACGCGACTCCGTAGGCCGCCATCGCCTCGACGACGGTCAGCTCGCCTTCTACCACGGCCCTGGCCGCGGCGCACTTCAGCTCCCAGCTGTATCTCGCCTGAACCTTTCCCATGTTCAGCAGGCCCTCCAATCCGACGGCGCGGAACGTGTAGAGCCATTTTCGCACAGTATCCTCAGGCAGCGACATCATGGAGGAAACCGGGCCGTAGCCGTATCCCATGGCGAACAGCCTCGCTGCCTCCCTCCGGGTATCCGAATCGTACCTGACCCTCAAATCAATGGACATAAAAGAAAGCCTCCCATTTCTCGTGTCCAAGAAATGGGAGGCGGTTCA
>JAQXGX010000066.1 GCA_029006935.1 Eggerthellales bacterium | reverse complement strand
GCGAAGGATCTGCCTGCCTTCGAAAGCCGCTTGGCGGCGGCGCTGCAGGAAAGCATCGAGTCCACGGCTGGCCCCGCGGACGTTTCCTCCGTTTCCTGGGACGCCCTGGGCAAGCGCCTGGCGGACTTTGTCCAGGCGGGCATCGAGCGGGGCCCGTCGGTCGACTAGCCCGCCCATGAGCCGAACAGGCTGACTTCCTTTGCTCCGCACTCCTTTGCCAGGCGCATCACGCAATAGGTGATTCGCTCCCGGGAAAGGGAAGGTCCCCCAAGGTGCTTTTCCAGTATTTTTCGGCGAAATCATGGGCAGGCCAAAGCCCCTTGCGCTATTCTGGCAACGGACGACATGCGCGGCCCCATGTTCTTCTGCGCGTCATGGGAAATTCTGCTAACCGGGCAACGTCTGACAATCGATGATTTCTGCGTGCATCGGAGCCGATCGGGGCTTCGTTGTTTCTGCGCACGCGATCTCCACGTACGTATCAGACAACGCTATGAGGGCTTGGCAGTCCTGCGTCCTGCGCGCAGCATCCCGGTATTGCTACCGCTCCACGCCAAAGGCCCCATGGCGCTTCAACCCAAGGGGGAAACCAACATGGCAGTTGACCGTCATCCTATGTGGGAAGAGCTGGGTATGGACCTGGAAAACCACGATGTCCTGTGCTCCGTTCTGCCCACCGCCTTCGGCGACACCTATCTGAGCCAGGAAAACCGTCCTGAGGGCATGGCCTTTTGGGACATGGTGGTTGCCGACGTTCACGGCATCCGTCCCGAAGAGCTGATCCGCGCTCAGAAGGAGGAGGGCAAGAAGGTCGTTGGTACGTTTTGCGTGTACGTTCCGGATGAGGTGGTCATTGCAGCCGGCGGCATTGTGACCGGCCTGTGCGGCGGCTCCCAGTTCTGGGTTCCCGATGGCGAAAAGTACCTGCCCAAGGACACCTGCCCGCTGGTGAAGGCATCCATCGGCGCGCGCTTTGGCAAGACCTGCCCCTTCTTCCGCATTGCAGATCTGTTCGTGGGCGAAACCACCTGTGACGCCAAGAAGAAGGCCTATGAGATCCTGGCGGAAGACGCTCCCGTGTACGTGATGGACATGCCCCAGATGAAGCGTCCCCAAGACGTGCAGAAATGGGCTAACGAGATTGCCCTGTTCGCGGAGCGTATGGAAGAGCTCACCGGTACCAAGGTGACCCCGGAAAACCTGGCCGCCGCCATCAAGCTGATCAACGAAAAGCGCGCCGCCCTGGCCCGCGTCTACGATGCCCGCAAGAACGCATCCAACGTGCCCATTTCCGGCAAGGACGCCCTGCTCATGATGCAGATCGCCTTTTTCGACGACCCCGCTCGCTGCGCGACCATGTGCAACAAGCTGGCCGATGAGCTGGAGCAGCGCAACGCTGACGGCGTGAGCGTGTTCCCCGCCGGCACCAAGCGCATCATGATCGCCGGCACCCCCATGGCCATTCCCAACTGGAAGATGCACCACCTGATCGAAACCTGCGGCGGCGCCGTGGTGGTCGAGGAAGCTTGCACCGGCACCCGCTACTTCGAAAACCAGGTGGATGAAACGGGCGAAACCCTGGAGGAAATGTACCTGAACCTGGCCAAGCGCTACATGGGCATCAACTGCGCCTGCTTCACTCCCAACGAAGGCCGCGTGGAGGACGTGCTGCGCCTGGCAAAGGAGTACAACGTTGACGGCGTGATCGACGTGAACCTGAAGTTCTGCAACCTGTACAACACCGAAAAGCGGGGCATTGCCGCCGCATGCGAGCAGGCGGGCATCCCCTACCTGGGCCTGGAGACCGACTACGACGATGCCGATGCCGGCCAGCTGCGCACCCGCATCGAGGCCTTCATCGAGATGCTGGACTAGTTCGCTTCGCCGTTCCGACGAACGACGGAACTGTTCGACGCTGCGCCCCCCGTGGCGGGTTCTGTGCCCCGCCACGGGGATGTGTGCTTCCGATAGTTTCGTCCTATAAGATCGAAAGGCAACCATGACATATCGCGTTGGAATCGACATAGGCTCCACCGCCACCAAGGCGGCGGTGCTTGACGGCGAAAGAATTGCCTACACCCTGGTCATTCCCACCGGGTACAGTTCCGTTGAGGCGGCTGCCCAGGTGGTGGAGGACCTGGAAGCTCACGGGTACCCCCGTGGGGAGTGCGCCTTCGTTGCCACGGGCTACGGTCGTGTGGCGGTTCCCTTTGCCGCCAAGACGGTGACCGAGATCACCTGCCACGGAAAGGGCGCCGCTCTGCTGTTCGGCAACGACTGCACGGTGGTGGACATTGGCGGACAGGACACCAAGGCCATCGTGCTGAAGAACGGCAA
>JAQXGX010000065.1 GCA_029006935.1 Eggerthellales bacterium | reverse complement strand
GGTGCTGCCCAGGGTTTGTCGCTCCGAATCAAAGAGCCTGTGACCAGGGCTTTTGCTTGAGGTCCCAGGGAAGGCTCTGAACCAAGGATCGTACCCGATGGATAGGAGAAGGCCCCGGGTCGTCGTTTGCAGCGATGCCTTCGTAATCGCGCTGGAAAAGGGCTTTGTGGAAGGAGAAGGCCCTTGCAAGCAAAAGCCCCCTGCCTGGAGTCCAGGCAGGGGGCGGATTCGTGGGATGGAAAGGGGAACTGCGTCGAGCGGGGCGAAGCTGAACCGGGTTGGGTCAGGCAAAGCTGCCGGGCGGAGCCAGGCTACAGCCCCTCAGCCTCCTTGTAGTCGAACCACCAGGTCAGAACCTCGTTGTACAGCTCCTCCTTGGTGCCGGTGTTGTTGAACACCTTGTCGGCGGCGTCGATGCGGTCGGCGTCGGTGATCTGGCGGGAAATGCGCTTGCGTACGTCTGCCTCGTCAAAGCCGGATTCCACGGCGCGCTGGATGCGCACCTCCAGGGGAGCAAGAATGGCCAGGACCACGTCGGCGCTGTAGGCGATGGAGCCCATGCGGTTGCGGAAGGCGGAGTACTCGACCACGCATGCCTTGTGGCCCGCAGCCTCCATTTCGGAAATTCTTTCCTCGTACAATTGTTCGATACGCGGCATTGTGATACGATTCAGCTTGCGGGTTTCGGCAGGGCTGGCGAAAGCGCGCTCAGCGACCTTGCTACGGATCAGATCGCCGTTTTCGTCCAGAACATCTGCGCCGAAGGTGGCGGAAAGCTCTTCCTTCACGGAGTCCCACTTATGGGTTTCGTGACCGAGCTTGTCCAGGTCGATCTTAGGCAGGCCCTGATCGCAGAGAGCCTTGACGGCGGTGGACTTGCCTGCTCCCATGCCGCCGATAACGAACAGCTTCTTCATAGGAAAGAGCCTCCTTTTCCTGGGGATTATCCGTTTCCTTATGAAGATGATACACGTAAAACGGGGCGTTTAGCTTGAGGTTTCGTCCGTGGTTGAGGCAGGTTGCACTGAGTTGGGAAAACGGGGGAAGGGGTACGGCCGTGAGCCATCTTTCGAACATCCATGGCCTGGAAATGCAGGGGAAGCTTCCCGAGGTGCGCCTTTCGGGCCAGCCCTTCAAGGTGGTGTCTCCCTATGAACCGTCAGGAGATCAGCCCCAGGCAATCGCCAAGCTGGCCCAGGGAGTCAGGGACGGCCTGCGCTACCAGAACCTGCTGGGCGTGACCGGATCGGGCAAGACCTTCACCATGGCCAAGGTCATAGAGGAAGTGCAGAAGCCCACCTTGATCATGGCCCCGAACAAGACCCTGGCGGCGCAGCTGGCATCGGAGCTGAAGGAGTTCTTCCCCAACAACGCGGTGGTCTACTTCGTGAGCTACTACGACTACTATCAGCCGGAAGCCTACGTGCCCTCCAGCGACACCTTCATAGAAAAGGACTCCTCCATCAACGAAGAGGTGGAGAAGCTGCGCCATGCGGCAACCAGCGCCCTGCTTTCCCGGCGGGACATCATCGTGGTGGCCAGCGTTTCCTGCATCTATGGCATCGGCAGTCCGGCGGACTACGCGGGTATGGCGGTGTTCGTGGACAAGATGGTGGAAGCCGATCGGGACCAGATCATCTACAAGCTCATCGACATCCAATACGACCGCAACGACTACGAGCTGAAGCGAGGCACCTTCCGCGTTCGCGGCGACTCCCTGGACGTGTTCCCTCCCTATGCGGACAATCCGGTGCGCATCGACTTCTGGGGGGACGAAATCGAGCAGATCCTGGAGATCAACAGCGTCACCGGAGAGGTAATCAACTCCTATGAAGCTCTGCCCATCTGGCCTGCCAGTCACTACGTGGCATCCCAGCCCAAGCTGGACCATGCTATGCAGACCATCCGGGAAGAGCTGCGGGATCGCTTGAAGCAGTTCAATGACGAAGGGAAGCTGCTGGAGGCCCAGCGCTTGGAAATGCGCACCTCCTATGATCTGGAGATGCTGGAGACCATGGGATTTTGCAGCGGCATCGAAAACTACTCCCGTCACATTGACGGACGAAAGCCCGGCGAACCTCCCTATACCCTGATCGACTACTTCCCCAAGGACTTCCTGTGCATCATCGACGAAAGCCACGTGACCATTCCTCAGATACGCGGCATGCACGAAGGTGACCGCAGCCGTAAGGTGACCTTGGCGGAGCACGGATTCCGCCTGCCCAGTTGCCTGGACAACCGACCCCTGCGCTTCGATGAGTACGAGCAGCGGGTCCCCCAGTTCATCTACGTTTCCGCCACCCCCGGTGACTACGAGGAACGGGTGACCCAGCAGCAGGTGGAGCAGATTATCCGCCCCACGGGCCTGCTTGACCCGGAAATCATCGTGAGGCCTATCGCCAGCCAGATCGACGACATTATCGACGAGGTACGGGAGCGGGCTGCACGCGACGAAAGAGTGCTGGTGACCACCCTGACCAAGAAGATGGCGGAAGACCTGACGGATCATCTGCTGGACCAGAACATCCGGGCACGCTACATGCACTCAGACATAGGCACTTTGGAGCGCGTGGAGATCCTGACCGACCTGCGCCGCGGGGAGTTCGACGTGCTGGTGGGCATCAACCTGCTCAGGGAGGGCCTGGACCTGCCGGAGGTTTCGCTGGTGGCCATCTTGGATGCGGACAAGGAAGGCTTCCTGCGCAACCATCGCAGTCTGATCCAGACCATCGGCCGTGCAGCCCGTAACGTTTCCGGCCAGGTGCTCATGTACGCGGACAAGGAGACCGACTCCATGAAGCGCGCCATAGACGAGACGCGCCGTCGTCGTGCCCTCCAGATGGCGTACAACCAGGAGCACGGAATCAAGCCCCAGACCATTCGCAAGGCCATCAACGACATCATGGGCTACGTGAAGGAGGAAGCAGGGGACGTGAGCGCCGAAACGGTGAACGCGGAGCTTGCCGCCCTTTCTCGGGAAGAGGTCATGCGCATCGTGGCAAGCATGGAGGAGGAGATGGCGGCCGCTTCGGTGAACATGGACTTCGAGGAAGCGGCTCGGCTGCGAGACTCCGTGGTCAGGCTGAGGGCGCAGCTGGAGGGAACGTCGGAGGAGGACGTGCTGAAGGGGTTGAAGAAGCAGGCCCGAAAGGGAAGCGCCTACGGCAATCGAAAGAACGCCGCCTATGGCAGCGCAAGGCGCTCCTAGAGCTGGTCGGTATCCAGGCAGATGGTGAAGGGGCCGTCGTTTACCAGGCTCACGTCCATCATGGCGCCGAACCTGCCGGTCTGCACCGTTTCCACGTCCTGCTGGGCCCGAGCTACGAACTGCAGGTAGAGCTGCTCTGCTTCCTGGGGCTTGCCGGCTTCGGTGAAGCTGGGGCGGTTGCCCTTCTTGCAGTTGGCGTACAGGGTGAACTGGCTCACCACCAGCGCCTCTCCGCGAACATCGGCCAGGGAAAGGTTGGTCTTGCCATTTTCGTCCTCGAAGATGCGCATCTTCAGGATCTTGGTCCACAGGCGCTCGATCTGTGCGGGGCCATCTTCCTGGCCTACTCCCAGCAGGATCAGGTAGCCTTGGCCGATCTTGCCTATGGTTTGCCCATCAACGTCTACCTGGGCCTGACGAACGCGCTGAACAACTGCTCGCATGGAACGCTCCTTGCAAAATAGGACGAAAGGGTCTTGGACCCTTGGAATATGCAGATGCTACGCTACCATGAACGGAAGCGAAAGACGAAGGTGCTGGGGTGACTGGCCCTGATTGGAGGAGGTAGGATTATGGGAACCGTGCTGTTCGTGGAATACCCCAAGTGCTCCACGTGTCGAAAGGCAAAAGCCTGGCTGGATGCCCAGGGCGTTTCCTATGAAGATCGGCATATGGTGGAGAGCAACCCCACCGCCGGCGAGCTGCGGCAATGGCATGCTCTGAGCGGCCTGCCCATACGGCGCTTCTTCAACACCAGCGGCATGAAGTATAGGGAGCTGGGGCTGAAGGCAAAGCTGGATGCGGGCATGACCGACCAGGAGTGCTATGAGCTTTTGGCGACCGACGGCATGCTGGTGAAGCGTCCCCTGGTGATTGGCGCTGACTTCGTGCTGGTGGGCTTCAAGGAAGCCGCCTGGGAAGAGGCGTTGCTGTGATAGAGGCGAGCAACGTCCGCCTTTCCCTGGATGCGGGTCTGCTGGACGGGGAGCGGTTGATACGCGGTGCCGCGGCAAAGGCATGCGGTGTGGGCAAGAACCGGCTGCGCTCCGTGGCCGTGATCAAGCGCAGCGTGGATGCGCGGAAAAAAGCCGACGTGCACTTCGTGGCAACCCTTTTGATTCAGCTGGCTGATCCCAAGGACGAAGAGCGGCTGGTGCGCAAGGGGTCGCCCCTTCGCGGCGTGCAGGTCAAACGTCACGTTCCCTACGAGCCCCTGCAGATCCCCGACTGCTCCGTGGCCTTGGAGCAGTCGGCGGAGCCTCGTCCGGTGGTGGTGGGCACGGGACCGGCGGGATTGTTCGCGGCGCTGTACCTGGCCCGTGCCGGCCTGCGCCCTCTGGTTCTGGAGCGAGGGGGATCGGTGGAGGAGCGGGCCGCTGCGGTGGAGTCCTTCTTTGCCGGAGGGCCCCTGGATCTTTCCTCCAACGTGCAGTTTGGCGAAGGCGGAGCCGGCACCTTCAGCGACGGCAAGCTGACCAACAACATGAAGAACCCCCTGTGCAAGCACGTGCTCCACTGGTTCGTGGATGCGGGGGCGCCAAAGGACATCCTGGTCAATGCCAAGCCTCACATCGGCACCGACGAGCTGCGCCACGTGGTGCGCACCCTGCGCTGCCAGATCCAGGAGCTGGGGGGACAGGTGCGTTTTCACTCCCAGCTCACCGGCCTGCGCTTCCAGGACCAGACCCTGTGCGCCGTGGAGGTCACGGAAACCCCCGGGGAGGCATGTCCCCAGCATCAGGGGGAGGAAGCGGGTGAGGAGCGTTTCCTCTCGGTGGACTCAGGCCCCCAAGGGGTGGATGGTGCGGTTGCCGCGTCCTCGGTGGAGATAATCCCTGCAACTCGGGTGATCCTTGCCACGGGCCATTCCGCCCGAGACACCTTTGCCCTGCTCAAGGATGCCGGGCTTGAGCTGGAGCAGAAGCCCTTCAGCATGGGGGTGCGCATCGAGCACCTCCAGGAGAACATTAACCGTGCCCAGTACGGGGACGCTGCCGATCATGCGGCCCTGGGAGCGGCGGACTACAAGATGGCCGTCCATCTGGAGAGCGGCCGGGGCGTGTACACCTTCTGCATGTGTCCGGGCGGTGAGGTGGTTCCCGCGGCAAGCGAAGCCGGGCAGGTGTGCGTGAACGGCATGAGCTACCATGCCCGAGCGGGAAAGAACGCCAACGCGGCGGTGCTGGTGGGGGTTGACCCTCAGGACTTCGGCAGCAGCGACCCCCTGGCGGGGGTGGAGCTGCAGCGCACCTGGGAGCGGGCGGCGTTCCGGCTGGCCCAGCGGGCGGGAGCCGGGGAGTACGGGGCGCCGGTGCAGACCGTGGGGGACTTCCTTGCGGGAACCAGCGGTACGCCCAGCAACACGGTGGAGCCCACCTATGCCCGCGGTAAGGCGTGGGCGGATCTGCACGACTGCCTGCCTGAGTTCATCAGCCGCTCCCTGGAGGATGCCCTTCCCCTGTTCGACCGCAAGCTGGCGGGCTTTGCCGATCCGGAGGCGGTGCTCACGGCAGTGGAGGCACGCAGCTCCAGTCCGGTAAGGGTGGTGCGGGACCAATCCATGCAGGCCCAGCTCCAGGGGGCCGAAACGGCCCTGGTCGGGAGCGGGGTGTACCCATGCGGCGAAGGGGCGGGCTATGCCGGAGGCATCATGAGCGCTGCCGTTGACGGCCTGCGGACCGCTCAGGCCCTGTGCAGCCAGCTTCAATCCAGATGCGCTCAGCGCTGATCGGCAACACTACGGCAATCGGAGGCGATCCATGGTCATTCTTACGGAACCTTTTGCATCCCCGAATCTGGTGATGTGGCTTTCCCAGTCGGGGCATCCTGTGCTAGACAACGACTATGCGCGGATCCAGAACGAAGGACTGGCAGACATGGGCTACGCAACCTTGAACCTGGTAGAGGCGGGCCAGGCGGTAGCGCGCCTGGAGGCAGGAGAGCGCCTGTACACCAGCGCCGAAAACGCCTTGGAATGGGTCGAGCAGCGGGTGAGCAACCCCGTTCTGACGGCAGGTATACGCGCCTGCAAGGACAAGGAGGTCTTCCGCCAGGCCTTGGCCTCGGTGGGCGACGCCCTGTTCTTCAAGACCTACGACGTTTCGGAGCTTTCCCAGGTGGATCCTGCGCAGCTGCCGCTGCCGGTGGTGCTGAAGCCGGTGGTGGGTTTCTGCAGCGTGGGCGTGTACGTGATCAAGAACGCTCAGGACTGGACCCAGGCGGTGAGTTACATCGAAGAGCGGACCGATCAGTGGACGCAGCTGTATCCCCAGAGCGTGGTGGGATCGAAGCGCTTCATCGTGGAGCAGATGATCGGCGGCCAGGAGTTCGCGGTGGACATGTTCTACGATCAAGAGGGCAGGGCGCATATCCTGAACCTGTTCCAGCACGATTTCAGCAGCCCCGAGGACACCAAGGACCGTCTGTACTGGACCAGCGTGGAACTGCTGCGTCGGTACGGCAACGAATTCGCTCGTTGGCTCGACCATGCCAACCAGGCGCTGGGGCTTCGGGACTTCTGCGTTCATGTGGAGCTGCGCCGCACCGAGGAGGGGACCATCGTTCCCATCGAGTTCAATCCCCTGCGCTTTGCGGGACTGGGAGGCACCGACCTTGCCTGGTACGGCTACGGGTTCATTACCGTGGAGGAGTATCTGACCGGAAACCAGGGCATCACGGCTGATTCGGAGGTGGATGACTTCCTTTCCGCCATGGGCATCTCCCTTGACAGCACCAACACCTACTCCATGAGCGTGCTGGAGCTGCCTGCGGACCGGGGCCTGGACGTGTCCTTTGACTTCGATGCCTTGAACCAGAACCTGACCGGGCTGCTTGCCACCTACATGTTCGACCCCAAGGTCCATGGCGCCCTGGGCTTTGTGTTCAAGAAGTCGACCCCTCAGACCATCCAGGAGCTTGAGTATCTGCGGGATTTGGACATTGCCCCCTTCATCAGGGACGCAGAATAGAGAAAGGGCGAAGGAGCCGCTTGTCCTTCGCCCTGCATAGCTGCTGATGATGCAGCACCAGGATTACTTGGCCACGATCAGCTGGTCACCGCTGAGGTCGAAGTCCCCCAGGGGGAAGGCGCGGATGGCGGGGTCATCGTAGGTGCTGTAGTAGTAGGTGTTGGTGAGGGCGGAAAAGCCGCCGGTGTAGATGGTGCGCTCAAAGTCTCCGTCAATCATGCGGGCGGCACCGTCGATCATGGAAACTCCCTCCAGGGTACGGAACATGCGGGTGACGTTCTCCTCTTCCGTTTCCCGGGCGGGATAGTTGGCGTTCAGGTAGGCAGCACGGACAAAGCGGGAGGGGGAGTAGTAGTCTCCCGGCAGGCCCCGCATGCCGCCACCGCAGCCGAAGGGCTCCAGGGCCACGCCGTTCCACTGCACGTTCACGGGGGAGTTGGGGGTCACGTTCAAGTAGCTGCGCAGGTTTTCGGCATGCCAGGCAAAGCCAGGCTGGTTGGCCAGAACGTCGAAGCCATCGGAAAAGACCTGCATGCCCTGGTCGGTGTACTCCACCACGATGCTGCGGGTCTCGTCGGCAATGATCCAGTGCAGATACGATGCCGGCATCTGGGGGCTTAAGGTGGTGCCCACGATAGCCACCTGGTCAAGCTCGGCCTGGACTTGGTCCACGGAGGCATGCTTGCCCACCACCCACAGGGGGAACTCATAGGCAGCCACGTTGACCTTGCCCTCCACCGGGCCCTCTTCGTAGCGGGCGTATCCGGGGAAGTTCAGTCCGGCCACGGCCAGTCCCACGTCGTTAGCGCAGTCGTAGTACAGCGGCGTGGTGCCGGCGGGAATGGCCATGCCGATTGCCGGATGGTCCAGGGTTTCCGTGGCGCCGTACGGGGAGATGGGTCGCACTACCGCAGGGGTCACGACCACCTGCTCGCCGTAGGAGCAGCTCCAGTCAAGGTTGCGGGCAAAGTACATGCT
This sequence comes from Eggerthellales bacterium, assembly GCA_029006935.1. Classification (GTDB taxonomy): domain Bacteria; phylum Actinomycetota; class Coriobacteriia; order Coriobacteriales; family Eggerthellaceae; genus SUG1186. The sequence goes on along the minus strand of JAQXGX010000065.1, from coordinate 15,442 downwards.
GCCCTGGGTGCTGGTGAATCTGATGGCGGTGCACATGGGACTATCCTTTCCGTGAGTCCGGGGGATACGCGGAAAAGCAGGTCCCTTCGCCCCAAGCGCGATCAGGCAGATGCGGGGAACACGCGTCCTGCGCGCACCTGGGGCGAAGGGGCCTTTGCTGCGCGCATCCGTTGCTGGCAGGCAGCTATCGTCCTGCCAGCTCCATCATAGTCCGCGGAACGGATCCTACTGCTGGGGTTGGGGAGGCTTCCGCGTCATCTCCATAATCTGGAACCAGTGGTTGTTCACCAGCGCGATGCCGGCATCTCCCTGATGGGGAAGGGTGCAGTTGGTGCAGTCCTTGATGCCGAAGTCCGTGTAGGTGAACTTGCCGCCGCACTGATCTCCCAGGGCGTACAGGGGGCAGTAGCAGAAGGCGCAGTTGAAGCGCTCCGGGTCTACCCCTTCGTGACAGGGGAAGTACTCGCAGTCAGGATGGGTGAAGAAGGGATACTTGCGGGCGCCGGGAGCAGCCATGGGTCCTCGTTTCAACAGGTGGGAAAGACGTTCTTTGTCCGCATACCGATTAACCTCTTGCCATAATGGGCAATTGTAATGTATGTGTATAGCAATTGTAGCATATGTTACAGAGCTTCATTTCATTGCCTGGAGAAAGGAAGAGCGTCATGTCCTTTGGCCAAGCTGAATGCAAGCCCGAGCCCCTGATTCTTCTGGTTATCAGAAACGCGCAGACCCGAAGTCATCTGCGTGGTTGGTACGTGGGCGGCGCCGACGAGCCCTTGTCCTTGCAGGGGCAGAGCCAGGTCAAGTTTGCCGCGGCGGAAATCAGCGCCGCAGGCCTGTCCGATGTGGTTTCCCGCGTGTATGTTTCGCCCTTGCTGCGATCAAGGCAGACGGCCAGCGTCCTGTTTCCCGCTGCGGAGCAAGTGGTGGTGGAAGAGCTGAGGGAACGCAGCTTCGGGACGTTCGAGGCCACGGAGCTTTCCCAGCTGGAGCAGGATCCCGCCTACGCGCAGTGGCTTGAATCGGGCCGTGACTCCGTGCCACCTCAGGGCGAGGGAAGGGAGGAGTTTCAGCGTCGGGCCATGGCCGGTCTTTCTGCGGTTCTTGACCATGCCCATGCAGCAGGGGAGTCCGAAGTAGTGGTGATGGCCCACGGCGAAGCGATCAAGGCGTGCTTCTACGGAATGGCGGACGAGCCCGGCAGTTTTCAGGGTTGGCGTGCCGCTCCCTGCGGAGGGTATGTGGCCGAAGCCCGCCTGGATCAGGGCGGATGGACCCTTTGCGGATGTGTCGCCTTTGCCCGGCTGGCGGACGTCTTGTCCGATTTTGCGTAGCTTGATCGAGCAAAGCCTTTGGCTCTACTGGTTCACGTAGCTTTCCAAGGTGTTGATGGCCTCGATGAACCCGCGGGTGGCGCGGTTGTAGTCGTTCACATAGCGCTCCGCCTGCTGATTGTGGTAGGTGGGAGCCTCGGTCTGCACCGTGTAGACGTTCCAGTAGGGGTCGTCCTTCAGGGCAACTTTCAGGGTCAGCACATGGGGCAGCTTCTTGCGCCACTTCTTGCCAATGTCCAGCCGCAGGAAGAAGTTCAGGGTGTAGTCGATGGCGTCGTAGTCCTTGTCGTACTCCACCAGGTCGTTCATGACGCTGGAGCCTTCTTCGCTGCCGCCCTTCCAAACGCGGCGGATCACGCGCTCGTCTTCCAGATACGTAACTTCCTGGATCTGATCAAGGGCGAAGATGGGCGGATTGGGCACGCCGGAGAACATGAAGGTTCCGGCCTGCTCGTCGATGAGCAGTGAGGCGAGCTCGAAGTCTTCACCGAACAGAGGGCATTCGTAGGTGTCGGCAAAGGACTGGAGCTTGGCCATGTTCTGCTGGCGGTACTCCAGATGGGCGTCCAGCTCCTCCCGGCTCAAGTTGGGCAGGCGATCCGGCTCCATGCTCACCTTGGTGGCACAACGGCGGCACAAAGGCTTTCCGCAGACCACCACGGGTTCTACCAGCGGCACTCCTTCCCCGCCGCACAGAAGGCAGGTCTTCTTGGCGTCCAGGTTCTTGCAGGCATTGGAAAAGGATAGGCCCATGTCGTGTTCTCTTTCGTGCTCTTGCTCTTGAAACGCTCCCGGGAAGCGTGCCGGCTTCCTGGGATGATCGGCTACTCGGGTGCCGGCTCCTTGCGCAGCAGGGCGCCGACTAGAACATAATACTCGGGAAGCTGACCTTTTTCCGCCCATTTCAAGGAAACATTGAACAGCTCCTTGCATATTGCCGTCACATCCCCGCAGTAGGACGAAAAGGATTCCCGCACCTTGGGCTGGTCGCAGGAAAGCCCCTGGGCGCGGCGGCAGGGGAAGGGATTGCACCTTCGGCAGGTGCCCGGGCTCACCGCCAGGCTGCCGGGGACGGATGCCTCCAGATGCAGGAGGGCTTCGTCTCGGATGTTCTTGGCATAGGTCATAGTGGCGGTCTTGCTCCTGTCCACCTGCGCCGGGGTCATGTCGTGCTCTTCTATGAACCGGTGGCTTTCCGGGGTGAAGATCAGCTGGTCAAGGAACAAGGTCACCGACTGGAACTGGCTCCAGCGCTGGAGCACCTCCCAGTCATGGGGCGGGCAGGACCAGCGGTTCTCAAAGCAGGAGCAGGTCTTGCAGTACTCCCCGAACTGGGGATTCACGAACTCCCTTACCATGCGGTCCACGGAAATGGTGACCTGCTGGGAAACGACTTCGTAGGGAAGGATCTTGGGCGGTTCCTGGGTTACGTAGGCAAGCAGGGCCGGGTCGAAGGGAGGGGTGTCCATGGGGAATCCTTTCTGGATGATCTTGCTAGCTTAACAGGGCTACGAACAGCGGAATGGTGGCAACGGAGAACAAGGTGGAAAGAAACACGCCCCGGGATGCCATGCGGTGATTGCCTCCGTACTGGATGCAGAGCATGGTGGAGTTGGCCGCAATGGGCATGGCCATGAGCAGCGTGCCGATGCGCACCATAAGGGGGTCGGAAACGATCAGGCTCAGAAGGCCGAAGGAGATCAGGGGAACCACCACCAGCTTGGCCAGGGAAAGCAGGTACAGGCCGGGGCTGGCGAATACGTCCTTGGGGGTTTCCTTGCCCAGGGTGGCTCCGGTGATCAGCATGGAAAGGGGCACCGTGGCGCTTCCCAGGGTGCTCAGGCAGGAGGTGGGAAGCGAGGGAAGGCTCACTTCCAACAGGTACAGCGCAATGGCCAGCAGGGACGCAATGAAGTTAGGGTTCAGGAACATGGAGGGATTGATCTTTACGTCCGCGGCTCCATCGGAAACCAGGAACACGCCTATGGAAAAGACCAGCAGGTTGAAGGGCAGGTTGAACACCGTGGCGTAAAGCACCGCGTCGGAGCCGAACATTCCGCCGATGAAGGGAAGCCCTATGAAGCCAGTGTTGCCGAAGGTGGTCATGAAGGCGCATAGGCGGTGGTCCTTGCTCTGGAAGAAGGGCAGTCGGGAAATGAGCAGGCCCAGGATGGCGGCAAAGGCGTAGCAGCTTATGGAAACGCCGAAGTAGACGAGCATCTGAGGTCCGGTGGTGCCATGGGTGGAGGTCAGGCCGGAAAGCAGGATGAAGCAGGGAAGGGTAATGTTCATGACCAGGCCGGTGACGGCCTTGGATCCCTTGTCGTCGATGATCTTCAGCCTGTACGCCGCAAAGCCCACCAGGATGCCGAAAAAGAGTACAAGCATCTGGCTCAGGGCAGTTTCCACTCCCATGAACTTCTCCTCAATGCTATTCGGTTGTGTTTTGCCGGATTCTATGCGCCGGGTCGCGCAAAGACGCTAGGAAAGATTCGCCTTGCGGTTCTTCTTCTTATAGGCAAGCTTGGCCTTGGACTGGCGAGCTTTCTCCTGCTCGCGGATGGGCTTCATGTACTTGCGGTCGATGTGGTTGGCAACGAAGATCAGCACGTAGGCAAAGCACAGCATGGCAACGGCGGGAACCAGCACGTCGTCCATGATGCGGATAAGGGCCATGGGGGCAATGCAGCACAGACCGGCCAAGGTGATGCAGGTACGCCAGTAGCGGCGGTAGTGCAGGTACTCGGAGGTCATGGGGTACTTCTTGCGGGAAAGGCTGTCGGGCTCGGGGGGCAGCACCTTGCGGGAAAGGGCCTTCTTGCTGGGGGAGTTCTGGATGTCCACCAGCACGTCGTTCCAGGTGCGGATATCGTCCTTCAGGGGACGGACGCGAGCCATGGCAAAGTAGAGCATCAGGCCCACCACCACCACGCCGGCAAAGAGCAGGGTGTTCTGGGTGTCCTCGTCAATGGTGCCGTTCTTGTACAGGAGCATGGAGGCGATCAGCAGGGCAAAGGCGGCAATGCCGAGGCCCACGCACAGAAGACGGTAGCCCTTGAACTTCTGCATGAGCTTGTCCAGGGTTTCCTGGGCCTTGACCTCCTTGGGGTCGATCTTGCGCTCACGGGCCTTTTCGCGGACTTCCTCCTCCTCGGCCTCTGCCATGATCTTGCTCAGCTCAGTCTGGTTAAGCTGAGCGCTCTTTTCGGTTTCCTCAACGATTTCGTCATGTTCGGTAGTCACGGTACGCTCCGGTCTAGTCTAGTTTCCGATAATACGTCGGGTACTAGTATACGAGATTGCCCGCAATGCACACGCCAGGGAGGCGGAACGCGCGGTATGGTTTGCCAGCCAGTCGCGGTGCTGGTGATCGTTGGGGTCGCTCAGGCTGTCGCCGCTGTACAGCAGGGCGCCGTAGCGCGCTCCGTAGAACTGCGCCACGGCAGCAAGGGCGGAAACCTCCATGTCCACGGCAATGCAGCCCTGGGAGCGGCGCAGGGAAACCATGTTCGGGGTTTCCCGGAAGAAGCCATCGCAGGTCCACACCATGCCGCTTCGGCAGGGAGCGCCCAGATCCTGGATGGTGCGGAGCAGCGCGTCGACCATGCATTGGTCCAAGTCGATGCTGGCCGCAGGGGGCGCGTAGTGGTAGGACGTGCCCTCGTCCCGCAGGGCGCAGGTGGGAACCACCAGGACCCCGGAATCCAGCGGTTTCAGCACACCGCATCCCCCACAGGAAACCACGGTGGCGGCTCCGGAGTAGATGAGCCGGTCCATGAGCAGCGCGGCGGCGGGAGCTCCCACCGGGGCCTGGACCAGGCCCACCGACGTGCCGTCAACGCAATCGACGTACACGGGGAAGTCCGCCGTTTCCGACTCATGAACGCACGCGGGGGAAAGGCCGCGGTCGCGCACGTAGGCGTCCAGGGTGTCTTTCATAAAGCACATCACGAAGCGCTCCGGAAGCAAGGTCCCGTCTTCCCCGCGTAGGGGAGGCCGGGAAAGGGCGCTGCGGCCTTCTGTCAGATCATGCTGGAACAGCGGCAGGCTCATCAGGTCCACAGGTGCCCTCCTCTCTTCGTGAAATTAACGACTGTTACATAATGCACAAACAACAGCTAAAAATCAATTGACGAAAAGTTACTTTTTGAATAAACTCATGTTCAGTCAAGCGGATCAGGCCATATCGTCCCCGGACGATGGAAGCAGGTTGGATTCCTGCGCTGTACCGCAGCTGTGAAAGCGCGAGCTAACCGCGCAGCGCCGCAGGTGCTGCAGCCACTGGGAAACTGGGAAGGCAGGCTAGCTCAGGGCAAAGTGCCCGGCGCCAAGCCAGAATACGGGCCTGATTCGACCGCATGGGCAGCGGCGCGTATCCGCTCTCATTGCCTGGCCGCCCTAAAGGGGCAGCCAGGCCCGTAGTAGAGAGCTGGACCCAATGAGCGCGATCTTCGCCCCCAACATCAACGGCATCCCCGCCTTCAACCCCTAGCCACTTGGGCGTTTGGGCCCGAGGGCTTTTTCTCTCCGAATTGGCCGGGCTCCTTTCCCCGGGAGCCTGGCCCTCAAAGGCGCCCTTGCATTTCCCTTCAAGCAGAACCCATCGGTTACGAGCATGGCGAAAGGTAGGTAGAGCATGAAACCCATTCTGCTGATCGACTTCGGAAGCACCTATACCAAGGTCACCGCCATCGACATTGAGAACGGCGTGCTGTTGGGCAGCTCGCAGGACTCCACCACCATTGAAGATGATGTGCGCATAGGCATGAACAAGGCGCTGGACAAGCTCTACCAGCAGACCGGCATCGCGGTGGAGGACTACTATGACAAGTACGCCTGCTCTTCCGCGGCGGGCGGCCTGAACATGGTTTCCATCGGCCTGGTTCCCTCCCTGACCCTGGAGGCGGCCAAGCGCGCCGCCCTGGGTGCCGGCGCCAAGGTGGTGGGCGGCTTCGGCTTCGAGCTCTCCAAGGGAGAGATCCGCCAGATCGAGGAGCGCAACTGCGACATCATCATGCTGGCCGGAGGCACCAACGGCGGCAACAAGGCCACCATCCTGCACAACGCCCAGATGCTGGCAAACTCCAGCATCGACTGCCCGGTGCTGGTGTGCGGCAACGTTTCCGTGCAGGATGACGTGGCGGAGATCCTGGAAGCCGGCGGCAAGCAGTACTACCTGGCGGACAACGTCCTGCCCGAGGTCTCCCAGGTATGCGTGGAGCCTGCCCAGGAGGTCATCCGCCAGATCTTCGTAAAGCACATCACCAAGGCAAAGGGCCTGGAGCACGCCGCCGAGTTCATCGGGCGGGACATCATCCCCACCCCCAAGGCTTCCCTGAACGCCGCAACCCTGCTGGCGGAGGGGTCCCGTCATGAAACGGGCCTGGGCAGCGTGCTGGTGCTTGAGATAGGCGGTGCCACCATCAACGTGCATTCCGTGTGCGAAAACAAGCCGGTGAACCCCAACACCGTCATGCGGGGCCTTCCGGAAGGCAAGATCAAGCGCACGGTAGAGGGCGACCTGGGCATTCGCTGGAACTCCGACACCATCTGCGACCTGGTGACCCCCGAAGGCATCCGGGACAACCTGCGCCGCCTGGCGCCGGAGGTGGACGCGGAGGCCATCGATCCTGCCGAGTACACCGCCTTCATGAGGCAGAACACCTCCTACAAGCCCCAGACCGACGAGGAATGGGCCTTCGATGTGGCCTTGGCATACTCCGCGGCATCCGTGGCGGTTCGCCGTCATGCGGGTACGGCGAAGATGGAGGCCATGGCCATGGGCGAGGTGGAGGTCCAGCGGGGCAAGAACCTGACCGAAGTCCCCACCGTCATCGGCGTGGGCGGCATCTTCCGCTACGGCCGCCGTCCCGAGCGGGTGCTCCCCGCGGCAACCTACAGCCTGCGCAACCCGGAGAGCCTGCGCCCCACCAACCCCAGCTTCTACATGGACAAGAACTACATCCTGTACGCCGTGGGCCTGCTTTCCCAGGACTATCCGGATGAGGCCCTGCGCTTTGCCAAGAAGTACCTGGTTCCCGTTTCCCGCCAGGAAACCGGTGCCGTGGACGTTGCCGAGTACGTGCACAAGCAGTCCGTGGACCAGTTCCAGGATCTGAACGCTCACGCAGCCTGCCACATGGGCTCCTTCGGCTGCTAGCAAAACGGTTCTACCCGGGAAAAGCCACGCTGTGCTTCACCCGGTCTTTACACACGCACGCTTACATCCCGAGTAGAAAGGAAGACGTGCATGAAGGTTGAGGAAAAGGTCATCAACTGGATCAGGGACTTCAAGTACGAGGACCTGACCGAAAAGGACATCGACATCCTGAAGAAGCAGATCCTGACCTACGTGGGCTGCGTCATTGCCGGCAGCTCCAACGTGGGTTGCGAGGAAGTGGTGGAGATCGCCAAGACCCTGGGAGGCAAGGAAGAGGCCGCCGTGCTGGTCCACGGCGGCAAGGTCCCAGCCCAGCAGGCGGCCTTCGTCAACGGCGTCATGGGTCGTGCCCTGGACGTGTGCGACCATGCGCAGCCCGGCATTCACACCGGCTCCGGCATGATTTCCGCGGTCCTGGCGGCGGCCCAGGCCAACGGCGTGAAGCTTTCCGGCAAGGAGTTCATGACCGCCCTGGCGGTAGGTGACGAAATGGGCTTCCGCTTCAACCTGGAGGAGGAAGACTACCACGGCTTCGATCCCACGGGCATTGCCGTGACCATGGCCTGCGCAGCCGGCGTGGCCAAGGTGCTGGACATGGACTACAACACCGCCCTGCACACCATGGCCCTGGCCTTCAACCGCTGCGGCGGCTCCTTCCAGTGCAACATCGACGGCGCGCTGGGCGTGCGCATCATCGAGGGCTGGGTGGCCCAGGCCGGCGTCGAGTGCGCCCGTCTGGCCCAGGCGGGCCTGACCGGACCGGTCAACTTCCTCAGCGGCGTGTACAGCTACCATCATCTGTTCACCCTGGACCGCACCACCGCTGAGGCCGAGTTCGCCGATCTGGGCGAAGCTCCCTCCCGCATTCCCATGCTGGGCTTCAAGAAGTTCCCCAGCTGCGGCATGACGCAGGGCTCCACCCAGCTGACCCTGGACATGATGGAGCAGTACAACATCCAGGCCGAGGACGTGGAGCGCATTGTGCTGACCCTTCCCACCTACGGCTACAACTTGGTGGGCACCTTCAAGCTGGGCGATAACCCCAAGGTCAATGCCCAGTTCGGCACTCCCTACTGCATTGCAAACGCCCTGGTTCGCCGCCAGGTGAAGCTGGCCCACTTCGAGCCCGAGTCCATCCTGGACGACCAGATCCTGGAGTTCACCAAGAAGATCGAAACCGTGTGCGACCCCAGCATCGACCACACCCGTCCCCACTACGCCTCCAACCTGACCTTCTACATGAAGGACGGCACGGTCTACGAAGGCCAGACCGACATTTCCCCGGGCACCAAGGAAGCGCCTCTGGCGGACGAAGACTTCAAGCGCCGGTTCTACGACTGCGTGGACTTCACCAACAAGCCCTTCATCAACGAGCGGGCGGACCAGATCTACCAGATGTGCCTGAAGGTGGACGAGCTGGACAACATCTACGACCTGTTCGATTTCATTACCCAGTAGCCTTGACGGCTGCCTGACGCTTTCGACGTGGAAAGGAGGGGAGCGGCATGCCCTACGTGAGCACCCAGCCTGCCTGGGACCTGAGCTTTGACGTGGTGGTGATCGGCTCCGGCTACGCCGGCTTGACCGCCGCCTACGAGGCCAGCGCCTGGGCGGATTCGGTGGTGGTGCTGGAGAAGATGGCCTACACCGGCGGCAACTCCCGCATTGCCGGGGGAGGCTACTGCTGCTGGGACAGCAAGCTGAAGCTTCGGGAGAAGCTGGGCCTGGGCCAGGACAGCTGGGAGCTCCACGCTGCCGACACCCTGGCTGCCGGAGGAGGCTTCGGCGACGAGGAGCTGGTGAAGGTCATGTGCCGGGAAGCCCCGGCGGGCCTGGATCTGCTGGTGGATGCCGGCATCACCTTCCGCAACAGCCTTCCCCGCATCGGCGGACACAGCGCGTATCGCAGCTACCAGATGGCCGACAACGGAGCGGAGGTCATGAGCAAGCTGGAGGCTTTCGCCTGCCAAAGGGGAAACGTGACCATTGTGCGCAAGGCCGCCGTGGACGGCATCATTCGCTGCAAGGAGTCGGGGCGGGTCCTGGGAGTCAGCGTGGAGCTGGCAGAACAGGGGACCAAGGTCATCGGCGCCAACCAGCGGGTGGTGATCGCCACCGGCGGATATGCCGCGGACGTGGAGCTGCGCAGCGCCTACAAGCCGGGGCTGACCGCGGCCTACAACTGCACCAACCACAAGGGTGCCACCGGCGAGGTCATTCGCTTTGCCAAGGAGATCGGTGCCGATACCTCCCATATGGAGTTCGTGCAGCTTTATCCCTGTGCCAACCCCAAGACCGGCGGCATAGACCAGGGTGCGTTCCTGTGCTTTTCCGGCACGGGCTACGGCCTGGTGTACGTGAACCGGGAGGGCAAGCGCTTCGTCAACGAGCTGGACACCCGGGAGAGGGTCTCCAACGCTCAGATCAGCAATGGCGAAGGACCCAGCTACTCCATTCTGAACCAAAGGATCTTCGATGCCCTGGGCATAGGGGCCCAGGACGTGGAGCGCATGGTCCGCAGCGGCCGTGCCCTGACCGCGGACTCCCTGGCTGTCCTGGCCCGGGAGGCGGGCTTTGACCCGCAGGTCTTCACCGCCACCATCGAAGCCCACAACCAAGCTATTGCGCAGGGATGTGACCCCGCGTTTGGCAAGCCGATGACCCAGGCCATGATTCCCCTGGAGGAGGGCCCGTTCTTCGCCATAGCCCAGTGGCCGTCGGTTCACTACTGCATGGGCGGTCTGCGCATTGACCCGCAGACCCACGTGCTGGACATCTGGGGAGACCCCATCCCCGGTCTGCATGCCGCCGGAGAGGTCTGCGGCGGCTTGCACGGCATCGACCGCCTGGGCGGCAACGGCATCGCGGAGTGCGTGGTGTTCGGCCGCAGGGCGGGACGTGCCCCAGAACAGTTGGAAAGCTTGTAGCAAGAGCTTAGAAGGAAACGATTGCAAAGGAGGAACGCAATGGCTCGAAAGGGTGAGCGCGTTTACAACGTCATGTTGGACGATGAGGAATTCTTCCGTATTCGCAACGAAGAGGTGCTTCCCCAGTGGAAGACCGGCAAGCAGATCGAAAACTTCGAGGAAACCGTGGAAAGCTCCCGGGAGTACCACGCCATCTGCAACTACGCGGACATGCAGTACGCTGCCCGTGAGCACGGCCATCACAACCTGCAGCCCCAGTTCGGCCAGGCTACCAAGGAGCTGATGATCGAGGGCATGGGCTACGTGGAAAGCGAGTCCCCGCTGATGCCCCACGGCGTGTGGAACATCTTCACCGACTCCTACACCCGCAAGTGCAACTTCGAGATGTCCGAGGTGGGTCTGCGTCGAACCCTGGAGAGCAAGGACGGCAAGACCATGCTCAACGGCTTCCCCATCGTGGCCTATGGCCTGGAAGCCCCGCGTGAGATCCGCAAGGCCCTGAAGGCGGGCATCACCATGAACTCCACCGACGAGGACGGCCGCCTGTCATCCGAGTTTGCCCTGGCATCTGGCTGGAACGCCTGCAACTGCCGCCCTCTGCAGGAGGTGTTCTCCCACGACAAGAACCAGCCCCTGGAGGACGAGATCCGCATCGTGCAGTACGAGGCCCGTCTGGCGGCCAAGTACCAGGAAGCCGGCATCCACACCGCACCCCATGTGACCTGCAACCTGACCGGCTATGACTCGCCGGGCCTGAAGGCGCTGGTCATGATCTTCCAGACCTTCATCGGCGCCGCTCAGGGCGTGAAGCAGTTCACCTACGAGCTTGGCCAGAACATGCACTTTGCCGAAGACGCCGCCACTATGGACGTGACCGAGGCCCTTTCCCTGGAGTACCGGGAAAAGCTGGGCCTGCCCACCGACATCCGCTGCTCCAGTACTTCCTTCCCATACCTGGGCGCCTGGCCTCCCAGCCTGGACGAAGCCGAGGCCATGATCTGCTGGAACACCATCAGCTCCATCTACTCCGGCATCAACACCCCCATTCTGAAGTGCCGCGATGAAGCAGTGGGCACTCCCACCAAGGAGGGCATGGCTAACGCCGTGCGCATGGCCCGTCATCTGGAGCTTATGCTGGGCAATCTGCGCATCGACAAGACCGGCGAGCAGTACAAGATGGAGCGGGAGATCCTGGAGCTGGAGGTGCGCACCATTCTGGATCGCTGCCTGGACATTGCCGACGGCGACGTGGTCCAGGCCATGATCAAGGGCGTGGAGGCCGGCTGGATCGACACCATGCTGACCCCCTGGCAGCCTGCCAAGCAGAAGGTGCGCCTGATGCGCGACGACGAGCAGGCTCAGCGCTACTGGGATCCGGGCGACCTGCCCCTGCCGCAGGAGGTCATCGACTACCACCGCATGAAGCTGGAAGGCCGCGCCAAGAAGGAAGGCCGGGACCTTTCCTTCGACATGCTGGTCAGCGACCTGCAGTTCGCTTCCCGTATTGCCCCCTATGGCAAGCAGCTCTACAAGTAAACAGACGGAAGGTGCATTCATATGAGCGAAAAGAAGACTCCCAACAAGTCCGTGGTCATCGGCACCATCGGATCTGATTGCCACACCATCGGCGCCTGGGTTCTGAGCGAATCCTTCAAGCAGGCCGGCTACAAGGTGTCCTTCCTGGGCGCTGTGGTCCCGCAGGAAGAGTTCATCAACGCTGCTATCGAGTCCGATGCTGACGCCATCCTGTGCTCGTCCATGTACGGCATGGGCGCCATCGACTGCGAGGGCATGCGTGAAAAGTGCATCGAGGCCGGCATCGGCGACATCATCCTGTACGTGGGTGGCATGCCCGTGGCGGACGTGGACCTTGCCAAGGACTGGACCCGCGTGGAGAAGATCTTCCACGACATGGGCTTCAACCGTTGCCTGCCCAACACCACCACCGGTCCGGAGACCGTGGCGCTGCTCAACAAGGACCTGGGCCTGGAATAGGTCCCGAACAGGATTGCCAGGGCGAAGGGGGAGCGAGCGGGCTTTCCCTTCGCCCAAAGGAAAGGGAAGAGGTAGGAGGAAGCTATGCTGGTTGATGGAAAGAGCTGTGCCAACTGCGGAGTGTTTCACTGCGACCACCTTGACAAGGAGTGGCCGGACTTCTGCGTGACCACCCATACGGAAAATGCGGACTTTGCTGCCGCCAACGACCTATACGCCCACGACCCGGAAACCCAGAAGATCTTCCGGGCCGCGGCGGAGATCGAGGGCCTGTACTACGGCGCCCTGACCCGCGTTGAGGAAGTGGCGCTGTTCGCCAAGAAGATCGGGGCCAAGAAGGTGGGACTTGCCACCTGCATGGGCCTGCGCAAGGAAACCCAGACCTTTGCCAAGATCCTGAAGGCAAAGGGCATCGAAAGCGTCAGCGCCGTGGTGTGCAAGGTGGGTGCCGTGGACAAGTGCGAAATCGGCATTCCGGACAACGTGAAGGTGCGTCCAGGGGAGCACGAATCCACCTGCAATCCCATCATGCAGGCCAAGATCCTAAACGACGAGGGCACGGACCTGAACGTGATCGTGGGCCTGTGCTGTGGCCACGACACCCTGTTCATCAAGCATTCCGATGCTCCTGTGACCTACTTGCTGGTAAAGGACCGGGTGCTCATGCATAATCCCGCGGCGGCGTTGTACGGCTCCAGCATGTACTATCGTCGCGTCATGGCGCCGGGCTTCCCGCCTTGTCGGGAAACCGAGTCGGAGTAGGAAAAGCGGGCGAAGACCTGCGCCCCCAGCTCCCTTTGAGGGGCCGCTGGGGGGCCTAGTCTGGGGGAATGACCAGGTCCTTGAGTTTTTTCCCAGGTCATCGGCTACTGGTCATTCCTGAAGTATGAGCGGAAAGAGCAGCCCCTGATACGGCTGATATGAGCAAAACTTTATGTGTAATATCTGTTAATTTTCCGCTAAACTGATACGCGTACAAGTGAAGGTTCCCTGACGCCTTCATGGTGCGGCACTTTGAAAGCTCAATATTGGACGGGTTCTTTCGAAGCGCATGATCATTGAGCTTTTGAGTGATTCAGTGCTCTTCGTAAGCAAGGTCAATGCAAATCTGTATTGGCTTTCGAATCGTATGCGAGGGATGCGTTTAGCGCATTTGCCGTAGGGCCTGGGGCTCCGGGGCTTACGGTGCTTGTTCTCGGGCTTGGGAAGGCTCGGGGCAAGGCAGGCGGGTCTTCGGGCTTTGCCTGATATGGGCGTAGGCTTCAATCAAGATCGATCAGTTTGATTGAAGCCGGCTCCCAGAAACTATTTTTAGGAGGGATAGTTTTATGGATCTGTTGATTTCCTTTATCCCGGTTGTCGTGATGATCGTCGCGATCGTCGGGTTTAAGATGCGCGGTGACATCGCCGGTTGTATCGGCTGGGTTCTCACCGTCATCATCGCATTCGCTATCTTCAATACTTCTCTTGAGGTTAGCCTTCTCGCAACCCTGAAGGGTGCTCTGGCGTCCATGGCCATTACTGGTATGGGCTTCTTCGCACTGCTTCAGATCACGTTCATGCAGGAAACCGGCGCTCTGGCTCGTGCCATCGTCGCTATCAAGACTCTGGCTGCTTCTGACAAGCCGACCCAGATCATGCTGCTGAACGTCGTCATGGGCACCGGCCTGGTCTCCGTTGGCGCTACCCCGGCAATTATTCTGCCCCCCATCATGCTGGGTCTGGGTTACTCCATCGGCATGTCCATCGCTCTGCCCTGCATCGGTTATGACTCCCTGTGCACCTTCGCAATGCTGGCTGCACCGGTTGTTGCCCTGACCGACATTCTGGCCGGCGCTGGCTTCACCGTTAACGGTGCTGCCCCCACGGTCGCATACTGCGCACAGTACTTCACCAACTACCTGCCCGTCATCACCCCGTGCATCGCATTCTCCATGCTGTTCATGTGCGGCGGCGCCAAGCTGCTGAAGGAAGGCATCATTCCTGCTCTGATCACCGGCTTCGGCATGGGCGGTACTGCTTGGGTCATCTCCCGCATCGGCTTCGGCGTCGTTCTGACCGGCGTTATGTCCGCTGCTGTGACCTTCTGCATCATGTTCGTGTACATGAAGATTCGCAAGATTCCGCTGGTCGACCGTTCCTGCCTGTCTGAAGAGGACCTGGAAGTGGAAAAGACCATGCCGCTGTGGAAGGCTCTGTCTCCCTGGGCTCTGCTGATCTTCTTCTGCGTTATCACCAACTTCGTGGGTCCGCTGTACGATCTGCTGTACAAGGGTCCCCTGGAGATGCGTATCATCCTGTGGCCTGGTGACTCCGGTCAGCCCATGCGCGTGTTCTGGCAGGCGTACTTCTGGGTACTGGTTTCCACCCTGCTCGGCTCCCTCATCATCAAGCCCAAGGCTGGTGCTTGGGGAACCATCCTCAAGAAGTGGAATAAGCGCTGGCTGCCGCCTACGCTGTCCTCCATCGTGTACTTCTGCATCGCTTACGTCATGATGTTCTCCGCTTACGCTCCTGACCCGGCAAACGGTGGCGCATGGGCAATGGTCGATCCGTCCAAGAACATCATTTCTCTGTGGGCTAACTCCGCAGCAGCAGCCTTCGGTTGGTTCTACCCGATCGCAAACGGCTTCCTGGGCCTGCTGGCCGGCTTCGTTACCGGTTCCGAGGCATCCACGGTTGCTCTGTTCGCTAAGTACAACCTGATCTCCGCTGAGCTGCTCGGCCTGAACCCGATCGTTGTTATCGCCTCTGGTGGCGTTGCAGCTGGTCTGGCTTCTGTTGTTACCCCCGTTAAGCTGCAGCAGGCAGCCGCTTCCCTGGACGCCGTGGGCGAAGAGGGCGCAGTTCTGCGTACCGTTCTTCCTTACGCTGTTGTCCTGGTTACGGTTTCCGTTATCCTGTCTCAGATCTTCGCCGTTACCATTACGGTGTAAGCATCTGTTCAGCTTAACCAGAGCTTAGGCGCACCCTCGCGCTGATCGTAGGTGGGCGTCAGGAGCAGGTAATTGCTCCTGGCGCCC
>JAQXGX010000064.1 GCA_029006935.1 Eggerthellales bacterium | reverse complement strand
TCTGCGGGAGCGGGGCATAGAGCCTGATTTCCGCTTCACCGCCAACGACTGCTACACCGCGTACTCCATGGTTTCCGCCGGCCTGGGCTTTACCCTGTGCTGCGACGGCATCAGCGATCGCTGGGAAGGGGACGTGGTGGTGCGGCCTTTGAGCCCCCGGCAGTTCCTGGAGTTCGGCATTGCCGTGCAGCCGGTGCCAGGTCTTTCGCCCGCCGTGGAGGAGTTCATAGCCATAGCCAAGACCTTTGCCAACGTTTGGCCCAACCGCCCGCTTTCCTCAGGCCCCACTGCCAGCGCCTAGCGGCTGCCAAGAAGTGAATCTGCGCGAAAAGGCAGGTGGTCGGCGGGGTCACCAGCCTACACCGTGCTGAACGCCGGCCACCAGGTCATGAGGACATAGCTCAGAACCGTGCAGCACGCGATCACCACCAGGGTGATCTTCCACCCCTCCTTCAGCATGATCTTGGGAGGCAGGCCGTGCCCCACGGGAATGGCACGCACCGAAGTGGGCAGCATGAAGGAAAGGTTCACGCCAATGGAGGCGATGTAGACGTACGGGATGGGATTTTCGCCAAAGCCCTGGACGATGGAGATGACGATGGGAATGGCAACGGCGGCGGTTGCGGTGTTGCTGGTCACGTCAGACAGAAGCAGGGTCAGGGTAATGATGACCAGAACCGTAACGAACCCGCCGGTCAGACCCGCGGCGGAAACCGCTTCGCCGATGTTGGCCGCAGCACCCGAGCCGCTGATCAGGGTACCCACCGCCAGGCCGCCGGCAAATATGAAGATGAGCTCCCAGATGATCTTTCCCTGGACGGACTTCCACACCATAAGACGGGTGCCGTCCTGCTTCCGGGTGACCAGGAAGGTCAGAATGCCCGCGATGATGAACACGTAGGCCGGCTTCAGCCCGGGAAGCACGCCGGCGTAGAACTGCCGGGTAAAGGCAAGGATGGTGGCAAGGACGAAAAGTCCCAGAACCACCACTTCCTCCCGGGCCATGGGCGGCATCTTGGCGTATTCGGCCTGGAAGAACTCCTTGGAAGCGCCCAGGGTTTCTTCCTTCTTCACCCCGCGTAGCATGAACGCCATGGTGATTGCCAACAGCACCACCATGATGGGAGCAAAGCGAATGGCCCAGTCAACGTACATGAACTCCTGGCCGGTCAGCTGCTGCAGGTAGTCCACGGTCACCAGGTTCATGGCACCGCCCAAAGGGGTGGCCAGACCACCCAGGCCCGCGCCGTAGGCGATGTACATGAGCAGCCGCGAACCCATACGGCTTTCCGCAATGTTTCCCTCCCCCACGAACTTGAGCATGGAAAGGGCTATGGGGGTGACGGTAGCGCACACCACCGCGTTGGGAAGCACCGACGAAAGCACCACCGAAAGCAGCAGCCAGAACACCAGCTGACTGCGAAAGCCCGAGCCGATAAGCCCCAGCAGCTTTGCGGCTATGCGCCGGTCAAGGCCGGTTTCCTCCCAGGAAACGGTGACGATGGACGCGCCCAGAAGCAGCATGATGGTTTCCGACGAGTAGTTAGCCACCACGGTGGACATGTCGGTGATCTGAAGCACCGCGTTCACGGCAATGGGAAGCAGGGCGGTGACCGCGTAGTCCACCGGTCCGGTGACCCACCAGTAGGCCATCCACGCCACGGTGCCTATGGCAGCACGGCTTTGGAAGGTGGTGAACACGCTTTCGGGAAGAAGCAGGGTAAGCAGGACCATGAGCGCGGGGCCCACGGCCAGGTTGATCAGACGCGTTCTTGCTCCCATGCTAGTCTATGACCTCTTCCTCTTGGTCTTGGGCTTCCTTCTTGCTCTTGGACGCCGCAGCCTTCTCTATGTTGCCCTGGTACGCCTGGTAGGCTTCATCCCAACTTTCATAACCGCTTTCCCCGCGATGATCAGCCAAATCGTAGTTCTCCTTTATATAGGAGCACAGGTAGCGGGTGTACTTTTCCGCTCCGCGGTAGTTCACGTGATCTTCGTCATAGAAATCGGTCTTTGGGTCAAGGCCGATCTGGGAAAAGCCCTCCGCAGTATTCAGGTTCAGGCAGGTGCCGCCGTGCTCTTCCACGTACGCGGCAAGGGCATTGGTGATCCCGCTTTTTTCCGCAGTGCCCACCCGCGGGGCCAGCACGTACAGGACCTGGGCGTCCAGCTTCTGGTAGCTGTCCATGACCTTCTGAAGCTCCGTGACCTGGAAATCAGACAGCGCGTCAATCTGGTCGGAGAACTCGGGAGCGGGCTGAGGACTGGTCTTGTAGGTGTCGGCCCCCATCTGATAGCCCTTCGTCCTGTTCCGCGGCCGCTTCAGCAGCAGCTCGCTTGCGGTCATGCTCCCATCCGCCAGGCGGTCGTGATAGGAAACCACCGGGAACAGGTAGCTGGCAACGGAGTCGTCGTACTCCCCTTCGTCCAAAGACTCCTCCATGTAAGCAAGGGACTCGGTAATCATGTCCAGGCGCTCAGGGCTGGTCAGGCTCACGCTGTCGAAGATGCGCCGGCAATGGGATTCGCTGAACTGCGCCGCGTCACGACGGAAGGACCGAAGCTCCACCACGTACAGATCCGGCGACTGGGTGCGCTCCGCTTCTTCCGCCACGTTGTCCAGCAAGAAGGAGGGCATGCTTGCCGCGCCCAGCACAAAGGAGCTCATGCCTGTTTCCTGGTAGGCAAGGGGGCTGACGAAGAAGCGGCACGCAGCGCTGCTGCCCACGTAGACCATGTCCACGGAATCCTCCGACTCATCGTAGAAACTGGCGAACATCATCCTTGCATGGGTGGAGGGGGAAAGGCCTATGGCGAAGTTGGCGTACACGAACAAGCCGGCGGCTATCAGCAGGAAGACCACGACCCGCGCCACCAGGCGAAGGGGGCTGGCGGTCTTTGCTCCGCCCGCTGCTGCTTTGCTGATCTTCATCTGATCCATGGGCTACTGCCTGCCCGCCAGCTCTTTGCGCTTGATTTTGCCGTTGTAGGTGCGGGGAATGGCGTCGATCACCTGGATGCGCTGGGGCTGCTTGTTAGCGTCGATGACATGGCCCAGGAACTTCTTGAATTCCCGCAGGTCAAAGGAGGCTTCGTCCTGCACCACCACGAAGAGCTTGGGGATCTGCCCCGCCACCGCGTCCTTCACCGGAACGCAGGCGCAATCCTTTACCAGCGGATTTGCCTTGACCGCGCTCTCAATTTCCTCCGGGGAAATCTTCACGCCCCCGAAGTTGATCACGTCGTCCTTGCGGCCGAGCATGTACACGTACCCCTGCTCGTCCACGTACCCCAGGTCATTGGTGTACAGGTAGCCGTTCACCAGGGTCTTGGCCGTAAGCTCAGGAGCATTGAAGTACTCCTTCATGGTGATGGCGCCGGTGGTGGCAAGCAGACCCGGGTTTTCCGCAGAGGATTCCACGGGTTGGCGGTTTTCGTCCACGACCACGAAACGGGCATGGGCGGAAGGGCGTCCGATGCAATGGGGCCGCTCCTCCTCCGTGCCGAAGTCGTAGATGCAGGAGCACCCCGCCTCGGTGGTGCCGTAGATGTTGTACAGACGGACGCCGGGCATAATCCGCTTCAGATGGGCCTTGTCTTCTTCAGGGAGGGGCGCCGATCCAAGCTGCACGTAATCCAGCACGTCCGCATAATCCCCCAGGCGGTCCTGGGAAAGCTTGAACACGATGGACAGCATACTGGGCGCCAGGTCCATGGCGGAGACCTGGTACGTATCCATAAGGTCGAAGACCTTCTTCAGGGCAAGCACGCCGTCGGCGAACACCGCAGCGCTTCCGTTGAGCAGGTTGGCGTAGGTGCGGCGAAGACCGTGGGAGTGGCTCAAGGGCATCAGAATGATCTCCACGTTACCTGGCTTCATGCGCAGGCCATCCACCAGGCCCTCGGCAATGGCCATGTTGCTTGCCTGGGTGAGCACAATGCCCTTGGACTTTCCGGTGGTTCCCGTGGAAAACAGCACTTCGGAAACGGCATCCGCCGCAGGGAAGGGCAGTGGCTGCTCGGGAATGGGAAAGGCACCCACCTGATCCAGCCCCAGGAAGGGAACGTCCAGCTCCGCGGGAGCCTTCGGGCCTATGTAGAGGGCGGCGTGGGTTTCGCCCAGAATTTCCCGCTCACGGTCACGGGCGGCGTTGCGCTCCAGGGGAACCGGAATCACGCCGGCCAGATGGCATCCGAGCATTGCAACCATGAACTCCACGCTCTGGTTGCAGGAGACCAGGACGTAGTTTTCCTGGCCGACCCCTTGGCTCAAGTGCTGAGCAAGGCCGCTGACCTGCTCCCATGCCTGGGCATAGGTCAGGCTCTTGGCCTTGTCCGCCATGCACAGGGCATCCGGGGTCGTTGCGGCGTGATAAGCCACGGCCTGAACCACCGAAGAAAACCTTCCAAATTCCATGGACAGAAAATCCTTTCGTTTCCTAGAAGCCCCGGTAGATAAAGGTAGTCGCATCGTATCCGGGACCGTACACGCCCAGCAGCAGCACCGCCATAAAGCAAGCCAGGTACAGAACCCAGCGAACGGGCAGAGGGAGCGTGTCTATGAGCTGGCGAACCTCTGCACCAGATTCCTCTGTGGAACTTCCCTGGGCCTGTCCGGACACGATGCCCTTCTTCTGGCCCTGCTTCTGATGGACCTTCTGCTCCTGGCGTTCCTGGAGCAGGCTGATCACGAACCACACCAGACAGGCAACGCCCAAAACGGCGTAGTCTTCCACGCTCAAGCCGAAGCTGGCGAAGGTCTTCCTGATTCCCACGAAGTTGGTGATGGCAAGCATCGACCCCAGCATGGAAAGGGCAACGGTGAAGGACTGGGCCTTGGGGAACACCCTGCCAATGACCACGATCATGAGGGTGCGGAAGATGCTGAAGCACTTCCAGGCAAAGCTCTTGGTGTTGATCCGCAGCTTTTCGGCAGCAGCTTTCAGATACGGTTCCAGCAGCAGGCCGGAAATGATCACAGCGCCGTTGTACCAGCCGTACGCAACGTACTTGAAGTCAGCTCCATGCCACAGGCCGATCACCGTGAAGGTGCACAGCTGGGCAACGATGACTGGGAACAGCTTTCCAATGCGATCGCCAAGCACCTTGCGCAGGCTCTTTCCCATCTTGCCAAAGGTCTTGGACAGGGAAATGGGGAAGAAGATGTAGTCACGGGTCCAGAAGCTCAGGCTCATGTGCCAGCGGCGCCAGAACTCCGAAAGGCTGGTGGAAAAGTAGGGGCGCTTGAAGTTGTGGGGCATGTCGATTCCCAGAACTCGCGCCACGCCGCGGGCAATGTCCACGCCGCCGGAAAAATCGGCGTAGATGACTATGGTGTAGAACACCAACGCCAGGAACACCGGCCAGCCCTGATAGTCGGAGGGGTTGTTGAACACCTGGTTGACCAGGACCAGGGCGCGGTCGGCAATGACCAGCTTCTTGAAAAAGCCCCAGAGCATAAGCTGGGCGCCGTGGGCCAGGTTCACGTAGCTGAAGGAATGGCCTTCGTAGAGCTGGTGGGCCAGATGGTCGTAGCGGGGAATCGGGCCTTGGATCAACTGGGGGAAGAACGAGGTGAACAGGGCGAACTTGGCCAGGTTCGTGTCGGCTTCGTACTTTTCCCTATATAGGTCGATGATGTAGGCCGCCGACTGGAAGGTGTAGAAGGAAATGCCCAAGGGAATGAGCACACCCAGGTCAAAGCCGAACCCCAGCACGTCCCCCAAGGCCGCAAGGTACACGGAAAAGTACTTCAGCACCGCAAGGATGCCGAAGTCCACCACCAGCACCGCGGCCACCACCCGGCGCTTGCGCTTCTTGCCAGCGTTGCGCAGCTCCTTCTTCTGCTGGCGGTCCAGCTCGGGATGCTGGGCAATATGCTCCTTGACCTGGCTGTTCACCTTCCCCAGGGCCTTGCCCCCGAAGAAGGTCACCACGGTGGTGGCCAGCAGGAACGCAAAGGTTTCCGCACTGGAGATCAGGTAGAACGCGTAGCTGGCAACGAGCAGCACCGCCCAACGCCCCTGCTTGGGGCACGCGTAGTAGGCTGCCACCACGATGGCAACGAATATGAGAAAGCTGAGTGAGGTTAACGTCACGGGTTGTTCTTATGAAGGCCTTTCTGGATTCGCTGGAACTTCCGATTACAGCTCGGAGATCAGCTCCACCATGGCGTCCACCGAGTTGAAGTTTTCGGGAAGAAGATCGCCCAGGGAAATATCCACGTCGAACTCTTCGTTGAACTCGGACACTATGGCCACAATGTCAAGGGAAGTCAGAACCGCATCGTCGATCAGAGCGGTCTGGGACTCAAAATCCACGTCTTCGCGGATTTCCTGAAGGATCTCAAGGATGGTCTGCCTCATAAGGGACTCCTTCTGGGGTAGCTCGGGAAACTCTTAATAGCGGTCGTCGAAGATGCGCTTGGTCTTCTTTTCGCTACGGGGCAGGTCTCCAACATGGAAGGCCTTGGGAAGGGGCGTCATGCCGATCTTGGCCTTGAACACAGCGGCCAGGTTCTGCTCGATCTTTTCCCACTGGTCTTCGGGAGCATCGGACTCGAAGTACAGGTTCAAGTTGTCGCGACCGTTTTCGTTGTTGATGTAGACCTGGTATTCGCTGGAACAGCCATCGGTAAAGGCAATGCACTCCTCGATCAGAGCCGGGAAGATGTTGCAGCCGCGGACCTTGACCATGTCGTCGGTGCGACCGGTGATGATGTCGATACGCGGATGCTTGGAGCCGCACTCGCATTCGCCGGGAACAATACGGGACAGGTCATGAGTGCGGAAGCGGATCAGCGGAGCACCTTCCTTCTGCAGGGTGGTCAGGACGATCTCGCCCTCCTGGCCGTCAGGCAAAAGCTCGCCGGTTTCGGGGTCGACCACTTCCACGAACACGTAATCGGACCATATGTGCATGGCGCTGCCGGCCTTGCAGTTGATGCCGATGCCCGGACCGTAGACCTCGGTCAGGCCGTAGATGTCGTAGAGCTCTATGCCCAGTTCGTCTTGGATGCGACAGCGCATCTTTTCACCCCAACGCTCGGAGCCGATGACGCCGCGCTTGAGCTTGATCTTGTCCTTCAGGCCCTGCTTCTTGATTTCTTCGGCCAGCAGAAGGGCAAAGGAGCTGGTAGCGCACAGGGTGGTGGTGCCGAAGTCCCGCATGAACTGCAGCTGCTTGGGGGTGTTGCCCGGGCCCATGGGCAGGCACATGGCGCCCAGGCGCTCGATGCCCGCCTGGAAGCCGGCGCCGGCGGTCCACAGGCCGTAGCCCGGGGTGACCTGGATCACGTCGTCCACGGTGCAGCCGGCGTACTCGAAGCAGCGAGCGAACTGGATGGCCCAGTCGTCAATGTCCTTCTGGGTGTAGGGGATGATGACCGGGGTGCCCGTGGTTCCCGAGGAGCTGTGGATGCGCACTATGCGCTCCTGGGGGACGGCGGCAAGACCCATGGGATAGGCTTCGCGCAGATCGGCCTTTTCCGTGAAGGGAAGCTTCTGGAAGTCCTCCTGGGTCTTGATCTGGGAAAGGTCGATGCCTTCGTACTTCTTTGCGTAGAAGGGGCTGCGCTCCTTCAGGTCCTGGAAC
>JAQXGX010000063.1 GCA_029006935.1 Eggerthellales bacterium | reverse complement strand
CATGATGATGAGCATCTGCTCTATCTTCCTGCGCATGCAGCATACGCCCGAGTCCGAGCAGAAACGCCAGGACATTTGGGAGTACCTGCGGGAGAGGGATCCCCAGCTGTACAAGCGCATCCGCCGCAACGTGGTGTGCGTGGGCGTGAACCTGCCCACGGAGCTGGGACGAAGGGTGAGCCTGGGCGGTTATCACGTAGCCCAGAAGATCTTTAAGTTTAACTAAAGCCCGAAGGCGTGCCGACGAGGCTGCGACGGTACCCTAAGGCGAAGCCAAAAGGGGTTGCATCGAACCGAAAGGTGCGGGCTGAACACAAAAGCGGGGCTCTTCGGGCCCCGCTTTCGCGTCCTTTGGCGGGCTGGAGCCAGTGCAGTATAGTGGGGGCATGACCAACATCGGCAGACAGAGCGAAAGACGTGGGGACCTGAAGGTCCTTTCTCCCAGCAAGGCCAAGGCTTTGGAGGAGCTGCGTCCCTGGGAAGGACCCGCCGTGCTGCTGGTGGACCTGGATGCCTTCTATGCCAGTGTCGAGCAGCGAGATCATCCCGACTGGAAGGGAAAGCCGGTAATCGTGGGCGGAGACCCCGACCGCAGGGGAGTGGTGAGCACCGCCAGCTACGAAGCCCGCGCCTTCGGGGTTCACAGCGCTATGGCCTCCTCCGTGGCCCGGCGGCTGTGTCCCCAGGCTATCTGGACCTGCGGCGACCATGCCCACTACGAGCAGGTGAGCGCCCAGATCATGGCTATTCTTGCGGACGAAACCCCCTTCATGCAGCAGGTCAGCATCGACGAGGCCTTCCTGGACGTGACCCCTACCCGGGCAAACCCGGAGCATCCGGTGAAGATTGCCGCGCGCATCCAGCAGCGGGTCCTGCAGGAGGTGGGGGTGACCTGCTCCGTGGGTGTGGGATCAACCAAGACGGTGGCCAAGGTGGCGTCGGATGCGAACAAGCCCTTCGGGCTGACGGTGGTATATCCCGGCGAAGAGCGGGCGTTCCTGGCGCCTCTGCCCATTCGGAGCATGAGCGGCGTGGGTGCGGTCAGCGAAGCAAGGCTGCACCGCTTCGGCATCACGACCCTGGCGGATCTGGCCGTTGCCGATCAGGACGTGCTCAGGGACGTATTCGGGAAGAACGCGGACCTTATGCGCCAGCGCGCCCTGGGCGGGGAGCTCAGCCCCGTTCGCTCGGACGACCAGATGAAGTCCATCTCCCATGAAACATCCTTCGCCGTTGACCTGGTGGAGCGCCAGCAGATCATGGCGGCCGTTCGGTCCATGGCGGGAAAGGTGGGCCGTCGCCTGCGCGCTAAGAGCCTTCAGGCGGGCACGATTGCGCTGAAGGTGCGCCTGGCCGATCGCAGCCTTCACAGCGCCCAAAGATCCCTTTCCGCTCCCACCTGCGATGACCTGGCCCTGCGTCAGGTCTTGGAAGAGCTGCTGGACCAGGTGTGGAAGCCCGGGCGCGCCGTGCGCCTGGTGGGCGTGGCTGCCACGAAGCTGGTGGAAGCCGGGGGTTGGGAAGCCTGTTGGGAGCAGCAGTCCCTGTTCGACCTGGGGAAGGCCGCTGTGTCGGACGACCCGAGCGCTTTGGATGGCGAAAGGGGAGAAGGCAACCCTGTGGAAAGGCGTGGAGGCCGGCTTCAGCCCCTGGCGTCGGAGCAGAAGCGGGCCCAGCTGCTGAGCGCCGCCGATGCGGTGCGGGATCGGTTCGGAGACGCCGGGGTCCAGTTCGGCTTCGAGGTCAAGGAGTCGCGCAACACCACCGGCACCCAGCCTCTGTAGGGGATACGGCTCCTGGGGTGCGTCCTGTTGCAGGGCGTCAGCCCTAAGGTCCTCTGCAGCGAACCTTTCGCCCGCGGAAAAACAACGCCGCGCCACCGCATTAGCTGCAACCTGCGGCTGCAAAACCCGGCTCCATATCCTATACTTACACAGTTTGATGCACTGCGTCTTTGGGTCGTGTACCCAGACGCCGACCATACGGTAACTCATCGGGTTGAAGGACGTCGCGCAAGCGGCATCGTTTTGCCCGGTCTTAAGCGAAGGGCAACAATCTCGCGGTGTGAGCGCAAGGCCGCGGGCTGAAAGGAAAGGTCAATGGGCAACACCTACAAGCAGACCATGAATCTGCCGCAGACCGACTTCCCCATGAGGGGCAGTCTTCCCCAGAACGAACCGAAGCGCCTGGAAAAGTGGCAGGAAATGGACCTGTACGCACGGGTGCTGGAAAAGAACAAGGACGGGGAGCCCTTCGTGCTTCATGACGGACCTCCCTACGCCAACGGTCCCATCCACATCGGCCATGCCTTCAACAAGATCCTGAAGGACATCATCGTGAAGGACCGCGCTCAGCGCGGCTACTATGCTCCTTACGTTCCCGGCTGGGACTGCCACGGCCTGCCCATCGAAAACAAGGTGGAAGACCAGCTGGGCCCCGAGAAGATGAAGCAGATCGACACCCCCACCTTCCGTCGCATCTGCCGCGACTACGCCACCAAGCAGCTGGACGGCCAGCGGGAAGGCTTCAAGCGCCTGGGCGTGCAGGGCGAGTGGAACAACCCCTACCTGACCTACCTGCCAGAGTACGAGGCCGGCAACATCAAGATCTTCAAGAAGTTGTACCTGGACGGCAGCATCTACCGCGGCCGTAAGCCCATCCACTGGTGCTCCCACTGCCATACCGCCCTGGCGGAGGCAGAGATCGAGTACGCCGATGAGACCAGCCCCTCCATCTACGTGAAGTTCCTGTTCACCCAGGCTCCCGCTGCCTTTGCCCCGGCTATTGAGGCCGCTGGCCTGGAGCAAGCCCAGACCGGCGTGGTCATCTGGACCACCACTCCCTGGACCCTTCCGGCCAACCAGGCGGTCAGCCTGGCGCCCGACGCTGACTACGTCATGGCGCTGGTTGACGGGCAGCTGCTGCTCATGGCCCAGGAGCTGGCTCCCGCTCTGGCGCAGACCGCCGGCTGGGGTGAGCTGGAGTTCCTGAGCCTGGACGGTCAGACCGTGGTGGTGAAGGGCGATCAGCTCAAGGGCCAAACCTACGTCCATCCCATCCTCCCGGGTGAAACCGGCGTGGTCCTGACCGGTACCCACGTGACCCTGGACACCGGCACCGGCGCCGTCCACACCGCGCCCGGCCATGGCGTGGACGACTACAAGGTCTGCCAGGCCAACGGCATCAAGGACATCAAGATGCCCGTGGACGACGAGGGCAGGTTCTACGAGGGCTCCTGCCTGTGGGCCGGCCTTTCCACCAACGATGCCAACCCCCAGATCATCGCCTGGCTGAAGGAGCAGGGCACCCTGGTGGCCCATGTGGACATCTCCCACAGCTACCCTCATTGCTGGCGCTGCCACGAGCCCGTGATCTTCCGCGCAACCACCCAGTGGTTCGTCTCCATGGACGACACCAACCTGCGCGCCAACGCCTCCAGGGCCATTACCGACCAGGTGACCTGGTATCCCGCTTGGGCCAGCAACCGCATCGGCGCCATGGTGCAGGACCGTCCCGACTGGTGCATCAGCCGCCAGCGTCTGTGGGGCGTGCCCATTCCGGTGTTCAAGTGCGCTGCCTGCGGCGAAACCGTAGCCGATGAGGCCACCTTCGACGCCGTCATCGAGCTGTTCGAAACCAAGGGCGCCGACGCCTGGTACTCCCACGAGCCCAAGGACTTCCTGCCCGCCGGCACCATCTGTCCTCACTGCGGGGCAGGCGTTGACCAGCTTGTTTCCGAGCAGGACGTGCTGGACGTGTGGTGGGAGTCCGGCGTGAGCCACACCTCCGTCTGCGAAGCCCGCGACTACCTGCAGCGTCCCGCCGACGTGTACCTGGAAGGCTCCGACCAGCATCGCGGCTGGTTCCAGTCCTCCCTGCTCACCAGTGTTGCCGCTTACGGCATTCCTCCCTACAAGAACGTGGTCAGCTGCGGCTTCACCGTGGACGAAAACGGCGAGAAGATGTCCAAGTCCAAGGGCAACGGCATCGACCCGGCCGACGTGGTGGCCAAGTTCGGCGCCGACGTGCTGCGCCTGTGGGTCAGCTCCGTGGACTACTCCGTTGACGTGCGCATTTCCGAAAGCATTCTGAAGCAGGTGTCCGACGCGTACCGCAAGTTCCGTAACTCCTTCCGCTTCCTGCTGGGCAACCTGAACGACTTCGACGACCTGAAGGACGCCGTGACCAGCTGGGATGATCTGGAGCCGGTGGACCAGTACATGATGATCCAGACCCTGGAGCTGCTCCAGGAGGTGGAAAAGTCCTACGACCAGTTCCACTTCAACGGTGTGTACCGTGCCGTCTACGACTTCATGAACAACGCCTCCGCCATCTACATGGACGTGGCCAAGGACCGCCTGTACTCCGAGGCTCCCAACAGCCCCCGCCGACGTGCGGTGCAGACCGTGCTCATGAACATGCTCGAGGTGCTGGTCCGCATTCTGGCCCCCATCCTTTCCTTCACCGCGGACGAGGTCTGGGAAAACTACCCGGAGGCCATCCGCACCCGCGAGGGACGCCCCGTCACCGTGTTCGAGGCCGGCTGGCCTGCCAAGGCTGACTTCATGCCTGCCATTCCCGAGGACGTTTCCGGCCTGAAGAGCGGCTTTGCCGCGCTCATGGACGTGCGCGAGGTAGTCACCAAGGCTCTGGAAGACGCCCGTACCTCCAAGGTCATCAACAAGTCCCAGGAAGCAGCCGTTGCCGTTGCTGCTCCGGATGAGCTTCTGGCGGTGCTGCAGGGCTTTGACGCTGCGGTGCTGGAGGAGCTCTTCATCGTGAGCAAGGTGGAGCTTTCCCAGGGCCAGGAGCTTTCCGCTGTGGTTTCTGCAGCCACGGGAGAAAAGTGCCCCCGCTGCTGGAACGTGACCGAGCTGGGTGGCAACCCCAATCACGCAGACGTGTGCAAGCGCTGCGGCGACGTGCTGGATCAGCTTGCCTAGGGTAGCGGTGGCTTCCAAGAAGACTCATACCGCCAGGCGCAACGTGGCCCTTCTGGGTTGCGTTGCCCTGGTGGTGATCGTGGTTGACCAGCTGACCAAGCACTATTTCGACAGCTGGTATGCCGTGGGGCAGCACATGGGCGGTCCCTACCTGGGGCTGTTCCAGTTCACGCTGGTCCGCAACCAAGGCGCTGCCTGGGGCATGTTCAGCGGCTCCATGATTCCCCTGGGGGTGTTCTCCCTGGTGGTATGCGCCCTGATCCTGCTCTACCTGGTGCGCATAGCCCCCGATTCCAGCCTGCCTGAGGTGCTGGGACTGAGCCTGGTGTTCGCCGGGGGCATCGGCAACGCCTTGGACCGGTTCCTCACGGGCTACGTGGTGGACTTCATCGACGTGACCTTTATGGACTTCCCGGTCTTCAATGTGGCTGACATTGGCGTGACCTGCGGAATCGTGCTGTTCCTGGTGAGCTTTGCCCTGCTGGGGGCTAAGCGGGAAAGCTTGCGGGAACAGCAGGCCGCCAACGGGGAGGAGGCTGAGGAGCCGGCCCGGAAGCAGGCTCCCGCGGGATCTTCGCCCTGTGAATCCAAGACCTTAGAGTAGAAGGGAGTGCCCTCATGGGCGTGCAACGATGCTATGTGGCAACCGCCGCCGACGAAGGGAAGCGCCTGGACTCCCTTCTGGCCGATGCCGGTTTGTATGCCAGCCGCTCCGCCGCCGCCAAGGCCGTAGAGCGGGGCCTGGTGCTGGTGGCGGGCAAGCCTGCCAGCAAGAAGCAGCAGGTCAGCGCTGGCCAGGCCGTGGTCTACGAGCTGGAGGACGCCCCGGTTGCCAGCCTGGAAGGGGAGCCCATCGACCTGGACATTCGCTACGAAGACCAGGACCTGATCGTGCTTTCCAAGCAGGTGGGCTTGGTGTGCCATCCTTCTGGGGATCATCTGGACGGAACGCTGGTGAACGCGCTCATCCACCATTGCGGCATCCAGAACCTGTGCAAGGTTCAGGGCGAAGAGGACGATCGCAGGGGCATCGTGCATCGGCTGGACATGAACACCAGCGGTCTGATGCTGGCGGCCAAGTCCAACGAGGCGGGCTACATCCTGATGGACGACATCCGGGCCCGCGTGGTCGATCGTCACTACCTTGCCCTGGTCCACGGCATCGTGGCCCACGACTCGGGCATGATCGACGCTCCCATCACCCGCAGCACCAGCGATCGCAAGCGCATGGCGGTGAAGGACGTTCCCCAGGCGCGCAATGCGGTGACCACCTTCCGTGTGCTGGAGCGCTTTGATGCCGGCCCCAAGGACGATGGCTTCACGCTGGTGGACTGCAAGCTGTTCACCGGACGCACCCATCAGATCCGCGTGCACATGGAATACGCCAAGCATCCCCTGGTGGGAGACCCGGTGTACACCTCCAACGGCCCCAAGGCGGCTTCCGCCCAGCTTGGGCTGGAGCGGCAGTTCCTGCATTCCTACAAGCTGGGCCTGGATCATCCGATCACCCAGGAGCATCTGGAGTTCGCCGACAACCTGCCCGCGGACCTGCAGGAGGCCCTTGACAGCCTGACTGGTCGCAGTCGGGGACGCACGGAGGCGGGGGAGCAGGTCTTTGCCCTGCTGGCCGAAAGTCCCGTTCCCTGCGTTCAGGGCACGGTGAGCTATTCATGAGCCCCCGGGGCTGCGGCGTGGGGGTGCTGCTGGTAGGCCAGGGCATGCCCAAGTCCAACGGGGCAAAGGACCTGCGCTCCTTCGTCACCCAGGTGATGGACTGCAGGCAGGTGGTGCCCGCGGGCCTTTTCGGCCGCGTGCGCAATCGCGGCTCCCTGAAGGCCCAGGCGCGCGATGCCCTGGTGCCGGCGTTGGAGTCGTTCTGGACGCCCCAGGGTTGGCCCTACGATCTGGACTGCATGCGCTTGACCCAGGGACTGAACGGGCTGCTGAGCGAATCGGGCGCCGTGGTACGCTTCGGCATGCATCTGGGCGACCCCAGCATTGCCGACGGGGTGCATAAGCTCACGGCGCTGGGATGCGACTCCCTGGTGGTCCTTCCCCTGGATTCCCATATTTCCCCGCCCTTTCTGGGGCTGGTGAAGGCCCGGGTCAGGGATGCAGCGGAAAAGGCCCGGTTCCATGGGCCGATCTCCTTCGTGGAGGGATACTCCGCCAACCCCCTGTACTTGCGGGCCCTTGCTGCCAGCGTCCTGAACGCAGGTTTTTCCGCCCAGCGGCAGGACCAGATGCTGCTCTTGTATCCGTCCCTGTGCAAGGACGTGCTTCATGGGGACGAAGACCAGCTCAGGGCAGGATGCGCTCGGACCCTCCAGGCGGTGGCGGGGCTGCTGGGCGTGGAGGAGTCCCGGGTTGAGGTGGCGTTCTACCGCCCCTTCGGCTCTGAGCTCGACTGGATCGGCCCCTTCGCCCAGGACGTGGTGGAGGCGCATTGCCAAGATGGTGGTTCGGGCGGCTCTTCGGCTGGAGGCAGGCTGTTCCTTGCCTGGCCGGGGGTTTCCGTTGACGGAGCCCTTCACCGGTTTGATCTGGGACGGCCCATCGTCGGGGATTCCGCTGCGGTGGAAGTTCCGGCTTTGGGCAGAAGCCGTGCTAATCTGAAGGTGCTCTGTCAGGTGATCCGGGAAGCGATGGAGCGTTCCGCTCAAGGCGGCAGGTAGCTTCGGGTTGCTTGTGTGAGGTGCGTAAGAAGCGAGCAGCTCTTTATGCCTGGTCAAAGCGGGAGTAGAGGGTAACAGGGCAAGGAGGATTGCCATGAGCCAGGAACAGACCAAGACGGTGCTGGTGGGCGTGACCGGATGCATTGCCGCGTACAAGGCGTGCCAAATCGTGCGCGGGCTGCAAAAGGCGGGCCTGCGGGTGAAGGTGGTTATGACCCCCCATGCGACGGAGTTCGTGGGTCCCACTACGTTTCGCGGGCTGACGCGGGAGCCGGTGGCGGTGGATCTGTTCGACAACCCCTCGGCGCCTATCCATCACGTTTCCCTGGCTCAGGAAGCGGATCTGTTCCTGATCGCCCCTTGTACGGCAAACGTCATGGCTAAGATAGCCCACGGCATTGCCGATGATCTGCTGACCACCACGGCTCTTGCCTGCACCGCGCCCCTTCTGATCGCGCCTGCCATGAACGTGAACATGTACCAGGCGGCGGCTACCCAGGAAAACATGGTGGTGCTGCGTCGTCGCGGGGTGGGGTTCGTGGATGCGCAGGAGGGGTATTTGGCCTGCGGAGACCAGGGAAAGGGCCGGCTGGCGGAACCCGAGCAGATCGTGGCGGCGGTGCTGGAGCGGCTGGAGCGTTCGCAGGACCTGCGGGGGCGCAGGATCATGGTGACCGCAGGGCCGACCCAGGAGCCGGTGGATCCGGTGCGGTACCTGACTAACAGTTCCTCGGGGAAGATGGGATACGCCGTGGCGGAGCGGGCGCTGGCTCGTGGCGCCCAGGTCACGCTGGTTACGGGGCCGGCTTCCCTTGAGCCGCCCGCGGGGGCAGACGTGGTGCAGGTGCGCACGGCCTGCCAGATGCTGGATGCGGCGCAGCAGGCCTTTGCCCAGGCCGACGCGGGGGTGTTCACCGCGGCGGTGTCCGACATGCGTCCGGCGCAGCCTTCGGATCGGAAGCTGAAGAAGGGCAGTGGCGATGTTCTGGACCGCATCGAGCTGGTCGAAAACCCCGATGTGCTGGCTTCCTTGGCGCAGGGTCGTCGTCCCGGTCAGGTGGTGGTGGGCTTTGCGGCCGAAACCCACGATGTTCTGGACAATGCCCGGGCCAAGCTTCAGCGGAAGGGCGCTGACTTCATGGTGGCCAATCAGGTGGGGGAGGGCCTGGTCTTTGGGCAGGATCAAAACCAGGCGTTCTTCGTGTTCGCCAACAAGGTAGAGGAGCTCCCCCTGCTCAGCAAGGCCGATCTGGCGGATGCCATCCTAGATCGCGTGGTGGAGCTGCTGCCCTAGTGGCCTTTGGTGCTGATTGCCCTATGGGCTCAGGGGAATCTTTTTTCCGATTTGGAAAAGTTTTCCTTGCACGGGCGCTCCGGGGAGAGTATTATATTTTCTGCACTTGAACGGAGAACGTTCAAAGATGCATCGGGTGATGGCGCAGTTTGGTAGCGCACTTGACTGGGGGTCAAGGGGTCGCAGGTTCAAATCCTGTTCACCCGACCACGAAATTGCAGGCCAGGGCTTAGTCCCTGGTCTTTTCTTTTCTGTCGTGGCGGCGTAGCGCGTTCTTGCAGGCGAGCCTGTGCTCCTCACATACGGTGGGCGCTGCTTGACCCAGGGCTCTCCCAACCCCCGTCTTTGTTTTGCTCGTTGGATCCCGCGCGCCTTTCTCATGCTCGGTGGATCTTGCTTGCCTGGCGCGGGTCTGCTGCCAAAACGGGCGACTTTGCCACGGTCCTGCCTTCGCCTTTGCCCATCGCTGCCAAAACGAGCGACTTTGCCACTCCCAGAGCCGCGCCCCTGGTCCCGCTCATGAAGCCGTTTAATCATGGCGTATAATCACCCTCTGGGTTGCGCCGCGGCTCAGGGCAGCTTTTGCCCGAAAGATTGAGATGAAGGAAACGAAAGGGGAGCAGCACATGAGCTGGCTTGTAGAAACGCGCTCTGCAAGGAGCATTTTGGTTGCGGTCCTTTTTGCCGCACTGGCCTTGCTGAACTTCGGATGCGCCTCCGCTCAGCCCGAAGCCCAGGACCAGCCTGCGCATTCTGCTTCCGAGCAGGCGCAAAACACCCCTGACTCCCAGCTTTCAAAGGATTCGGATAAGGCGTCCACCCAGAAGCAGCCTGCAAACAAGGATGAAGAGGCGCAGCAGGACAGCCCGCAGGATTCGTCGGGTGAAGAATCCGCCGCCGCTGAAAGGAAGGCCTCCTCCTCATCCGGCGCAAACGATTCGAAGAAGGCTGCCTCTGCTGCTTCCTCCAAGAAGCAGCAGTCTTCCAAGAAGTCCTCCTCGGGCACTGGCGCCTCCAGTTCTAAGAAAACTGACGGCACCGCCAAGAGGACCTGGGTGGATCCGGTGTACAAGAACGTGCACCATGATGAGGAAGGCCACTATGAAACCCAGACGATCCAGATTAAGAAGGTTCGCTGCAATTGCGGTAAGCTCTTTAGCACTTCTTCCGAATGGAAGGCCCATCAGGATGCCTTTATCCAGCATATGAGGGAAACGGTGGATCCCAACTACGTGTGCAAGGGAGACCATCTTTCCCACTACGTCACGGTGGACGAAACCAAGCAGGTCTACGTGGTCGACAAGGAAGCCTACGACGAAAAGGTCCTGGTGAAGAAGGGTTACTGGAAGTAGGGTTTCACGTCTTTCGCGTGGAAAGCCGCTGAACTTGCTCTGCGTTTCGATTCGCGTTTTCGAGTGCCCCCGGTCTTTGGAATGAAGTTCCGCCCTCCACCCCTTCTCCCCAACACATCCTCTGGTGAGCCTGTACGGTTCTTCTGCCCGAAAACCGTAAATGCATGCCTTGCCTGTTCCAGGGGTATGGCATAATCAGCTAACCATGCTCAGTCGCGTATTCTGCATCTGTCGACCGGGCAGGTCTTTTCTGCCATAGGCGCTCGGCGCCGCTTTCTGCATTTTCAAGCGCTGTCCCTGCGTTAGGTCTTTCGCGTTCAAAAGCGTGACCCTGGCGGGTGCTCGTAGCGCTCTGCAAGAACGTACTAATCAGGAAGTAGCCATGGCAGAACTCAACCTCGCCTCTTTCGGACCTTCGGACAACGCGCGGAACCTTCCCCCCGCGCCCGCCGCCGCAATTCATCAGGCCGCCACTGTGGCCCTGTGCTCCCTTCTGACAGTGCTGGTCATGGCCATCTGGCCTGCCCAGGCCTTGGCCGAAGATCCCGTTTGGACCACCGATGACTTCACCTACGAGTCCTACTCCGACCACTTCTACGGTTGCGACTACTCCCGGCAGTTCGACGTAGCGGGAAACGTGATCAGCGGCTTTTCCGCTCAGGGTCAGGAAAAGCTGGAAGCCGGCCAGACCGATCTGGTCATTCCCGCCAAGGACCCGGATGGTAATCTGATCGTTGGCGTGGGTCCGGAAGCGTTCCGGGAAAAGGGCCTGACCTCCGTCATCTTTCCGACGGGAATGATGTGCGCTTACGACGATCAGCTGACCAAGCGTATCACCAAGCGAGGAAACTTCGTCATTTGCGAATCGGCCTTTGCCAAGAACAACCTCACCGACCTGTACCTGCCCCAAGGCGTGCTGGTGGTAAAGCCGTCGGCGTTTCTGGGCAACCAGCTCACCCAGGTAACCCTTCCCCAGACCGTCTGGTGGGTGGAGACCCAGAGCTTTGCCAAGAACCAGATCGAGCGGGTGAACTTTCCCCAAACGACCGACTTCATGCTGGAGCTTCACGGCATGCCCTTTGCCATGAACAACATCACCAGCGTTCGCCTTCCCGACTTCACCGAGGTAGTGAACAAGGAAACCTTTGCCTTCAACCCCGGCGTCGAGCCCCTTTCGGCCGACGCGCCGGAAAAGCTGAAGACCTACGAGTACCAGGGGCAGACCCTGACCAGCGGCGTGGTCGCCATGTATGCCGAAACCGCCGACTTCGAGTACAAGGACCGCATCCACCACGTGGACAGGACCACGGAAAACACTAAGTCCTGGTTCCAGAAGCTGGTGGTGAACAAGGGCACCCCGGAAACCCAGAATCCCGACCAGCAGCGATGGACCACCGCCGACTTCACCTTTAGCGGCCAGACCATCACGGGTCTGAGCGAAAGCGGCGTTGACAAGCGCAAGGTCAATCGCAACCTGGTGCTGCCCACCTATACCCCTGACTATTTGCCGGTAACCGCGCTGGCAAGCACCACCAGCCAGTACGGACTGTTCGCTGCGGAGGGCGAAGGATTCCAGGCCGTTGAGCTGCCAAACTTCCTGGAGTCCATCGGGGATCGGGCGTTTTGCTCCAACGGGCTGACGGACGTGACCTGGGCCCCCCGGATCACTACCGTGAGTCTGGCGGCCTTCCAGAACAATCAACTGACCAGCGTGGTCCTGCCCAATACCGTCACCAGCCTGGGCGGGGGCGCCTTTGCCACCAACGCCACTCTGGAGCGGGTGGATCTTTCCTCTGGTCTGACCCAGATTCCCGACGGGGCTTTTGGCTGCAGCGATGCCAAGCATTGGATGGAGGGCTTCACCCAGGTGCAGATTCCGGAAGGCGTCACCTCCATCGGCAGCAATGCCTTCGCCGGCAACAACTTCTCCAGCATCGATCTGCCTGCCAGCGTGAAGAGCATCGGACGGTTGGCGTTTTCCACCAAGAACTACCTGAAGACCCCCTGCACGCTTAAACTTAGGGAAGGCCTGGAAACCATAGGGAGCTTTGCCTTCCGAAACAAGATCATCGAGTCCGTGGACCTGCCCACCACGGTGAAGGCGCTGCCGGAAAACGCGTTCCTGAAGGAGTACACCGCCAGCATAGAGAGCACGGTGGCCCTGTGCACGCGCGTGTTCGTGAGCAATCCGGATCAGTGGAACGACCAGGAAAACTTCCCCCGGGATTGCTACACCACCGGCTCCAGCCATATGCTCTATTCCTCGGTGGAAAAGGATTGGACGGCAAGCGACTTCACCTACGGGATGCTGGACACCGCCAGCGAGGACTTGCAGATGGGCGGGGATTCCTCCGACAAGCTGTCCGCCCAGTTCTACGTGGTCACGGGACTATCGGAGCAGGGACAGGAAAAGCTTGCTTGGAACCCTGACCTGGTCATACCCGCCGCCGATGCCGAGGGCCGCCAGGTCTGCGGCGTGGGGCCCAACGCCTTTGCCAAGTGCGGCATCACGTCGGTTTCCTTCCCCGAGGGTGTGCTCTGCGAAAACGACAAGCCCACCTGGAATCCTGACCTGCAGAAGCGCGGGAACTTCGTCATCGGCGCCAGCGCATTCCTGGGCAACCAGCTGAGCCAGGTGCGTCTGCCCGAAGGAGTGCTGGCGGTGTTCGGCAGCGCCTTTGCCGGCAACGCCATCACCTCCGTGACTGCTCCCTCCACCTTGTTCTACCTGGGGAACCAGTGCTTTGCCCGCAACCAGATCAGCGGCATATACTTTGCGCCTGTCACCGACTTCCCCCTGCAGATCGCCTCCATGGCGTTTGCTCAAAACCAGCTCACCGCCTTGCAGATTCCTGCCAACACGGGCTTTGCCTACAAGTACGCATTCATGATGAACCCCGGCATGGAGCCCGTTTCCCTGCCTTCGGATTACACGGGCTCGGACGCCGCGAACCTGAAGAAGGGCGGCGTGGTCTACCTGTTCGCCACCGATCCTGCCAAGCTGGGTGAAAACGTGCACACCGTTTCCAACGGCAAGTCCTTCGTCCAAGAGGTAAAGGCCGGGATTATGCCCAAGGACGGCGCCTACGATCCGGAGGACTTCACTTATGAGGGAACGGTCATTACCGGCTGGAGCGCCACGGGAAAGGTCAAGCGTCTGGTCAATCACGAACTGGTGCTGCCTTCCACCAATCCTCAGGGCCAAGCGGTGACTGGCATCGGCGACGCGGCCTTCAGGTCCGCAGACGACGAGGTGAGCTTTGACGAGGCCAAGTACGACTACACCTGCCAAAACGGCATCACGTCGGTGGTGCTGCCCGCAACCTTGAAGGAAATCGGTGACGATGCCTTCCTGTACAACAGCCTGACCAGCATTAGCCTGCCAAGCGGCCTGGAGTGCATCGGGCGCACGGCCTTCAAGGGAAACCGCCTGCTGCGCCTGACCCTGCCCAACAGCGCAACCCAGCTGGGGGATGGCTGCTTTGCCGCCAACAACCTGGTGGAGATCCACCTGCCCCAGGGTCTGGAGCGCATCCCCGCCGGGGCCTTCAGCATGAACATTAGGCTGGAGCAGGTGACCATTCCCGATTCCGTGACCCAGATTGGTGACACCGCCTTCGCCGGCGCCCGTCTGACCAGCCTGCATATTCCCGCCTCCGTGGAGAAGGTGGGCCGCAAGGCCTTCCACCTGCACTGGCTGCAGAGCCTGCGTATTCCCGGGACTCTGAAGCACATCGGCGACAACGCCTTCGAGGGCACCTACAAGCACCAGACGCTGACCGAGCTCATTCTGGAGGAAGGCGTGGAGGACATAGGCTCTGGAGCCTTCAAGGAGGGGCTTCTGACGTCGGTGGCTCTGCCCTCGAGCCTGGTTTCCCTGGGGTCCGAGCCCTTTGCCAACAACACCGGAACGGGGAGCGGGCACGTGGTCACCCTGACCACCAAGAACAGCGCCCATCTGGCCTTCAACACCGGGGCCAAGACCCATTGCGTGGTGCTGGAGCAGCCTCCCGCACCCGCACTCACCCAGATTTCGGGGGCGAAGATCACGGTGGGCAACGCACGCTATACCGGCTCCGAGCGCAAGCCCGCGCCCAAGGTGGTGCTGGGAACCAAGACCCTGCGCAAGGACGTGGACTACACGGTTTCCTACAAGAACAACAAGTATGCCGGCACCGCCGTGGTCTATGTGACCGGCAAGGGTGCGTACACGGGAAAGGTGGGGAAGAAGTTCACCATCCACAAGGCGTATCAGCCGTTGAAGGCGTCTCCCAGGTACAAGACCCGCTACCTGAGCGCGAAGAAGCTTCGCCGCGCAGCCCAGTCGGTGAGCAACATCCGCATAACCAAGGCGGCAAAGGGCAAGATCACCTACTCCAATGCGAGCTCGGGCAAAACCGCAAAGCGGTTCCGGGTTTCGTCCAAGGGCACCGTCACGGTGCTGCGAGGCGTACGTGCGGGGTTATACACCGTGCGGGTGAAGATGACCGCCGCGGGAACGTCCAACTACTACAAGGGTTCGGTTACCGTCACCTTCAAGATCAAGGTGAAGTAATAAGGAAGAAGGGACGGCGCGTCTTTGCTGCGACTGAACGGAAGCCGCAAAGCTCCGTCCGAAGAAGAGGAGGAAGAATGAAACTCAAGCTCTTGGTCCCGGTTCTTGCCGTGACCGCCGCGCTTGCCGCTCCCGGCTCCGCCTTTGCAGCGGACTGGACGGCGCAGCACTTTACCTGGGGTACCACCGCTGACGGCGGAGCTCAGGTCACGGGCCTGACCCAGGAAGGGTTTACCAACCTGCAGGAAAACAAGGATCTGGTCATTCCCGCTGCTAACGAAGAGGGAAGCCCCGTGGTCTCTATCGGCAACATGGCCTTCAGCGCAGGTGGCGGAACCGCTTACACCGACGACCAGAAGGCGCTGCTCAAGTCCATGACCTCGGTTTCCATGCCCGACACCATTCAGGAAATGGGTACTGCCGCCTTTAACACAAGCGATGGCGTTACCAGCGTGCATCTATCCGAGGCCCTGACCGCGATTCCCGCCGGCGCTTTTCTGAAGATGGATACCGCTGCACCTGCCCTTGAGGAAGTGAAGATTCCCTCTAAGGTGGCTACCATCGGCGCCAATGCCTTCGCGGGGTGCAAGGTTAAGACCCTTTCCCTGTCCGAGGGACTGACCGTCATCAACGGCAGCGCGTTTTTGAACCACCAGCTCAGCGCTGTGGTGCTTCCCAGCACCGTTACCACCCTTGGTTCCAGCGCCTTTTCCATTGCCCGTCCTGACCTGCCCAAGACCTTGGAGACCATTACCTTGAACGATGGTCTGACCAGCGTCGGAAGCACCGCCTTCGGGTATTGTGCTGCTACCGTTGTGCGGATTCCTGCTACGGTGACCACGCTGAACAAGGGCGCTTTCAAGAATTCCGTGTCCGGCGTGATCGCCTTGGTCTCCACTGCCGCCCAGCTGGAAGGGTCCACCAAGTTCCCCGTAACCGGCCTTACGGGACATGTGGTCAAGGGCGACCTTTCCAAGGCTGCCTTTGCTCCCATTGACGTCATGGAGGCTACGGGTTCTGCCCTTCAGCCGCAGGTGAGTCTGACCTTTGACGGCCAGGCCGTGGATGCCGATCAGGTGACGCTGACCTACAGCAACAACGTGCTTCCGGGTACTGCCAAGGTTGTGGCGGAAGGCGTTGCCGACGGTCGTTTTGCAGGCAGTGTTTCCGCTGACTTCGCCGTGATTCTTTCTCAGGCTGACCAGGCCGTGACGGATGCCTTTGCCGCCCAGATCCAGGACGCACCTGCCCTTGACCAGATCACCGCTGAAAACACCCAGGCTCTTGCCGCCGCCGAGGAACTGGTGGCCTCCTTCAACGCTCTGACCCCGGTTCAGAAGTCCACGGTTTCCTCCGAAACCGCGTTTGAGCTGGTTGCGATCCAGGGCAAGATTGTCCAGGCAAAGCAGCAGATCGCTCAGGCGGCTGCCGATGCTGCCGCTCAAGCCCAGGCAAAGGCAGAAGCTGACGCCAAGGCCGCCGCGGAAGCCCAGGCAAAGGCAGAGGCCGATGCGAAGGCTGCCGCTCAGGCCCAGGCAAAGGCTGAGGCCGACGCAAAAGCTGCAGCCGAGGAAAAGGCCAAGCTTGCGGCAGCTCTGGCAGAGGCCAAGAA
Source organism: Eggerthellales bacterium (assembly GCA_029006935.1). Classification (GTDB taxonomy): domain Bacteria; phylum Actinomycetota; class Coriobacteriia; order Coriobacteriales; family Eggerthellaceae; genus SUG1186. Next base: position 5,067 of record JAQXGX010000063.1, on the reverse strand, counting down.
GCCGGTTCAGGGCATTCGCGTGAAAGCTGCCTCCAAGACCTACAAGGTTAAGACGGTCAAGGTGGCATCCAGGACCTTCAGCATCTACGCCAGCAGCAACACTGGCTCCAAGCTGACCTACAAGGTCTGCTCCTGCAGTTCCAAGCTCAGCTTCAAGAACGGCAAGGTCACCGTTAAGAAGGGGACCAAGGCCGGAACCTATCGGGTCAAGCTGAAGATCACCGCCGCTGCCAAGGGCAAGTATCGCAAGACCGTGAACTATCGCTTCATCACCGTTAAGGTTGTGAAGTAGCAAGTAGCCTGCATGCGCGTTTGCGGCCGGAAGGGGGTACCGCACCTCTTCCGGCCGCCTTTCATGATCGGGACGAAGGAGGATTTCGTGAGGCTTCGGATTATGAGGGTCGTGGCTCAGACGCAGCATAGGACTGCGCGAAATGCCCTGGGATTCTTTTTCGCCCTGCTCATGGCTGCTATGATGGGCTTGTGTTCCTGCTCAGGAGCCGACCCTCAGGCGCAGATCCAGACCACGTATCGGCATGTTTCCGGCGAAGAGGCCAAGCGGATAATCGAGCAGGGGGATTGCGTTCTGGTGGATACCCGCACCGAGGTCCCCTTTGAGATGGGGCATATTCCCGGGGCCATCTTGATTCCCTTTGACCAGATTACCAGCCCTCAGTCGCAGGCGCTGTTGCCGCAGAAGGACCAGACCATAGTCCTGTATTGCGATTACGGTGGAGTCAGCAAGAACGCTGCGGAAGAGCTTGCCGCCGCGGGCTACACCGATGTGGTGGAGTTCGATGGGCTGGAAGTGTGGGATGGTCCCCTGGAGGAAGGGCCCCAGAAATGATCGGGGAGCTTGCGGCTGGCTTTGCCGTAGGGGCGGTGCTGGGTTTTCTGCTGAAACGCAGCGGCCTGTGCTTCACGGGATTGGCGTATGAAGGCGTGTTCCAGCGCCAGGGCTCTTCTCTGGTGCTGTTCTTCATGGCGATTGCCGTGGAAGCGGTGATCTACCATGGCTTGGGACATGCCGGTCTGATCTCAATCCCTTCGTTCCTTCCGCCCTTTTCCCTGGTGAGTGTTGGGTTGGGAAGCCTTCTCTTCGGCGTGGGGGCTGTCCTTGCCGGTGGGTGCCTGGTCTCTACCCTGGTCAAGTGCGGCGATGGCCGCGTGGAGGGCTTTGCCACCCTGGCTGCGTTTCTGGTGGCGGGCTATTCCGTAAGCGCAGGCTTTGCTCTGCTCGTAACCGTCAAGCTGCGATCCATGCTGGTGGTACAGGATGCGCTGCCGGGGCGGTTGGGTCTGCTTCCCCTGGCTCTTGCCCTGGCAGCGGTTGTGGTCCTGGGCCTGTGCGTGGCGCGTCGTCGTAAGCAGGTGGTTTCCCTGGCGCGAGAAAGCCAAGGAGCTGGGCCCCTGTTCCGGCTGCGAAGGAAAGCCTGGACCCGCGAAAGGTCGGTGGTGGTCATTGGCGCGGTCCTGGGCGCCGCTTTTCTTGTATCGGAGCAGTTCGGCCGTTCCTATGGGTGCGCTGCAGCCATGCCCATGCTTTCCTGGGTCTTTTCGGTTGTTCCGCCCGATCAGGTGATGGGCGGATGCAATCCCTATGACGTGGTCCTGGGGTGGGGGAGCGGCTTTGTGGCCGGCATCTGCTTTGGGTCATTGCTTGCTGCGGTTGCGTCTGGGGCCTTTCGCCTGGTATTTCCCACTGCTATGGAGCTCGTTGGCTCCGTGGCGGGAGGCCTGCTCATGGGGTGCGGCGCCATGTGGGGTGCGGGCTGCCTGCTGTCCAACGGCTTGGTTGGCACCGCTCAGTTTTCGGCGAAGTCCTGGTGGGCGCTGCTTTTCCTGATGGGCGGCATCTGGCTGGGCGGGGTTATTGATCGCTGGATTGCAAAGGGGCGGGAAGCGTAAGCTGCGAGCTCGTAGTGCGCTGGTCGTCGAATCTGCAGATGTTGCCGCGACCGCGAGCTTTGCGCTTGCCCTGTCCTTCACTCGCTGCTAATAAATCGAACGCTGTTACCGCTCCGCACCCCGCGCCTCGCACGCTCCGCGCCCGCACCCAATACCGTCTGCCGCCAAGAGTGCGCCGCTCAATGCTCCGCGCGCATTCATGGAAAAAAACTGGTAGAAAACACAAAAAATTCTGGAATAATGCCATTCACGCAATGAAGTCGGTGGAATCCTCTTTGCTGCAGCCACAGGGCAGCCGAGGAGACCGTCGATGGAGCGATCTCTGGAGAATCCCGTTAGATCGGGTGCCGACGGTGCAAGGCTGGCCCAGGCCGGCTCAAACTCTCAGGCAAAAGGACAGAGGGCACTAACCGCCATGCGGTTTGCTGTGCATTCCTGTTTCATCCCCGGGGTCGTATCCACGTTGAGCGCAAACGATAAGCCAGAAACGGGAGGTCACACATCATGGAGCAAGCGCTGCTCGACGTTGTTGTTACGATCAACAACTATCTATCTAATTACGTACTTATCATCTTGCTTATAGGCACCGGCCTGTTCTTCACCCTGCGCACCGGCTTCGTGCAGGTTCGCTGCTTCGGTGAAGGCGTGAAGAAGCTCTTCAGCAACCTTTCCCTGCGCGGCGGCGCCCAGAAGGGCGGCATGAGCTCCTTCCAGGCAGTGGCAACCGCCATCGCCGCCCAGGTGGGTACCGGCAACATCGTTGGTGCCTGCGGCGCTATCCTGGTGGGCGGCCCTGGTGCCATCTTCTGGATGTGGGTCATCGCCTTCCTGGGCATGGCCACCAACTACGCCGAGGCCGTGCTTGCCCAAGCAACCCGTGAGGAAATGCCCGACGGCACCGTTCACGGCGGCCCGGTCTACTACATCCGCACTGCCTTCAAGGGCACCGGCGGCAAGATCCTGGCCGGCTTCTTCTCCGTGGCCATCATCTTGGCCCTGGGCTTCATGGGCTGCATGGTTCAGTCCAACTCCATCGCATCCACCTGCAACTCCGCCTTCGGCATTCCCTCTTGGGCCATGGGCATCATCGTGGCAGTGCTGGCCGGCTTCGTGTTCATCGGCGGCGTTTCCCGCATCGCCTCCGTTACGGAAAAGCTGGTGCCGGTCATGGCCGTCATCTACCTGATCGGAGGCCTGGCGGTTATCATCGCCCACATCGCCGATTTGCCGGCAGCCCTGGCCCTGATCTTCCAGTGCGCCTTCAACCCTGAGGCTACGGTAGGCGGTGCCACCTTCGGCATTATCGCTGCTCTGAGCCAGGGCGCAAAGCGCGGCCTGTTCTCCAACGAAGCCGGCATGGGCTCCACGCCTCATGCTCATGCGCTGGCAAAGGTCAAGTGCCCCCACGACCAGGGTGTGGTTGCCCTGGTGGCCGTGTTCATCGACACCTTCGTGGTGGTCACCATCACCGCGCTGGTGGTCCTGTGCACCCTGTGGGTAGGCGACGGCGCAATCGCCCAGGGCATGTACGAGGGCATCGACAAGACCAACATGGCCCAGCTGGCCTTCGGCTCCCTTATGGGCGAAAGCCTTGGCGGCGCCTTCGTGGCCATCTGCCTGCTGTTCTTTGCCTTCAGCACCATCATCAGCTGGAACCTGTTCGCCAAGATCAACGTTGACTACCTGTTCGGTCGCAAGGCCATCCCCGTGTTCAGCGTGATGGCCGTGGCCTTCGTGTTCCTGGGCTGCATCCTTTCCAACGACCTGGTGTGGGAATTGGCAGATATGTTCAACCAGCTCATGGTTCTGCCCAACGCCATCGCCCTGTTTGCCCTTTCCGGCGTGGTAGTCAAGTCCGTGAAGCTGCGCGATCGCTTCTACGAAGACCAGGAGTAGGACGGCCTTGAGGCTTTAGCTTCGGGTGGGCAACAGATTCCTTCCCTTCAACCTTTAGAGCTTCCGGCATAATTCTTTTGACCCAAGAGGCCTCCCATTTTCCGTGCGATCGGAAATGGGAGGCTTTTCTGTTGCATTCCCCTGGTAAAAGGGGTAGCATTCCCCGATGCAAATTAGTTAGATTGACTAATTAAATAGAACAACGAGAGAGTCTTCGGACAGGGGAGAGCATGACGCGGATTATCATCGACTCGGCTTCGGATTACGACCGAAAGGAAGCTGCCGAAAAGGGCATCAAGGTGGTGCCGCTGACCTATACGGTGGGCCAGGAAAGTTACACCGACGGCGTGGACCTGACCAGCGACCAGTTCTTCGCCCTGCTCGAGCGCACCGGTGCCTTTTCCCAGACGTCTCAGGTTTCTCCCCAGGCGGCGGTGGACGCTATGGAGGAGGCTCGAGAAGAGGGAAAAAAGGAGCAGGGGAAGGTACCCGAGCTGTTGTGCGTGACCTTGTCCTCGGTGCTTTCCGGAACCTTCAACAGCATGGAGCTGGCGGCAAACATGGTGGACCCCGAGCGCATCCACGTGGTTGATACCCGCTCCGCCTCCGCCGGCGCCCGCATCCTGGCGGATGAGGCCCTGCGCTTGGCCGACCAGGGAATGCCCGCTGCCCAGATTGTCCGTGAGCTGGAGAATCTGCGCTCCCGGGTGCGCATCTTCGCCAGCCTGGACACCTTGGAGTACCTGAAGCGCGGAGGGCGCATCCCCGCCACGGCGGCAGCGGTGGGGGACCGGGCCCAGCTGAAGCCCATCATATCCGTGGACCAGAAGGGCGCGGTCGGGGTCCTTTCCGCCACCCTTGGCGCCAAGCGCGCCGTTTCCAACGTGGTGAAGCGCTTCAAGGAGTGCGGCTTCGACTCCTCCTACCCGGTGTACGCCATCTACTCCCATGGAACGGAAAACGTAGAGCTCCTTGAGCACAAGCTGGCCAAGGAGGGGGTCATCGCCACCCGTCGCCTGCAGATGGGCCCGGTCATCGGCACCCATGTGGGCCCTGGTGCGGCCGGTGTGGTGTTCGTGGCGCCCAGGCAGGAGCAGCAGGTCAGGGGCTAAGGATCCGCGGGCAGCGCCAATGCCCGCGCACCCCTCATTTCCGGCATAGCCTTCGCCTGCACAAAAGGTCGACGCCCGCAACGGCGCGGCTCGGCACCCAAGGGAGCCCCAAACCTGGGAATGCGCCGCCCGTGCGCTGCGTTATAATCAA
>JAQXGX010000062.1 GCA_029006935.1 Eggerthellales bacterium | reverse complement strand
TACATCACCATCATCACCCTGATCGCAGGCGCCGGCGGCACCGGCCTGGGCGGCGTCGTAGGAGCCCTGTTCAAGAGCGATTCCAACCGCACCGTCAGCCTGCTGCTCTCCCTTGCCGGCGGCATCATGCTTTCCGTAGTGTGCCTGGACCTGGTCACCGAGGCTGTGGAGTCGGCCCAGAAGGTCACCACCCAGGCACCGCTACTGGTTTCCGTGGCACTGATCATTGGCGTTGCAGTGGTTTTTGGACTGAACTTCCTGATCGACCGCAAAACCGAAGCTGAAGTGGAGCACACTTCCTCCCCCGATCACCCCCAGACCCACGACGACCTGGACGAACTCATCCACGCCGACCATCTGAACCAGCACCGGCGCAATCAGGACTCGCGGGCGTCGCTGTACGTGGCAGGCCTGGTCATGGCCTGCGCCATCGCGCTGCACAACGTACCCGAGGGCATGACCATTGGCGCCAGCTTTGCCGCGCCCGACGGCGCGCTGGAAAGCACCGGCATGGTCATGGCCGTGCTCATTGGCCTGCACAACATCCCCGAGGGCATGGCCGTGGCCGTTCCCCTGCTCAGCGGCGGCATGTCCCGCATCCGGGCCATCCTGATCACCGCAGCCTGCGCCCTTCCCACCGTTCTGGGAGCGTGGCTGGGCTATTGGCTGGGCGATATCGGCCCCCTGGGTCTTGCGGTGAGCCTGAGTCTTGCCAGCGGCGCCATGCTCTACGTGGTCTTTGGCGAAATCCTGCCCCAGTCGGTGCTCATGCACCGCAGCAAGACCCCAGCCTTCTTCGTGATCCTGGGCATGCTCATCGGCCTGATGATCATCTACTACTAGGCACCCACGCGCCCACACCTGGACCCGGACCCAAATCCGCGCCCGCTAGGAGGTGGGATCCAGAGCGCGGATGATGTCCCCGGGCTCCAGCGGCTGGTCCACCAGGGCAAAGTAGTGCTCCGCGGGATGATCGGCAACCTGCACCGGGTAGGGCTCCTCCACCCGGGGCTTCCAGCCGGAAACTCCGCCGTCGGTCAGCACCACGGTGCGGCTCAAGGGATCGTGCATGAGCTGGGTCATTCGCAGGCTGCGCACGGGCTTGCGCGGGCTCAGCACCTCCAGGGGCTCTTCCGGGGAAAAGCTGTTGCGGCACTTGAATTTGATGCGCCACCAGCCCTGACCGGCGCTTTCGCAAGAAAGAACCTGACCCGCCCAACGCGTGGTGCGCACGTAGACCAGGTTCTGGGGCGTCTGATGGGCCTGGCCGAAGTAGAAGCCCGTGGAGTAGGGCCGATGCGAAACGCACTCCAGCTCCCGCATGAACTCAGAGGCCGGGGCGCCGTCCAGCACCTGCCGGTAGGCGTTTACCACGCAGGCCACGTAGTAGGCCTTCTTCGTACGTCCCTCGATCTTGATGGAGTCAACCCCCGCAGCCTCCAGCGCGTCCAGATGCTCTAGCATGCACACGTCGTCGGCGTTCAGGATGTAGGAGCCCTTACCGTCCTCTTCCACCGGATAGTACTCCCCCGGCCGCCAGGACTCCATGAGCGCGTACTCCCACCGGCAGGACTGGGCGCAGTTCCCGCGGATGCCACTGCGTCCGTTCAGGAAGTCGCTGATCAGACAGCGCCCCGAATACGCAACGCACATGGCCCCGTGGGCAAAGGCCTCCAGCTCCATGCCCGCCGGCATGCCGCGCTTAAGCTCCTCCAATTCCGCCAAGCTCATTTCCCGTGCAGCCACGATGCGACTTGCCCCCAGATCGTGCCACACCTTTGCCGCTTCCGCATTGCAGACGCTGGCCTGCGTGCTCACGTGCAGTTCCGCCTTGGGGGCATACGTGCGAGCCAGCGACGCCGCGCCCAGATCCCCTACGATCAGCGCGTCCACCCCGGCAGAGTCCACCTGCTCCAAAAACGAAGGAAGCTGGGAAATATCTTCCGGATGCATGACCACGTTGCAGGTCAGATGCACCTTCACCCCGCCCGCGTGAGCCTTTGCCACCACGCGGGGCAAATCTTCCAGGGCAAAGTTGGTAGCGCGGGCCCGCATGCCGAACCTTTGGCAGGCAAGGTAC